>JAJZQR010000357.1 GCA_021806765.1 Chloroflexota bacterium | reverse complement strand
TCGCCAGCCGTCCCAGGATCGCCGTGCTGCTGCGTTGAGGGTACCGCAATGCGTCGCGAAGAGGATCCTGGATTAGCCTGTGATTATCAGTACCTTGTAATCCTCACAGTAGATGGTATAATCGCGACGCTTCCGCAGGGAGGTTGTGCATCCACGGTTCCCGGGGTCGCCTGGCCCCAACTCGTTGGCCGCTGCCCCTTGCCCAGCATCGTTAGTCGTTAGTTGTCATCTCGTTATGGGTCTCCGCTGCGAGTTCGGCTAGCTCCATTTCACACTTGGAGGGCAGAGAATGTCCCAGACGCCACCGCGCCTGGTCGAAAGCGTCTCCGAGGAGGAGGCGGAACGTATCACGGCCAAGCTGGACGTTGCTTCCCGCTTGCGGAAGTACTCCGGACCCTTCGGCATCTTCCTCGTGCTGTTCGCCGCTGCCATGTCGCTGTTCCACCTGTACACCACATTCTTCGGTTTCTTCGACGCGCCGATCCAGCGGGCGGCCTTCTTCGTCTTCGTCTTCGTCCTGGGTTACGCCTTCTACCCGGCCCGCTTCAAGGGTCAGTTGGATCTGCGCCGGATCCCCCCCTGGTACGATCTGATCCTGATGGCGCTGTCGGCGATGGTGGGCCTGTACATCATCGTCAACTTCGACAACATCGTCGAGAACATGGGTAACCCTAGCCAGACCGACCTGATCATGGGGAGCATCGCCGTCCTGCTGGTGCTGGAGTTGTGCCGGCGGGCCGTCGGTCCCGTGCTCACCGTCATCTGCGCCATCTTCATCCTGTACGCCCTCTTCGGCGCCTACATCCCGGGCTTCCTGGGCCACCGCGGTTACCCATTCACACGGGTGGTCAGCCACATGTACCTGACCACCGAGGGGATCTTCGGGGTGGCTGCCGGCGTGGCCACCACCTACGTCTTCATGTTCATCCTGTTCGGGGCTTTCCTCCTGCGCACCGGCACCGGCCAGTTCTTCATCGATCTGGCCGTGGCGATGCTGGGTAGCTTCTCGGGCGGCCCGGCCAAGGTGGCGGTGTTCTCCTCCGCTCTTATGGGTACCATCAACGGCTCCTCGGTGGCCAACGTGGTGGGCACCGGATCCTTCACCATCCCACTGATGAAGTCCATCGGGTACAGACCCTACTTCGCTGGTGCGGTGGAGGCCGCTGCCTCCACCGGCGGCCAGCTGATGCCTCCGGTCATGGGCGCCGGAGCCTTCATCATGGCGGAGATCCTGGGCATCCCTTACTCCCAGGTCATCATTGCCGCGGCCCTTCCCGCCATTCTCTACTACACCGGCGTACTGACAGGTGTCCACCTGGAGGCGAAGCGCACCGGTCTGGAGGGGATCCCGAGGCGGATGCTGCCCAGCCCCAGGAAGATCCTGAAGGAGAAGGGCGTCCTGCTGCTACCCATCGTGGTGGTCGTGTTCATGCTGATGAACGGTCGCACGCCCCCCTATGCGGCGGTTACCGGCATCTTCGGCAGCGTCGTCTTCAGTAGCCTTCTGGCAGAGAATCGAGGCCGAGGCGGCTCGTCCTCGAAGTCCGCTACCCTGATCCTCCGAGATATCATCGGGATAGGTGTGGTCGGCTATCTGCTGATAGACCAGTATGCCTCTCCCTATCTCATCGTAGCTGGCATGGCCGCGAATATCGCGATTAGCGCCTCGCTGTCCAGCACACGGCCTCAGGTGATCAAGTATGGTGAGGCCCTCGTCTACGGCGCGCGGGATGCCCTGGGGGTGAGCATCGCCTGTCTCAGCATCGGCTTCATCATGGGCTCGGCTACCCTGACCGGTGCCGGACTCAAGATAGCAAACGGGATCCTGATGCTGTCTGGTGGCGACCTGTTCCTGACCCTCTTCTTCACCATGATCGCCTCCCTGATCCTGGGCATGGGCCTCCCCACCACGGCCAACTACCTGGTGACCTCCACCATCGCCGCACCGGCCCTGGTGCATGCGGGAATACCGATCCTGTCGGCTCATCTCTTCGTCTTCTACTTCGGGATCATCGCCGACCTCACCCCGCCGGTGGCCCTGGCCGCCATGGCTGGCGCCGGTTTGGCCGGCGCGCCCCCCACCAAGACAGGGGTTCAAGCCTTCCGGCTGGCGGCTCCTGCGTACCTGATACCCTACGTCTTCTGTTATGCCCCGCAGATCACACTGCTGAAATATGACTTCCTGAGCGGGCTGGAGGCCTCTTTCACCGCAATGCTGGGGGTGATCGCCCTGGGCGTCGGCCTCTTCGGCTTCATGAGGACCTTCGTGCCCTGGTGGCAGCGGATCCCTCTCCTCGCGGCCTCTTTGTTGTTGATCGTGCCGGGCTGGGAGACGGACCTCATGGGGTTCGTGGTCCTCGCCGCGGTATGGTTCCACCAGGGCTACCTGATCAAGAGCGGGAAGGCGAAACCGGTAGTGCGTAGCAGCACCCTTCCGCCTGGCGCCACAGCCTGAGGAAGCCACCAGCTATCAGCGATCAGTGTTGGGGGCTGGGGATCGATCCCCGGCCCCTGACCTTTGTGTCCTACCCCCAAAGCCGACGGCTGATGGCTGACTGCTGACAGCTAATATGAGGAGGCACCACCGTGAGCGATCCGATCACTGTCGATCCTTATGTGGACGGTCGACCCGGTTCCGCGCAGCTGTATGCCGAGGCCCTGGAGGTCTTCCCCAGTGGTATCACGCACGACAGCCGTTTCATGACCCCTTTCCCCCTGTACATCCAGCGGGCCGAGGGGGCCCGCAAGTGGGATGTGGATGGGAACGAGTACATCGACTTCGTGATGGGGCATGGGGCTTTGCTGCTGGGCCACAGCCACCCGGCGGTGGTGGAGGCGGTGGCGAGCCAGGCGACCAGGGCCACCCATCCCGGCGCCTGCACCGAGCTGGAGCTGGAGTGGGGGAAGCTGGTGCAGAAGCTGGTGCCCTCCGCCGAGAGGGTGAAGTTCACCTCCTCCGGCACCGAGGCCACCCTGATGGCCATGCGGCTGGCCAGGGTCTTCACGGGGAAGGAGAAGATCGTCAAGTTCGCCGGCCACTTCCACGGCTGGCACGACTACGCCCAGATCGGCCAGGCGCCCCCCTTCGATGCCCCTCCGGCCGGCATTCCTCCTTCGGTGCTGCAGACGGTGGTGGTGCTGGATCCAAGGGACGAGGAGGGGATCGAGCGCACCCTGGAGAGCGATCCCGACGTGGCGGGGGTGATCCTGGAGCCCACCGGGGCTTCCTGGGGCACGGTCCCGCTGCGATCGGGCTTCCTCCAGTGGCTGCGGGAGTTGACCCGCCGGCAAGGGGCGGTGCTGATCTTCGACGAGGTGATCAGCGGCTTTCGTTACTCCCCGGGCGGGGCGCAGCAGTACTTTGGGGTAACGCCGGATCTCACCACCCTGGCCAAGATCCTGGCCGGGGGACTCCCCGGAGGGGCGGTAGTGGGACGAGCCGATATCATGGAGCACCTGACCTTCAAGCCCGGGAACGCCCAGTGGAACCGCTACCGGAAGATCGCCCACCCCGGGACCTTCAACGCCAATCCCATCTCGGCAGCGGCGGGGGTGGCGGCCCTGAAGATCGTGGCGACGGGGGAACCGCAGGATAGCGCGGCGAGGCTGGGGTCCGCGCTGCGCAAGAAAATGAACGATGTTTTCGCCCGCCGCGGGGTCTCCGGCTGTGTCTATGGCGATCTCTCCATGTTCCACATCTACCTGGGGGAGTGTCCCCACCTGGGGAACTGCGACCGCACCCTCTGCTCCAACGACCCCGCAGCCCTCAAGTCGGCCCGGTCCGGCCCCAAAGCGGAGGCCCTGCGACGCTGTATGCTGGTCCATGGGGCGGACCTGCAGGGGGCAGGAGGGATGCTTTCCGCCGCCCACACTGCGAGTGAGGTCGGCAGGGGGGCAGAGATCTTCGATCAAGCCCTGGAGGATTTGGCGGATAGCGGTCTGCTGTAGGAGCCGGCTCCTGCCGGCGATGCGGCGGGGGGGGAAGGCGGCGGGGCACAACACCCCACCCTACGTCATGGTCCGATGTAGGGGCGACCGGCCGGTCGCCCCTACGGCTTTATTCCCACTGGTCCCACCGGGTCAGGACGTCCGGCCCGTTGGGGGTGATGGCGACGGTGTGCTCGAAGTGGGCGGACCATTTGCCGTCCTTGGTCACCGCCGTCCAATGGTCGTCCAGGACGGAGATCTCGGGCGTGCCCATGTTGACCTGAGGCTCGATAGCCAGCACCATCCCCGGCCGGAGGAGAGGACCCCGGTGCGGTGGCCCAAAGTGGGGCACCTGCGGGGCCTCGTGCATGCTACGGCCCACCCCGTGACCCACGAAGGCTCGCACCACGGAGAAGCCGTTGCTCTCCACGTGCTGCTGGATGGCGTGGGAGATGTCGGAGAGGCGGTTCCCCGCCCTCGCCTTCTCGATCCCCCGCCACAGGCCCTGCTCGGTGACCTTCAAGAGCCTCGCCACCTCCGGCTTAACCTCCCCCACCGGGTAGGTCATGGTGGAGTCGGCGAAGTAGCCCTTGTAGGAGGCGGCAACGTCCAGTTTGACGATGTCGCCCTCCTGCAGTTGACGGGGACCGCGGATCCCATGGACCACCTGTTCGTTCAGCGACACGCAGATGTTTCCAGGGTAGCCGTGGTAGTTCAGCGATCCGGAGATGGCACCGTGCTGTTGGAAGATGCTGCCGGCCAGTTCGTCCAGTTCCCTGGTGGTGACCCCTGGCTTCACGGCCTTCTTCAGCTCTTTCAGTGCGAGCACGACGATCTTCGCCGCCTCACGTATCTTCTCGATCTCTTTGGGCGAGCGCAAGACGATCGCCTCGTCTTCAGCCATACTTAGAATGTTCACGAATACCTCCGAAGCTGCCCGAAACATGGCGGGCAGTCTTGAAGTTTACCATATTCCGTAATCGTGCCGTGGGCCTTGGGCGTGTCGACTGATGAGCAGACGGCCGGAGAGCAAACAGGCTCATGACAGTAGCTGCAGTATACAATTTGGTGGCGCTGCCCTTGCAGGACTGTGTAGAATCGTCGAGGATGGACGATGAGGGCTGATGGCTGAA
>JAJZQR010000356.1 GCA_021806765.1 Chloroflexota bacterium | reverse complement strand
CACCACGACCACTCCCCCACCTCGAAAAACTCCCGCCAACCCCAATCCAGCGTGCCCAAGCCCCCTCTCCTGGCAACATCCCCCTACTCTCTCCTCGATCCCCTTCTCCCACCCGCTGCGTAAGCCCGGAATACGGGGTATTGACAAGCAGTTGAGCCCCGACATATACTAGGGTCACCCTGGCGCTAGGGATTGGCATTCACCGAATCCACCGAGAGGAGGGATTTCACGGTGTGTGCGAGAATCCTCTTTGGAGTCTGGCAGATTGACAGGTAAGGCCCTGTGCCGTCTGGGTGCGCAGGGCGAGGTGGAGCTCAGGCGCGTCCCGGCTTCGTGAAACCACGCCACAGACGGCGCTCAGCGCCGAAGGGCTGGCTAGGACGGGTCGTGTGAGACCATTACGGGTGCGTGCTGAGTCTCGAAGGGGAAATCGAGGAGCCCTGGCAACAGCCAGGGCTCCTTCTTGATGCCCCACAACCAGCCGATCTACCAGCCGGCGGCGTAACCGTCCCGCCGAGGGTCCGATCCGCCATACAGCACCCCGGTCTCTGGGTCCAACATAACGGCGCTCTCGCTCCCGAAACCCCAGGCTGAAGCCAGCTTCACCGAGTGTCCTCTCTGGCGAAGCCCCTCCACCACTGAGTCCGGGAAGCGGTTCTCCAGACGCAGTTCGTAAGGATCCGTCATTTCGCCCGGGAGAGTCCCCGGGACGCTGGACCATCGGGGGGCCTCGATGGCCTCCTGCAGGCTCATGCCGTGATCGATCAGGTTGCAGATTACCTGGAAGTTCACTTGCACCTGGTCGTCGGCGCCCGGCGTCCCTCCCACCAGGAAGGGGCGCTCATCTCGAAACACCATGTAGGTGTTGAGGGTGTGGGCGGTGCGCTTGCCGGGGGCCAGGGCGTTGGGGTGGGAGGGGTCCAGGAAGAAGGCGGCCAGCCGGTTGTTCAGGGTGATCCCTGTGTCGCCGGCCACCACGCCGGAACCGAAGCTCTTGAAGAGACTCTGGATCATGGTGACAGCGTTGCCCTCGGCGTCGATCAGGCAATGGTGGGTGGTGTCCGACCCTGTGGCGGCCACGATGCCCGGCGCTGCTGCCACGATGGCCCGGTTCAGATCGATCTCCTTCCGTCGTTGAGAGGCATACTCCCTGGAGAGCAGCTGGCTCATCGGTACCTTCATGAAGTCGGGGTCTCCCAGATAGCGGAGCCGGTCGGCGAAGGCCAGCTTCTTGGCCTCCACCATCAGGTGCACGGCTTCGATGGACTGGGGACCGAGGGTCGCCAGGTCGAAACCCTCGGCGATGGCCAGCTCCTGCAGCAGCAGGTGTCCCTGGGAGACGGGCGGTTGCTCGTAGACGGTGTAGCCCCGGTAGTTGATCTGGAGCGGTTCCAACATCTCGGCCCGGCAACCGGCCAGATCCTCCATCCCCAGGAGGCCGCCCTGCTCCCGCATGAAGCTGGAGAGGGCCTCGGCGATCTCTCCCCGGTAGAAGGCCTCCGCCCCTCCCCGCTGAAGGACGCGGAGGGTGCGGGCCAGGTTGGGGAGCCTCAACACCTCGCCCGGTCGCGGCGCCCGTCCCTCGGGCAGGAAAGCGGCCATCCAGTGAGGGGACTTGGCGAACTGTTGTGCGCCTTCAGCGATGGCTTGGGCCAGGTGGGGGGACACCGGGAAACCGCCCTCGGCGTAGTCGATGGCAGGCTGCAGCAGCCGAGCGAGGGGCATGGTGCCGAACCGATCGAGAGCCATCTCCCAGCCTGCGACGCAGCCGGGAGTCTCCACTGCCAGGGGACCATTCATCGGTATCTGTTGAATCCCTCGGGACCGGAAGAAGTCGATGGTGGCCGCAGCGGGCGCCGGTCCGCTGGAGTTGATGGCCACAACGCGTCCCTCCCGGGCCAGGTAGATGAGGCAGAAGAGGTCACCACCGATCCCGGTCATGTGGGGACGAACCACAGCCAGGGTTGCCGAGGCCGCGATGGCGGCGTCCACCACGTTGCCGCCCTCCGCCAGCGTTCTCAGCGCTACCTGCGAGGCGAGGGGATGCCCGGAGGAAACCATCCCTCTCATCCCCATAACCATAGGGCGCCCCGTGTGTTTGCCCGTGCCCTGGACCCACGATACTCTCACGATCCAATACCTCCATGCAGCGGCACTCACTGGTAGGATCATCAACTTGGGATCTGAAGGAAGGGGTCGGAAGGTGCCGACGATCCTCATCCCTTCCGGCTCGAAGCGATGATAGTTTTGCGTCGGAGGGCATGTCAATGGGATTGGCTGGAATAGCCGTTGCTGGGGCGCCGAGGGGCGGATAGAATGCTACTTGGATATGGGGGAAAGGAGATGGGGGGATTTTGTCTTTTGGTACGGCTGGGATAAAGGGACTTCTGGAGGGGGCCGGAATCCCGTGGGCAGTGGCCGCGGGGGCGGCTGTCTTCCTCTACACCGGCAATCGCCCGCCGACGGACCTGGACCTGCTGATTAGACCGGAGGATCTGGACCGTGCCGGCCAACTGCTGGGCAGCGCCCCCAGAGTCGGCACTGCGGCCTGGGGCGAAGTCTCCAAGGTCGAAGTGGATCCCGTGGAGGTTGTCGGTGAGTTGATCGTCAGAGTGGGAAACGACAGTTGCCGATACTGGATGGACGATGAGATGTTGAGGCATGTCCGCACCGCTCCCTTCGAAGGGGTGGAGGTGCCGGTCCTGGCGCCGGAGGATGTCATCGCCCTGAAGGCCGTGCTGCAGCGGGGGCCAGAGCAGGGGAAGCATGATCTGGAGGACATCGCGGCCCTGGCGACCAAGGTGGAGGTAGATGTCGACTACCTGAGGCTGCGGCTGCGGCGGATGGGGGCGGAGGAGCGAGCCAGGCCCGTGCTGCAGCGCTTCGGATGGGAAGTTGCGCTGTAGAGACGCGACATGTCGCGTCTCTACCGGTTGGCTAAGGCGCGGGTAACGACCCAGGCCACCAGCCATACCCCGCCGAAGAAGGCCAGGGAGAGCCCTGCGACCTGCAACTGCTCGTGGGTGACGGAGGAGGTGGCGAGACGATAGGCGATGAAGGCCAGGTACAGAATACCCGCTACCTTCAGGGCACGGTTCAGCCGGGCTCGCAGAACGAGGAGCCTTGGTTTGAACATCCAGTAGGCCAACCCCGCCAGGGGCACCGACAGGATTATGGTGGTGAGGATCAACCCCTTCATCTCGAGCCCTGATCTCTGGAGTGATGCAGCCCTAACACCTCATGATACCACCTATCCTTTCCCTCCTCACATTGTGGGGTAACCGGGCTCGGGGTGCGCTACAGCTGTGCAAGCCCGGGGCGCGGGTCGAGCGGGAGTCTGCCATGGGAAGACTGGATTATTGCAGTAGCCAGCCAAAGTGATAGAATGATGCACTGCTGAGGCGGCGATAACCCATTTCCGATGGGTTTTGCCTGTCCATGAGGACTCTTCGGAGGGATCCTGGACCACTTGAGGGCGGCCGAAGCCTGAATTGCCGCCGTGCTGGAGACATAAGTGAGAAACGTTGATCTGTTGAGGTCGGTGGATGTCTTCGCGCAGCTGTCGGAACAGGAGCTGACGCGGATCGCGGCCCTCCTCAAGGAAAAGCTGGTCAACAAAGACACAGTTATCTTCCGGCAGGGCGATGCGGGGGATGCTCTCTACTTCCTCTTGTCTGGACTGATCAAAGGCAGCCAAGTCGATTCCACCGGCCGGAAGAAGGAGATGGGCTTCCTGTCCGAGGGGCAGTTCTTCGGTGAGATGGCGCTTCTCACCGGCGAGCCCTATTCGGCGACGATGTGGGCGGAGGCCGACGCCCGGCTGCTGGTCCTGCACAAGGGCGATTTCGACGACTACCTGGCCCGCAACGTCCAGGTGATGGTCCATACGATGAAGATGGTTGCCCAGCGGCAGGCGGCAAACACTCCCCGGGGCGCAGAGCGGGGTGCGGAGCAACGCCCGCGGTGGAGCGCCGAGCAACGGGCAGAACAGAGTACCGAGCAACGCCCGCAGCGGAACACGGAGCAATGGGTGGAGGCAAGCACCGAGCAACACCCGGAGCGGAGCGCCGAGCAACGCCCGGAGCCGGGCGCCGAGCAACGCCCGGAGCCGGGCGCTGAGGACACCCCTCCATCGGGGAAGGTATTCACCGTCTTCAGCCCCAAGGGAGGGGTGGGGAAGACCACCGTCGCGGTGAACCTGGCCGTTGCCCTGGCCCGGGCTCACCCGGGCTCGGTAGCACTGCTGGACCTCTCCTTGACCTTCAGTCACACGACCCTGCTTCTGAACCTGACCCCCAGGTCCACCCTGTCGGCCACCACCGCGGGATCCCTGAGGGGCATGGGTTTGGAGGAGATGAGTTACTACCTTTCCGTACACCCGAGCAGCAGCCTGAGGGTGCTGGCGGGCGCTATGCGGCCCGAAGAAGGGGAGATGGTGACCGGCGAGATGGCCAGGGTTGCCATCGAGCAGCTTCGCCGCCACTTCGCCTACGTGGTGATCGATACCGAGTCCTACTTTAGCGATCCGGTGCTGGGTGCCCTGGAGGCCTCGGACAGGATCCTGCTCCTCTGCTCTCCGGAGATCACGGCCCTGCGGGACGTTCGGGAGTGCCAGCGGATCTTAGATCAGGTGGTGCATGTCCCGCGGAATCGAGTGCTCTACCTGATGAACTACCTCTTCCCGTTCAAAGCGCTGTCCAAAGAGCAGTTCCAGGAGGCGCTCCGGCAAGAGCTGTTCTCCGAATTGCCCTACAGTGCGGAAAGTCCCGTCAAGGCCGCGCTACGGGGCGAGGCACTGGTGGAGACTCAATCCGGTTCGCCTTTGGCCAGAAGCCTTCAGAGACTGGCGACCGGGCTGGTGTCCGACATGGCCGGGCTCGATCCTCACCAGGACAAGAGGCGGGGCTTCTTCAGGTAATCCTGGCTCTCGAGACCGTGCGGCGGCCATTTACCGCACTGCTGTTGCCGGCCCAGGAGGGCGGCGAGATGAGGAGGGTGTTGATCTCGTTGAGCTATAGGCCTGGAGGGTTCTTCCCATGCGCGTCATAGTGGTCGGCAGAT
>JAJZQR010000035.1 GCA_021806765.1 Chloroflexota bacterium | reverse complement strand
CGGTAGCTGTATACCGTTGATGATGCGACGCCCCTCGCTCAGCGCCCTCGGAAGCACGTCGAAGGCGTCGTTGAGCAGGATGATGTCGGCCACGGCACGGGCGGCGGGGCTCCCGCTGCCCATGGCGATGCTCACGTTCGCCTGCTTCAGCGCGAGGACGTCGTTGACACCGTCGCCGATCATCGCCACGTAGTGTCCGCCGGCTTGCAGGCCTCGAAGGATCTCCTGCTTCTCCGGGGGAGAAATGCGACCGAAGACGTTCGAGCGCTCCAGCAGCTGCGCCCTTGCTTCGGGGGGTAGCTTGCCCAGATCGGACCCTGAAACCGCTCTCGCAACGTGAGGCAAACCTGCCTTCTCGGCAATCGCCAGCACCGTCTGCGGGTTGTCGCCCGAGATCACCTTAACCGAGATGCCCTGCTGTGCCAGCGAGTCAAGCGTCATCGCGGCGTCGGGGCGCACCTCTTCTTGCAGTGTGACCAGCGCCAGGGGCTGCAGATTCTCCGGCAGGCGCGCCGTGCGGCTGGTGGAATCGGCCTTACCTGGCCGGCGAGGCTGTTCCGGGGCCCTCGCGAAGAGGAGTACCCTGAGCCCCGCTGCTGCCAGTCTTCTGCTCCTCTCCTCCACGCCGGCCGCCCCTCGGGAGTGTCTCAGCAGCACCTCCGGTGCCCCCAGCACGAAGGTGCCGAACGGGCATGGGGCCGCGAAGGTCAGCAAGCTCCATCCTCTCTCCGAGGAGAAGGGCACGACCGTGGCAACCGGACAGGGCTCCGACGGGAGGCTGGTGGCGACCGCCTGCAGGGACGCGTTTGGCTCGGGGAAGCTCGCTGCAAACAGGGCTATCAACCGCTCGACCGGCGGCTCTTGATCGACAAGCCGGTCGATCTCCCCCAGACGGAGCCGCTTGCGGGTGAGGGTGCCGGTCTTGTCGAGGCAGAGGACGTCTGTATGGCTGAGCGATTCGACGGCGTTCAACTGCTGGACGAGGACGCCGGCCTGGGCGAGGCGCACCGCGCCGACCGAGTAGGCAACGGTGGACATCAGCAGCAGCCCCTGGGGCACCAGGGTGGCCACCACTGCTGTGGCTCGTATGGTATCGACGAGGGCCGCGCCGCGAAAGAGAAAGAACAGGGCCTGCACCACGCTGACCGCGACCACGATCACCAGTAGCGCCCAGAGTATTCGGTTGAGGGTCCTCTGAATGGGGCTGCGTGAATAGCTATACGTCCTGGCCGCCGCGGCCAGCCGCTGGGCATAGCTTGACTCTCCGACCCTTTCTGCTACGTAGATGGCCGACCCGGCCACGCAGAAGCTGCCAGAGAGGATCCTGGCGCCCTCGCCCCTGGCCACCGGCTCGCTCTCACCGGTCAGAAGGGACTCGTCGACCTCCAGCTGATCGGCGAGAACTACGGTCCCGTCGACGACGACCGGTTCTCCCCGAGACAGCATCAGGTAGTCGCCCAGCACGAGGTCGGCCGGGTCGACCCTTATCTCTGCTCCGTCCCGGATGACTCGCACCTGGACGCGGGCCAGCAAAGCGATCCTCTCCAGGCGCAGCTTCGCCCGGATCTCCTGGAAAGTGCTGGCCCCGACGCTGAAGACGATCAGGCTGCTGGTGAGGAAGGCGTCACGCAGCTGTCCAACCGCCAGCAACAGCGCCGCCGCGCCCGCCAGGATAGCGTTGAAAAGGGTGAGGATGTTGCCCTTGAGAATGTCGCTGAGGGGACGGCTGGTGGGAAGGGTAATCCGGTTGACCTCACCCCGTGCACGTCGCCGCCGAACCTCTTCGCTCGTCAACCCACGGATTGGCGGCGCTGCAGACGGTTCCGGGAGCCCAGTCTCACTCGCTTCCATCGATGCACCCCCTGGAAGCTGCGCGCCCAGGGTTCACGGCTCCTTTTCGTCGCCTTCCCCTACCTGTCGCCATCGCGCCCCGTACCGTCCCTTGGGCGAGATGCATGCCACCCCCCACGGCGGTTGCCGGATCTCTTGCCCTGCTGAACCGCGCCCCGGGCCCGTCCCCGGTGGCATGTAAAATGCGGTAGAAGCTAGGCGACGATAGTTGTCGCGCGATGATCTTCTGCAAAGCTCTATTTCAACCTGTCGGCTATTGACGGGCGCCTGCAACCCATCCCGGGCTGCAATCCTTTGCAGGCTCGCTCACCTTACCCTGTCTGTGGAAACCAAGGGGCTTATCACAACTGGAAGCGGAGCGTTCGATGGCGTCAATCCTTCAGAGAATCGATGATCCGGCGCAATTGAAGAGTCTGACCCATCATCAGTTGGAGCAACTGGCGACGGAAATCCGGGCGGAGCTGATAGACCGAGTGCCCCAGAACGGCGGCCATCTGGCCTCCAACCTGGGCGTCGTGGAGTTGACCATCGCCCTACATCGGGTTTGTCAGACCCCTCGGGACAAGATCGTCTGGGACGTGAGCCACCAGTGCTACGTCCACAAACTCCTCACCGGTCGCAGGGAACGGTTCGCCACTATTCGGCAGTACGGTGGCCTGTCGGGTTTCACGGATCCCTCCGAGAGTCCCCACGACGCATTCGGAGCCGGCCACGCCTGTACGGCCCTATCGGCCTCCCTGGGAATTGCCATAGCCAGGGATCTGGCGGGAGAGGATTACCACGTGGTAGCCGTCGTCGGTGATGGCTCCTTCGGCGGTGGGATGACCTTCGAGGCCCTCAATCACGCCGGCCACCTGGGCACCAGGCTGATCGTGATCCTGAACGACAATGGCATGTCCATTTCTCCCAGCGTAGGGGCCCTTTCCCGCTTTCTGAACGCGGTGCGGTTGGATGCCCGCTACGAAATGGCCAAGGACGAGACGAAGAAGGCCGTGGCTCTCCTGCCCATGGGGGAAATGGCATGGGCGATCAGCAAGCGGATCAAAGGGCGTCTGAAGAGGGCGTTGATCCCCAGTTCCCTCTGGGAGGAGTTGGGGTTCACCTACCTCGGTCCGGTGAACGGGCATGACATTCGGGAGTTGGAGGCGGCACTCCTGCGGGCGAGGGACCACGAACCGGGCCCCACCATCATCCACGTGCTGACCAGGAAAGGGAAGGGGTACACCCCTGCCGAAGCTGATGCCACCCGGTTCCATGGCGTTTCCCCGAAAGGCGGCAAGTCCGGCGCGACGCCCACCTACAGCGAGGTGTTCGGCCGCACCACCTACCGTCTGATGCGGGAGGACAACAGGGTAGTGGCCATAACCGCGGCCATGATCGATGGCACGGGCCTCTCCCTGCCGGCCACCAAGTTCCCTCATCGGGTCTTCGACGTGGGCATCAGTGAGCAGCACGCCGTGACCATGGCGGCTGGGCTGGCGACCAGGGGGATAATCCCCATCGTGGCCATCTACTCCACCTTCTTGCAGCGCTCCTACGACCAGATCATCCACGACGTGTGCATCCGCCAATACCCCGTGGTCTTTGCTCTGGATAGAGCCGGTATCGTGGGCGACGACGGCAAGACTCATAACGGGGTTTTCGACATCTCCTATCTGTCCAACGTTCCCAACCTGGTAGTGTCAGCCCCCAAGGACGAGAACGAGCTTCAGAACCTGCTCTTCACCGCCGTTAACTCCGGAGGCCCCATGGCCATCCGATTCCCGCGGGGTCGAGGACCCGGCGTGCCGCTGCAGCATGCCCTGCAGCGAATCCCGATCGGCAAGGGGGAGATCCTGAGGGAGGGTCGGGACGTTGCCCTCCTGGCGCTGGGGTCGATGGTTCCCACCGCTCTGTCGGCGGCGGAGCTGCTGGCGGAACAGGGTATCGAGTGCGCCGTCGCCAATGCTCGATTCGCCAAACCACTGGATGCCGAGATGATCCTGGAGTTGGCCACGCGAACTCGAGGGGTGGTAACGCTGGAGGAGGGGGCCCTTACAGGAGGATTCGGGAGTTCTGTCCTGCAGCTGCTGCAGCGGGCCGGGTTACGAGACGTGAAGGTGGAGAGCCTGGGCCTCCCGGACCAGTTCATCGAGCATGGGCCTCGAGACCTGCTTCTTCGCCTGTTCGGCCTGGACGTGGAGGGTGTAGCCAGGCAAGTCACCGCGGCCTTTCCAGAGCTTACTGCCGGCCTGGCACCAATGCGCGTGGTTGGAGGGATTGCGGGATGAAGTTGCCTTCGTGCTTCGACAGATACCGGGCAGAGGTCGATGCCGAACTGCGCTCGTCGCTGGCCGCCTATCGGTCGCCCATGTACGACATGTTGCGATATCACATGGGGTGGATAGACGAAAAAGGCAACCCCCAGCCCGGATTGGCGGGAAAGGCGCTTCGTCCGACACTCTGCCTGTTGGCCTGCGAAGCGGCGGGTGGCGACTACCGAAGTGCGCTGCCGGCCGCCGCTGCTATCGAGTTGATCCACAACTTCTCCCTCATCCACGACGACGTCCAGGACGACGATCGGGAGCGGCGCCACCGATCCACAGTGTGGAGCGTGTGGGGAAAGCCCCAGGCCATCAATGCTGGAACGGCGATGCGGGTTGTCGCCAGCTTGACCATGTTGCGGCTGGAAGAGCGGGATGTCCCCGTCGATAGGCTGCTGAGGGCCCAACGTCTCCTGGACGACAGCTGCCTCCGATTGATCGAAGGGCAATACCTGGACATCAGCTTCGAGAGTCGGTTGGACGTGGGAGTGGACGACTACCTGACGATGATCGAAGGCAAGACGGCCAGCCTGATAGCTGGCTCCCTGGAGATTGGTGCCCTGTTGGGCACCGATGACGAGCGTTTTCAGCGGGCCTTCCGGCAGTTCGGCCTCAACATCGGCTTCGCCTTCCAGATCCGGGACGACATCCTGGGGATCTGGGGGAGCGGGGAGAAGATCGGTAAGCCGGTGGGCAGCGACATCTGGCGCAGAAAGAAGTCCCTGCCCATCGTCTACGCCTTCGAGAGGGCTCGGGGACCAGCCAGGGCGGAGCTAATGGCAATCTATGGGGGAGAGGCCATCGACAACCTGGCGGTGCAGAAGGTCCTGTCCATACTGGAAGAGGTAGGGGCCCGCCGGGATACCCAGAAGATCGCCGAGCAGTACTGCGACCGTGCCCTGGCGGAAGTCGAGGGCGTGCATTTCTCGCCCTCCGCGAGGTGCAGCCTGGAGGAGATGGCCCATTTCCTAACCGAGCGGGACTTTTAGGAGGGTATTGATGGCCTTCCCTTTACTGCTTTCCCTGTCCATGGCCCGGCACGTGGCCGGTAACAGGCTGCGCGGCCGGAGGCGGTTCCCCATGGTGCTGATGCTGGAGCCTACCTTCCGCTGCAACCTGTCCTGCGCGGGGTGCGGACGGATCCGGGAAGACAGGGCTATCGGCAGCCGGATGCTCAGCCTGGAGGAGTGTCTGTCGGCCGTGGACGAGGCGGGAGCGCCTGTCGTCTCCATCGCTGGAGGCGAGCCGCTCCTCCATCCGCAGATCGGCGAGATCGTCAAAGGGATCGTGGACAGGAAGCGTTTCGTATATATGTGCACTAACGGGATCGCCCTGGAGAGGGCGCTCGAGCTGTTCGAGCCGAGCCCGTACCTCAGCATAGTCTTCCACCTGGATGGCCTAGCGAACGTCCACGATCGCATAACCGGGCGAAAGGGAGTCTTCGATATCGCCGTCGCCGGCATTAGAGCCGCCAAGCAGGCGGGATTCCAGGTGCGGACCAATACCACTGTCTTCAAGGGGGCAAGACCCGAGGAGATGCTGAGCCTCTTCTCACTGCTGACGGACCTGGGAGTGGACGGCATGATGGTGGCCCCGGCCTTCAGCTACGAAGAGGTGGACGCCGACATCTTCCTGACCCGCGATGAGGTCCCCGCCGTATTCGGTCCCATATACGAACAGTCTCGCCGTTTTCCCTTCTATCACACGCCGGTCTACCTGGAGTTCCTGGCCGGCAGGCGCTCGCTACGCTGCACGCCCTGGAGCACGCCGACCAGAAACCCGAAGGGATGGAAGAAACCCTGCTACCTGCTCACCGATGGCTATTGCGAGAGCTTCCAACAGTTGATGGAGGAAACCCCCTGGGAGAAATACGGGGCCGGCAGGGACCCTCGGTGCACTAACTGCATGGTTCACTCCGGCTTCGAGGCCAGCGCCATAGAGGCCGCCTCCAGGAGCGCGGCTGACCTGTGGAACATGGCCAGGTGGAGCCTCGGAGGGGCGTGATCTTGGGCGGAAGGGTTCCCCCGCTGGTCCTCCTGGGAGCCTTCAAGGAGGAGACCGACGGCCTGCGGAAGCGGATGAAGGTCGAGCGGATGGTAGCTCGGCAGGGCTGGCGCCTCTTTCAGGGGAGGTACGCCGGCAGAGAGCTGTTGCTGGTCCAGACGGGGCCGGGCCGGCGGCAGGTGGAAGCCGCTATGGAGTCTCTGCTGGCCTCCCGTCCGTTCGTGAGCGGCATAGTGTCCTTAGGCTTCGCCGGGGCGCTGTCGGAGGAGTTGGAGGCCGGTGAACTGGTGCTCTGCTCGCTGCTTCGAGATGGCGACGGAGATGGTGCCGAGGGCAGTTGCAGGTCGGACCCCTGGCTGATGAATCTGGCAGAGAATGCTGCCGCCGAGGGGGCGGTGCGGGTGGGAACCGGCGTGACGGTGAGCAGGGTGGTGGGAAGGCGGGAAGAACGGGCGGCCCTCTGGAAGACTCTTGGCGCCGAGGTGGTGGATATGGAGAGTTTCTGGGCGGGCCGTCTCGCCCAGAGGTGGGGGATCCCCTTCCTCGCAGTCCGGGCCGTCTCCGACACCGTTACTCATGAGTTGCCGCCCTTCGATCAGTTCCTCGGCCCGGACGGCCGGTGGCAGTTGGGGAAGGGAGCTAAATACTTCCTGTCCCATCCGGCCGACCTGGCCAAGATGCCCGGCGTCTACGTGAACTCGCGACGCGCGGCCGCCCGGCTAACCGGGCTGCTGGAAGCCGTGATACTTCAGCTGTAAATGGTAGGCCGGCGGCTAAGCAAGTGGCAGATAGCCCGTGGGGATGTCGTCATGCCCGCGAAGGCGGGCATCCAGAGTCCTCCCCGCGCGGTGGTGTCCTGGACCCCCGCTTTCGCGGGGGTGACGAAGAGCAGACTATCTAGGGCCAGGCGCTTAGACCTGTTCGGATCGGTGAGAAGGGCGTGATGAAAGCGCTGGTTACGGGCGGCACCGGCTTCATCGGATCGAACCTGGTGAAGGAGTTGTTGAGCCAGGGCTACCAGGTGAGGACTCTGGTGAGGCCGGATAGCAACCGAAAGAACCTGGATGGCCTCGGGGTCGAGGTCGCTACGGGGGACCTGAGGGATGGGGCATCCCTGGAGAAGGCCCTGGAGGGGTGCGACTTCCTCTTCCACGTGGCCGCGGCCTACAGCTTCTGGACCCCCAACCCCGAAGAGGTGTACGAGACCAACGTCGGCGGCACGGACAGGCTGCTCACGGCCGCCCGGACGAGGGGCATCCAGAAGGTGGTGTACACCAGCACGGAGTCGACCGTGGGGATCCCCAGGAACGGCCGCCTGGGCACCGAGGAAAGGGTGTCTTCATCCAGCCACCTTTCGGGCCACTACAAGAAATCGAAGCTAGAGGCGGAGAAGGTAGCTCTCAGGATATACGGGGAAGGGCTTCCACTGGTGGTGGTGAACCCCACGACACCCGTGGGACCTGGGGACGTGAAGCCGACCCCGACCGGCCAGATCATCGTGGGTTTTCTCAATAGACGAATGCCGGCCTACGTGAACACGGGGTTGAACCTGGTGGACGTCAGGGACGTGGCCCGCGGCCACATCCTGGCGCTGGAGAGGGGACGCCCCGGCGAAAGGTACCTCCTGGGCAACAGGAATGTCACGCTGAAGGGGATCATGCAGATCCTGGAGGAGATAACGCAACTCCCAGCACCTCGGGTCAGGATACCCCTCTGGTTTGCCCTGATTGCAGCCCACGTGGACGAGTTGGTCGCTAGAAAGGTGACGGGAAAGCCGCCCAGGATCCCGGTGGCGGCAGTAAAGACGGCCAGGAACTTCAGGCACTTCGATTGCTCCAAGGCTGTGAAGGAGCTTGGTCTTCCTCAAACACCGGTGGAGGAAGCCCTGGAGAACGCGGTGAGGTGGTTCAAAGGGAATGGATACGCCAGTTGACGTGGGAAGGCCGGCTGGGCCGGCGGCCCCCTACCCCGTCGACAGTCTGCCTTCGAGGCCGGGGGCGGAGGAGGTGGAGGTTGCCCTCGGACGGGCCCAGTCCCATCTGCTCGGGCTCCAATATCCGGAGGGCTACTGGGCAGGGGAACTGGAAGCCGACGCCTCCGTATCCGCGGGCTACGTGCCCCTCATGTACTACTTGCTCGGCAGCGTCGACCCTGTGAGGCAGCAGAAGGTGGTGAACTATGCCAGGAGCAAGCAGAACCCGGATGGCTCCTGGAGCAGCCACCACGGTGGGCCGGGCGACGTGAGCGCGAGCATCCAGGTCTACTTCGACCTGAAACTGGCGGGCGTCTCTGCCGAGGAGCCCTTCATGGGACGGGCACGGGAGTTCATCCTGAGCAAAGGGGGTATCTGCCGGGCCAACATCTTCACCAAGATATGGCTGGCCCTCTTCGGACAGTACCCCTGGAAGGGGACTCCGGCATTGCCGCCCGAGGTGATATTGCTGCCCAACTGGTTCTACATGAACATCTACGAGTTCGCCAGTTGGTCCCGGGCCACCATAGTGGCTCTCACCGTGGTGCTCACCAATAGACCGACCTGCCCCGTGCCCGATTGGGCCAGGGTACCTGAACTGTACCTGGAGCCAGAGAGGCGCAGGGACTACTCCCTGGGGAAGATCGGCAATCCATTCAGCTGGAAGTCCTTCTTCCTGATGATGGACTCCCTGCTGAAGCTGTGGGAGAAATCTCCCCTAAAACCCGGACGCCAGCGGGCCCTTCGCAAGGCCGAGGAGTGGATCGTAGAGCATCAGGAGGCGGACGGTAGTTGGGGCGGGATCATGCTCCCCTGGGTCTACTCCCTGGTGGCCCTCAAGAGCCTGGGGTATCCCTTGAGCCACCCGGTCATGGAATTGGGGATGAAGGGGCTCGAGGGGTTCATCGTCGAGGACGAGTCCACCCTGCGGCTGCAGCCGGCGACCTCGCCGGTCTGGGACACGGCCTGGAGCGTCATCGGCTTGTGGGAATCCGGCCTGCCCTCCGGTCATCCGGCCCTGCAGAAGGCCGCCTCCTGGCTGCTCTCGCAACAGATCACGGTGGGTGGCGACTGGCAGGTCAAGAGCCCGAACACCCTGCCTGCCTGCTGGGCCTTCGAGTTCGACAACGACCTGTATCCTGACCTGGACGACACGGCGGTGGTCTCTCGGGCTCTCCGCCGCGTGTGGCTGCCGGAGGACCACGAGGCTGCCAAAGGGAGGGCCATCGAAGGGGCTATACGCTGGGTTACCAGCATGCAGAGCAAGGACGGCGGTTGGGCCGCCTTCGATCGGGACAACGATAAGATGATCCTGACGCAGATCCCCTTCGCCGACTTCATGTCTCCCCTGGATCCTACCTGTGCCGACGTCACGGCCCATGCGGTGGAGTTGCTGGGGGAGTCCAACCGGGACCCGGTGTCTCTGAAGAAGGCGATAGCCTATCTCAAGGCTACTCAGGAGGCCGACGGATCCTGGTATGGCCGGTGGGGTGTCAACTACCTCTACGGGACCGGTCTGGTCCTGGCCGCCCTGGTGGCGGCGGGGGAGGAGCCAAACCAGAGTTACCTGCAACGCGCATGCTCGTGGCTGGCCTTCCGGCAGAAACCCGACGGGGGTTGGGGGGAAAGCTGCGAGAGCTACGCCGACTCGGGCTGGAAGGGCACGGGGCCCAGTACGCCTTCTCAGTCGGCCTGGGCGTTGATGGGACTGATGGCTGCCGGACAGGCGTCCAGTCCCCCGGTGGAGCGGGGGATCAGATACCTGCTCGAGACTCAGCGAGAGGATGGCTCGTGGGAGGAGGAGCCCTACACCGGGACCGGTTTCCCCAGGGCCTTCTACCTCCGGTACGACCTGTATCGGGCCTACTTCCCCCTGATGGCTTTGGCCCGGTACGACGCTTATCTGAAGGGAGCATCGCGATGAACGAACCTGAGGAGCACGAAAGGCTGGCGGCCACAGACCCCGCGGAGCGCGTACTGTTACTCTCGCACTGTATGCGTCCCAGCCTGAGCTGTCCCGGCAAGTTCACCAAACGGGGCCTCGTGTGCCCCGATGACTGCCAGGAGGATTGCTCGGTGGGCAGGCTCAGTCGGGCGGCCCTGTCGGCCGGGTATAAAGGGGTGTGCATCGCAGCCGGGGGAGCCATGGCCGTGAGGTTCGTGGTGGAACAGGATCCCAGGGCGATCGTCGCGGTGGCCTGTGCCAGAGAGTTGGGAGAAGGAGTCGACGCCGTGGGGGCCATTGCCAAAGACAGCGATAGGCAGGCTCCGGCCATCGTGGTAGTCCCTCTCACCAAAGATGGCTGCGTGGATACCGAGGTGGACGAGGATCTGGCCCTGGAGACCATCAGCGCCGGATGTCGCGCCGGGGTGGCGAGGTAGTCCCGGAAGGGTGCAGGGGAGGGAGGAGGCCAGATTCTATCCCGGAGGTAGGGCCCATGGCTGATCGGTCGTCGGGTCACGAGCGCCGCAAAGAAGCACACTTACAGATCTGCTTGAGCAACGATGTCCAGGCAACCCGGGTGACTACCGGCCTCGAACGGTACAGTTTTGTACACCAGGCGTTGCCGGAGGTCGACTGGCAAGAGATCGACCTCTCGACATCACTGCTGGGCAAGCGACTGCGGGCGCCCGTGGTAATCACGGCGATGACCGGTGGATGCCGGCTGGGGGCGGAGATCAACCGAAACCTGGCCGTGGCGGCCCAGCAGCTGGGCCTCGGAATGGGCGTGGGCTCCCAGCGAGCGGCCATCGTGGATCCTACCCTGGCGAGCAGCTATCAGGTGCGGGAGTATGCCCCGGATATTCTGTTGCTGGGGAATCTGGGGGCCGTACAGCTGAACCTGGGCTTCGGACTGAGGGAATGTGAGCAGGCAGTAGACATGATCGACGCCGATGCTCTCTGCCTGCACCTGAACGGCTTGCAGGAGGTCTATCAGCGCTCTGGAGACCACCGTTACCGGGGCCTCACGGAGAGGATAGCGAACGTCTGCCGGCATTTGGCCGTGCCGGTGATGGTGAAAGAGGTCGGGTGGGGAATATCCCGAGAAGCCGCCGCAGCGCTGGCGGCCGGCGGCGCCGGCGCTATCGACGTTGCCGGGGCTGGAGGCACTTCCTGGTACCTGGTGGAGCAGCTGTCGACCGGTATGGCCCGAGAGGAGGCCCTCCGATCACCCTTTGCGGCCTGGGGCATTCCCACGGCCGAGTCGTTGCGGCAGGTGGTGCCGGTGGTGGGGGAGATCCCGGTTGTTGCCTCCGGGGGCATTCGTAATGGTGTGGACGCGGCGAAAGCCCTGGCTCTCGGTGCCACTGCCGTCGGCATCGCCCAGCCGCTGCTGCTGCCTGCCACGGAATCGGCGGAGGCCGTTATCCAGTGGCTGGACCGATTTTTCCATGAGTTGCGCACAGCGATGTTCTGCAGCGGAGCCGGCGACGTCCCTGCTCTGCGGCGGACGAGGCTACTGGAGGCGCCGGGGTGAGAAGTCGTTACTACGAAGGGTTATCCCTCCACCACCTGGAGGAACTTCCTCGCGGACTCCTCCGTCCCATGATCCAGGGGGATCCCTGAGTAGGAAGCCGCCGCCTGCACGTCTCGGGCCAGGGAGAGGCGGGACTGGATCACCGTGTGCATGGTGCCCAGCTTCTCGTGATAGGCTCCCAGATACTCCTGCTCGCTCTGCCCCACTGTCGGGACCAGCAACGCTCGCTTGCCCAGTTCGGCCAGTTCCATCATGGTCGTGTATCCCGAGCGGCTGACCACCAGGCGGGCGCGGTTCATCATCTCTTCCTGTTGTCTGCGTCCCATGTAGCTGTACACGTCCACCCGGCCGTCGCTGGACACCGAGAGGGGCACGTCGGGTTTCCCCAGGGCGATCACCACCCGTCCCTTCAGGTCGTAAGCCTGCTGCAGGACTATCTTCTCGAAGATCGTTCTCTGCGGCTCCGCTCCCGACACGGTGATGAAGTAATCGATGTCCTGCTCCACCGGCTGCCGTTTCACGCTGGACAGTATCCCTATGTATTCGAATTCGCTGCCGTCGAAGCAGGTCAGGTTGTGGCAGAGGTCGCCTGCCAGACCGTTCTCCCGCTGGTCCGGTATCAGGATCTTCCGGGCCCCGGCCAGCAGCCCTCGCTGAACCAGTTCCACCATCTTCTCCAATTGGCGAGGCCGGCCGGGGACAATCTGACGCAGGGAGTGCACCAAGTAGTAGCTGGGGACATCTCGCAGGAACACCCCGTAGCGGGTGTCGGAGATGATGCGGTCGAACCGGTGGATCCGATTGATCTTCCGGGCATACTCGTGCTCCCGCCAGAAGATCCAGAAGACCTGTGGCATCAGCACGCTCATCTTCACGTAGAACATCAAGGCCTGGCGGCTGAGCGGTTTGGGGATGTCAGGCAGGTCCAGGTAGCTGCAGCGGTCGCCCAGTTCGCTGCGGAGAAGCTGCAGCGCCCGCTCGGTCGAGAGAATGGTGACCTCATGGCCAGCCGCCAGTAGTGCCCGGATCAGTACCAGGTCGCGGGTAGCGTGGCCGAGGCCCCATGCAGCCACGGCGAACAGGACTCTCAAGTGTGCCCCGTTCCTCCTCGATGAGTGAGGGGCAGGCATACACAGCCTCCTATCTGGCAAGTCCATTTGGCGGGGACAGGCTGCATGCTACCCCGTGATAGCCTGGTAGGAGAGGTAGCACAAAATGCGCCAGCCTCCGAATGGCATGGGGCGTCGCCGCCTCAGCGAGAACCTCGCGGCCGAACAATCCGGATCTGGAACGAGCAAGAAGCGGGCCACTTCGGCGGCACAAATCGTGCAGCATCACCACTTTGTAGCAGTTCCCTTCGGCAACCTGGCGGCTCTATCCATGTGTTCGCCGCAGCTGCCTCACGGATAGTCCGTGCTGCGGCAAGGTCAAGAAAGCAGAACTGGGAGGGTTTTGCCATGGCAAGCACATCGCGCCAAGACGTCGTCGCTCGGAGCTTCGAGCAGGCCCCCGATGAAGCGTACCTGGGATTCAGCATGGGAGCGATTTTCAGCGCCGCGGGGTTGTACCTGATAGGGCACCGAGACGAGGCCCTGATCGTGGGGATCCTCGGGCCCGCCTTCGCCCTCACCGGACTGATGATGAAGATGCTGGGGACCTCTCGCGGCCTGTCCAGGTAACCACAACGGCCCCTGGTATCTTGAGGGAGCGGTTTCCATCTGCTCCGGTCCCCGGCGGCTCCTGCTGAGCCGTCCTGGCGCGTAGTAACGGCTTCAGTCGTTCGTCCTGCAGGGCAAGGAACGGCTGAAGTCGTTACCAGGACTATCCAACTGCTGTCCAGCGCTCCTTCCTCCGTGCCCTGAAGCCTGGCCCGAATCCTGTCTACGTCGAACCGGGGTGCGGCGCAGGATTCCGGGCAAGCTGCATCCATGGCACAAACGCCTGTAGTGGCCGGCGTCTCTGCCGGCCAGGTAGCTCGTCGGATACCGCCACAGTACGAGGTACCAGGGCGGGCAGGGACGCCCGCCCCTACACGATCTGAGGCTCCCGGCCCGCTCTCCCGGAATCTTGGGTCGCACCCGTCGAACCGGTCGGCGTTGACACTGGATGCCGCCAGGTAATAGAATGGCTGAAGGTACCCACGGAGGGTATTCGGAGGTAATGTGGGCGACAACGATGCGATCGCAGCCCGACTGCGGCGAATAGAGGGGCAGGTCAAGGGGATCCAGCGGATGCTGGAAGAGGGCCGGCCTTGTGAGGACGTGATCACTCAAGTCATGGCGGTTCGGGCTGCCCTGGACAAGGTTGCGCTGAGTGTGATGGCCGATCACATGGAAGAATGTCTTACAGAGACGGTATCGTCCACCGAGAAGAAGGCCACCATCGAGAGGGCTCTGACCCTGTTCTTGCGCATGTCTCCCGGCACCGAGAGTTCGTCCGGTAAATGAGGAGGTCGTTCCTAGATGGCTGAACCGATGGCCGTAACCGATGCCACTTTCGACGCCGAAGTCCTGGAGGCCAAGAGCCCCGTGTTGGTGGACTTCTGGGCTGAGTGGTGCGGCCCCTGCAAGATGATCGCGCCTGTGCTGAAAGAGGTAGCTGCCGAGCAGGATGGCAAACTGGCGGTGGCGAAGCTGGACGTAGACAGCAACATGTCGACTGCGCGCAAGTTTGGCGTCAGCAGCATCCCGACGTTGATCCTGTTCAAGGATGGCAAGCCGGTTCAGAGGATCGTGGGCTACACCCCCAAGGATCGTCTGATGAAGACCCTGGCGCCCCATCTGGAGGTCACGGCTTAGCTCTAGCCCGGCGCCGGCTGGTGTGGCCGGCAGGCGTGTCTCCAGAGCCACAAGATGATGCCCGCGAGGACCTCGGACAACGTCCGAGGTCCTTTCTTGTGTTGACCATCTGTTGTGCTATCGTCGACTGCAGTCTGCTGCCCTATCCAGTGGGTTGGGAAGGTGTTAAGATCTGAATGAGGGCACCCGTTTCGGCGGTACGCCCTGAAGGAGTTCAAGAGGACTTCAACCCGTTGAGCGCCCCGCTTCTTTCGGGCGGAGGCGATGAGAGGAGGTGACAGGAGAATGCCGGCAGCTCTCGCTCTACTGTTGGTCCTGGCGGTTCTCCTCCTGTTCTGGATAACGGCCAACATCATCGGGGTCATCTTCACGCTGTTTATTGCCGGCGCGATCGGCTGGCTGGCCGAGTCGCTCCTTCCGGGGCAGCGGCTACCCTACGGCTGGCTGGGAGCCATTCTGGCCGGGCTTGTGGGAAGCTGGATTGGTCCCCTGCTGGTCGGCCACATCGGGCCGGTGATCGCGCGCATTCCCGTGATCCCCGCCATAATCGGGGCCATAGTGGTGGTGGCAGTGGTGAAGCTGCTGCAAGGGGGTTCGTCCCTGGGGAAGCGGACGTAGCGCCGCAACACGGGCTTGGATACGTAGGAGTCCCTGGGATCGTGGAGTAGCTTCGCCTGGCTGAAGGGTGGGGCGCGGATGGAGACCGGCTACACGCCGTTGGGGCCGGTTTCGTCCTCGGGCTCGGTGGCCTCTCGGCCGGCGTCCACCCGCACAGTCTTCTCCTGGCTGTAGGTGACCAGACCGGTGGGCCCGCCCTTCACCTTTTTGACGTATCTCTGGAGGGTGTAGTCCACCGGCACCTTGGTGCTACCCCGGGCCTGGCTGTGCAGGGCAGCCAGACGGGCGGCTTCCAGCAGGGTACCGCGGGATGGTTCCCTCCCCCCAACCTTGAGGATGACGTGGGCTCCGGGCACCCCCCGTGCGTGGAGCCAGAGGTCGTTTCCCGTGCCCAGATCGAAGGTAACCCGCTCGTTACCTTTGGCGCTACCGCCCACCAGGAGCTGGTATCCCTCCGTCGAGGTGAGTCGTTTGACGGTGCCCGAAGGTGGCTCGGGCTTCTGCTTGCCGGGCTTCTGCCCGGGACGAACCTTCCCCCGGTTCCCGTAGGAGCCGGCTCCTGCCGGCGATCCCGAGCCGCCCACAGCGCCTTCCCGGGTTTCGGCCAACTCCCGCGATAGAGCCCTCAGTTCGACTTCCCCCTCGGCCAGTTCCACCAGAGTGAGCATCTGCAGAAGGTACTCTTTCTCCAGCCTAACCGTTTCCAGCAGCTCCGGTATCTCCCTGGCGGCGTCTCGCGCCTTGGCGTACTCACGGAAGTAGCGCTGGGCGTTATCCGAGGGGCTCAGCTTCGGATCCAGGGCGATGGCAGTCTTATCCCAGGGCAGTTCCGTCTGCCCCGGCCGAATCTGGGCCACGCTGGTCAGGATCGCCTGCCCCTTCAGCTTCAGCTCTTCGGCCTTCTCTCCCCGGGTCAGGGCCTGACGGAGGGAGTCTTCTTTCCGCTGCACCCGATCCAGACGGGCTTGAGCCGAGGCTCGGAGAGGTCCCCGCAGCGCCTCCCCCGGGCGAAGCCTCAGCCTCTCCGAATAGGCCCTCTCGACGACCTCACTGATGCTCTCCACCCGTTCCACCCGGGCCTCCGGGAATTGGGTCAGCAGGTACGGTGCATAGTGGAGGACCACGCCCTCCTCCAGTACGATGCAGGGAGACCACTGGTGGATCTCCAGGGGACGCAGGAGATCACGCAGTGCATCCGTTACCTCCTGCCAGCTGGTCACCCTGCCCATCGGAGCAGCCGCATCTCCAAGGGCTCGATAGACCACCTCTCGGGCGGAGAGAGGGCCGAGACCGGTTACAGTCTCCTGGAGAAAGCGCCAGAGGGCCGAGCCTGGCCCCGCCTGCTTGGATGCGGTGGCCAGCTGGCGCGCCAGGATGGGGGACTGGGGGTTGAGCTTCTCCGCCGGCGGGGGCGGAGAGTAGGGGAGGTGGGGCAGCACGGGACGCTGGCGGCTCAGAGAGGGAGGGACCCGCTTGAGAGCGTCCATCACTTTTCCGTCGGACCCTACCAGGATCACATTGCTGTGCCTACCCATAGTCTCTATAATTAGTGTCGAAGCGGCTGTCGAGCCGTCTTCCTGCCGTGTCTCCACCGGCATTTCGATCACTCGCTCCAGCGTCGGCTGCCGGAAAGCAACGATCCGGCCGTCGCGCACGTACTTGCGGAGCAGGAGCAGGAAGGGCGTCACCTCCTCAGAGAGCCGCCGGAGCGTGCCTCGAACCAGGTGGATCCGAGCGGACTGGGGGTCGGCCGACATCAGCAGGCTGAAGTCGCGGTGCTGGGAGTGGATTCGAAGGCCGACCTCGAGGGCCGAGAGAGGAACCACCTTCTCTACGTAGCCTCCCAGGAGTCTGGCCTCCAGTTCGTCCCTGACGGCGTGCATCGTCAGTGCGTCGAAGGTCACAGCCTGTCGTTGCCTCCCATTAACTGCATGCTGAGCGTAGTGAAGCATCCCGGACTGAGGTGAGATCCTTCGCTGCGCTCAGGATGACAATCGCTTCGCGCAGGATGACATCTCGAGTATAGCACGTTGAGGAGTGTGTCTTGACCGTAGAGTTGCTCCACATCGGGTTCGGTAGTGTGGTTGCCGCCAACCGGGTGCTGGCCGTCATGGCTCCGGACTCCTCGCCCATTCGCAGGATGGTCCAGGAGGCCAGGGAGTCGAATCACCTGATAGACCTGACCTACGGTCGCCGGACCAAGTCGGTCATCGTCCTGGATAGCGGCCATCTGATCCTGGCTCCCATCCACCCGGAGACCATGGCGGGCCGGTTGGGCCGCCAGCGAGGCACGGAAGGGTGAGCGCGACCCAGCCGGTGACATCCGGCCTGCTGTTCGTGCTGTCGGGGCCCTCTGGTGTGGGCAAGGATGCCGTCATGGCGAAGTTGAGGGAGGAAAAGTTCTCTCTGCGCTTCGGCGTCACCGCCACCACCCGGCGCCCGCGACAGGGGGAGGTCCACGGCAAGGACTATTTCTTCGTGTCCGAGGCCGAGTTTGATCAGATGATTGCCCAGGACGAACTGCTGGAGTGGGCCTTCGTGCACTGCCACCGCTACGGTGTCCCCAGGAGTTCCGTCCGGCAGTCCATCGAGGCCGGCCACGATGTCCTGCTGAGGGTGGACGTACAGGGTGCGGCGACGATCCGGTCCAAAGTGCCCCAGGCGGTACTCATCTTTCTCGCGCCTCCTTCCATGGAGTCCTTGATCGCGCGCCTGACTTCACGAGGCACCGAGACCCCCGAGGAGCTGGCCACCCGCATCGCCGATGCCTACCAGGAGATGAGCCGGCTACCCGAGTTCGACTATCGGGTGATTAATCCGGACGGGGGGTTGGGGAAGGCCGTCGAGAAGGTGAAGGCCATTGTGGTGGCCGAGCGATGTCGGGTGAACCGTCGCCGAGCGGTGGTATGATCTTCGCCCACGTGGCCGTCCCCGTGCCGGCCCGCGTTGGCCCCCTCTTCAGCTACTCAGTCCCCCCGACGATGGCCGTCGAACCGGGGACTCTGGTGGTGGTTCCCTTCGGCTCCCGCGTCCTCCCCGGCATCGTCGTGACGGCTGACGGCAATCCACCCAGCGTTGCCACCAGGGAGTTGCTGGCCCTGGTGGAAGATGCCCCGTCTCTCTCCCCTCAGCGGGTGGAGGTCGCATCCTGGATGGCCCGGCACTATCGATCCTCCCTCTTCGATGCCCTGGGGCTGTTCCTTCCTCCCGGTTGGCAGCGGGCCATCGTGGAGTCCCCCACGGTCGAGAGGGCTACGTCCTGGCGCTTCCGGTGGCCCAATCCCCCCATCTCGGGCGAGACGGTGGTCGATCTGGCTCCGGGCGTGGCGGCAGGCGATGCTTCGTCCGGGGTGCGGGCGAAGGTGGTGAGCTTCCTGCGAGTTCGCGGGCCGGCCCCAGCCGCTGCCCTCGCCGCCGAGGCCGGGTGCGCCCTGGCGACGGTGCGGAAGATGGTGGGGGAAGGGCTCGTAGTCCCTCTCCCCTCGGGAGACACCCTACCTTTCCCTCTCGCCTTGGGAGAGGGTCAGGGTGAGGGCTATCTCGAAGCCAGTCAGAGAGCCCTCACCCCTACCCTCTCCCAGAGGGAGAGGGAGAGCAGGACCCCCTCCCAGAGGGAGAGGGAGTTCAGCGGTGTCATCCTAAACGAGATGCAGGCCGCGGCGTTCTCCTCTATCGCAGTCACCCTGGAGAGCCGCTCCCATCAGGTCTTTCTGCTCCACGGCATCACCGGCAGCGGCAAGACCCAGGTCTACCTGGGGCTGATCGAGGCCCTCATGAGGATGGGGCGGCGGGCTATCGTCCTGGTGAGCGAGATAGCCCAGACCCCGGAAGCGCTGGAGAGATACTCGGAGCGATTCCCCGGCAGGGTGGCACTGCTCCACAGCGAACTGCCCGATGCAGAGAGGTGGCGTCTGTGGAGGGGGATCTATCAGGGACGATTCGACGTGGTGGTGGGTCCCCGATCGGCCCTTTTCGCTCCCGTCTCGGAGTTGGGACTGGTGGTGCTGGACGAGGAGCACGAGCCGGCCTACAAGCAGGAGGACCGGGCGCCTCGCTATCACGCGAGGCAGGTGGCCGTGGAGTTGGGCGGCCGGGTTGGCGCCGCCGTGGTCCTCGGTAGCGCCACGCCGGATGTGGTCTCCTACTATCTGGCAGAGAAGGGGACCTACCGGCTCGTCTCCCTGCCCGAACGGTACGCAGGGCCCAGCAGCAGGGGGTGGTCGGCGGGCAGGTTGCCCTCGGTGGAGGTGGTGGACCTTCGGGAGGAGTTGAAAGCGGGGAACAGCAGCATCCTCAGCCGCTCCCTGCAGAACGGACTGGAGCGAACCCTGGAGGCCGGAGGGCAGGCGATCCTGTTCCTCAACCGGAGGGGTGCCTCCACCTGCGTCATGTGCCGGGACTGCGGACTCGTGCTGAAGTGCCGCCGCTGCGACGTTCCCCTGGTCTACCATCGGGAATCCGAGGATCTGGTGTGCCACCAGTGCAATCGCCGAGGTCCGATACCCGACAGGTGCCCTCAGTGCAAGGGGCGGCGCATCGGCTTCTTTGGAGCCGGGACCGAGCGGGTGGAGGAGGAGGTGCGCAGTATGTTCCCCGCGGCCCGAGTCCTCCGCTGGGATCGCGATGTGGCCGGCCGGCAGGGGGCTCACCAGCGGATCCACCGGCAGTTCCAGGAGCACCAGGCCGACATTCTGGTGGGCACCCAGATGGTCGCCAAGGCCCTGGACTTCCCCCTGGTGACCCTGGTGGGAGTGGTGCTGGCGGATATTACCCTCCACCTGCCCGATTTCCGAGCGGCTGAACGCACCTTCCAGCTGCTGGCGCAGGTGGCGGGTCGAGCGGGGCGGGGCGAAGCCGAGGGGCGAGTGATCATCCAGAGCTACACGCCGGAGCACTACAGCGTCGTCGCCGCCAGCCACCACGACTACCAGGCCTTCTACCAGCGGGAGCTGGACTTCCGCCGCCACCACTCCTATCCCCCCTTCAGGAGCCTGGCCCGACTACTGTTCTCGGGTGCGGGCGAGGCGCGATCCCGGTTCTCCGCCCTGGAGATGCGGATGCAGCTGCAGGCCAAGGTGGAGGAGTTGGGGCTGGGGAACGTGGATCTGATGGGCCCGGCCCCCGCCTTCCACTCCCGTCTCCGAGGACGTTTCCGATGGCAGATCGTCCTGGCGGGCGAAGACGTGGCGAAGCTGCTGCCCGAGGTGGATCTACCTCTGGGCTGGAGTGTGGACGTGGATCCTGTAAGCCTCTTGTGAAGAGCGCTGGGAACGGAACCACCTACTCCGGCAGCCCGTACAGCCGGGCCGCGTTGTCGTGCAGGATCATGCGGCCGGCCTGTTCCGCCTGGCTCTGAGTCATCAGACCCAGCCTCACGGCGTCACCCAGCGCCTCCCCAAGGCCGATCTTGGCGGTGATGCCGGCGAGCCATGCAGGCTCGGGGGTCCCGTGGCTGCCGCTGCCGATCATGATCTTGTCCAGGGGAGCCATGCCGATCACATCGCGATAGCACTCGGCGATGCGCAGGGAGAGCCAGGGCGTCGCCTGTCCCATGTCCACCCAGACGTGGGGGAAGGCGTGGGCCATCGCTCCGGCGTGCTGGAACCAGGGATGGGCCCCGTGGAGCAGGACCAGTCTGGTTTTCAGAAACTCCGGCCGCTTCAGCATCGGCGCCAGCAGGAAGGGATCGGCGTTGGAGATTGGGCCATTCCACAGACCACCGGTTATTCCCGCGTGGACGTGGACTGGCACCTCCAACTCCTGGGCCTGGAGCATCGTGGCCCAGAAGACGGCGATGTACAGCTTCTTGTACGCCTCGGCGTCGCCGGCCTTCGCGGCGGGGAAAGCCGATTCGGCCTCGGCCTCCGATACCGCCTCAGCCCCGAACCCGACCTCCTCTGCCAGGTGGGCCTTCACCCCGACGAACCCATCCACCCTTATCGCGTGATCCACCGCTTCCTGGTAGCCGCGCAGCGCCTCCCGATAGGAATCGCACTGCTCTATCTGCTTCTGCAGGGCCGGGGTCATCTGGAACAGCCGCATGATCCTGCCCGGGAATAGCTCCAGAACCGGGTCCCCCACCGGCACTCCTGTGTCCAGCACGGTGCCGACGATCCCAGCATCCTCATACAGCAGTTGGATGTAGGCCTCGAAGCTCTCCGAGGTGCGGCGATTGCGCTCGGCGGCCACGGCCTCCAACTCCGCCGGGCAGCCAAGCACCCTGGCCAGCTGGCACACCATGGTCTGCACCACCCCCATGTAGGGGAAGTGGTGTCGCAACTCGTCGGTTGCTCCCCACAGCTTCGACTTGACGCCGGGCTTCGGAATGTCGCCCATGCCGTGGAAGAACTCCCTGGCCAGCAGTTCCGGAGCCAGATGAGCCTTTTCGTGCTCCAGGGGATGGCTGTGGTTGTCGATGACGGGGAGGGATCCAAGATCGAGTGCCATTCCTCACCTTCCTCTTGTTCGATTTGTTACGGGTTGCCTTATCCTTACCTCTGGGGGGTGGCCGAAGGCATCGTAGATCCCGGGGGCTATGACCAGCGAGGATTGGTGGTTCTAACACGTTGTTCGTCGGTACTATAGCATGGACGTCAGGCCGGCAGGGGCATTCTATGCGCAGATTCCGACCGAAGACCGCCTATTTCTTTGTCTGAACATATTGACTGATCCTGGACGCGGGTACAATACTACCTGCGCCAGAAAGTTGTACAGATAGCTCCGGTCAAGGATCTCAGAGACTCCACGTGTGAGGAGGTTGGTGTGTTCATCGACGAACAGGAGTGCACGGGGTGCGGCGTCTGTATTCCCTACTGCCCGGTGGGGGCTATCTCCGACCAGGGAGGAGTATCGTCCATCGACTTCGACCAGTGTGTCGAGTGCAGCCTATGCCGTCGCTTCGTTGATTGCCCGGGCAACGCTATCCACGAGTCGCCGGAGACCTCTCAGTGGCCCAGATCCGTCCGCCGGGTCTTCAGCGACCCGATAGTGGTGCACCCCAGCACGGGTCAGCGGGGACGGGGCACCGAAGAGATGAAGACCAACGATGTGACGGGACGGGTGAAGAGGGGGCAGATCGGTCTGGGCATGGAGTTCGGCCGGCCCGGCATCGCCACCCGATTGTCCGATCTGGAGAAGATGACCAGGGCGCTGGCCAGGGTTGGGGTGAACTTCGAGGCTCACAACCCGGTCACTGCTCTGCTGGCGGACCCCGCTACCGGCGAGATGAAGCCGGAGCTGCGCAGCGAGCGGGTGCTGTCGGCCATAGTGGAGGTTCAGACCACCGCGGACAAGCTCCCCATCCTGGTACCGGTGGTGCTGGAGGTGGCCAAGCAGGTTGACACCGTCATCTCCTGGGAGGTGATCACTCGCCTCAACGACGACGGAAGCATCCCGATCCTGGAGGATCTGAAGAAGCTGGGGATCACGCCTCGTCCCAACGCCAAAGTCAACCTCGGCATGGGCCGACCCTTCGTGGAGGGCTAGAATGACTCACTCACTGCATCGACGAGGCTCCCTGGAGGAACTGAAACAGGACTTCGTGCTGCTGGCCAACACCTCGCGAGTGAACCAGGACGTGACCAAGCCGCTTCTCTCGAAGGTTGCCGAGATCGTCCTGAATGTGGGAGTGTCGAACACCGGATCCTCCGGGCTGGAAACCAATATACCGATGGGTTTCGACAAGGAGGGGTTCATCAGGAACATCCATCGCTCCCACGCCCTGCTGAGCAGCTTCTCCAGCAAGGAGAAGCTGAAGACGGCCCTTACCAGGCTGAAGGAGGCGGACCTGGGGATCTCCCTCACCCTGAGCGGAGTGATCGATGAGGTGATACCTCTGGCGCAGGAGGTGGGAATGAAACCTCACACCATCAACCTGTCGCTGGGGATCATCGGGAAGACGGAGCTGCTCCCCGAGGAGGAGACCCTGGAGTTGACCACTATGTGCGGCCATGCCCTGATCGCCGCTGCGCTGGTACGGAAGGGGATCAAGGATGTGGCATGCGGCGAGAAGACCCCGCGGGAGGCCTCCAACATGGTGGCCAAGCCGTGCGTTTGCGGGATCTACAACCTGGATAGGAGCGATCGGTTGCTGGCCCAGCGGGCCGCGAAGGTCGAGCAGGGATAGGCTCACCTGAGGGAAAGCGCGGGGCGCGGAGATCGATGGCGTTTTCAACGCGGTCTCCGCGCCCCGCGCCAGAAGATCGTTGCTCGGTGGTCGGCAGCCTCAGGCCACCGGGCGGTGCTTGGCCTGGGGAGCCGCGGCGGCGACCAGCGCGCGCTCCACCAGGGTGCGGACCAACTCCAGTTTGTAGCCATTGTGCTGGAGGGGCTGGGCACCGGCTAGGGCGGCCTCGCCTGCCCGTCGGGCGACGCCTCCGTCCACCGGCTGGCCCCGTACCACATCCTCGGCCTGCCTCGCCCGCCAGGGGATGGGCGCTACGCCGCCCAGGACTATGCTGATCTCCCGGGCCATGGGGCCGTCCCACACCCCCTGGACTGCCGCGCTGGCCAGAGGGAAGGCCCAGGCCTCTCGAGCCATCGCCTTCAGATAGACTCCCCGAGCCTCGGGCGCAGGGGTAGCTATTCGCACCCTGGTAACCAGTTCGTTTGGCTGCAGCACCGTCTCTCTTCGCCGGTCGTCGACGGGCAAGGAGTAGAAGGACTCCACCGGTATCGCTCTGCTATCACCCTTGCTGTCGTAGAGCGTCAACTCTGCGCCCAGGGCGATCAGGGCGGGTGCCGGATCGGAGGGGTGAGCCGAGTAGCAGGGACCGCCGCCGAAGAGGGCGTGGATTCGATTCTCGCCTTCGGTGGCGTAGCACTTCTCTCCACCTTTGTGCCAGCAGAAGAACGGGCCACGGTAGTACCAGCAGCGGGTGGTTTGGCAGAGATTGCCGACCAGGGTGGCCATGTTCCGTAGCTGCGGCGATGCGGCTACGCTGATAGCCTCGACCAGCACTCGATAGTGCTGGCGAACAGCCGGGTAGCGCCTCACGTCGTCCAGGGTTGCCAGCGCCCCCACCACCAGTCCTCCCTCGTCGGTGAAGTCCAGAAGGGCCAGTTCCGGTGCCGTCTTGAGGTTGATCAACCGGGAAGGCGAGAGGATTCTCTTCTTCATCAGCGAGAGCAGATCGGTTCCGCCCGCGATCAATCGGACTTGCCAGTCCTCGCCTATGGTGGCCAGCACATCTTCCACGGAGGTCGCGTTCAGATGCTCGAAGGGTCTCATGGTGCGGTCCTCTTCTGTATCACCCGGTGGACGGCGAGAGGTAGGCCGGTCAGCCGCACGCCCGTGGCGTTGTACAGGGCGTTGGCGATGGCTGGAGCCGAGGGAATAATAGGAGGCTCCCCGATCCCCTTGGCTCCCAGGTTGTTGCTGTTGGGATCGACCTGGTTCAGAGAGGTCGCGTCGATCTCCGGCACATCCAGGGAGGTGGGGATCAGGTACTCCTCCAGATCGGGGTTCAGGGGCCGGCCCGTGCCCTTGTCCGTCACCTGCTCCTCCATGATCGCGTATCCCACCGCCTGGATGATGCCCCCCAGCATCTGGCTGTTGACCAGCATCGGGTTGATCACCCGACCGAAGTCGTGAACGGCGACGATCTTCAGCACCCGAACCCGCCCGGTCTCCTGGTCCACCTCTACTTCAGCGAACTGGGCGCCGAACGTGCGGATGGAGTAGCCCTCGGGGTTGGGGCCTCGCGAGCCGACGCCCACGAGCATGAGATTGTCGAGGGCGCCCAGCAGCTCGGCGACGGACTTCCGCTGTTCTGGAGAGGCGGTGTCGTAGACGAGGCCCTCCTTGACGTCCAGTCGCTCCTGCGGCAGCTGTAGCTGCAGGGAGGCGACGTCCAGCAGTTGCTCTCGAACGTCCAGGGCGGCGGAGCGGACGGCAGGGCCCGCCGAGGAGAGGGTCTGGCTGCCGCCGCTGGTAGGCCCGTAGGGGGCATCTCGCGTATCCCCCACAGAAACCCGAACGCTGGCCACGGGCAACCCCAGAGCCTCGGCCGCTATCTGGGCGAGGCCCGTCCGGGTTCCGGTACCAATGTCCTGGACCCCGGTGATCACGTCGGCGCTACCGTCGGGGTTCAGCTTGACCACTGCGTGGGCCGGCGGACCCCCGCCGCCGCCCCAGATCTGGGTGGCCATGCCGATGCCTCGCTTGCGGGAGGCGAGAGGTGCGTTCTGGGAGGCTTGAGTCCCCTGGGCCCGCAGGGCGGCCCACCCCGCCTTCTCGGCGGCCAGTTGATAGGCCTCGTGCAGCTTCTTTTGAGAGTAGTCGTGGCCTGTCGCCGGGTCCTGATCGGCGTAGTTCCTCAGCCGCAGTTCCAGCGGGTCGATCCCCAGCCGATCGGCCAGCATGTCCATGGCCGACTCCAGGGCGAAGGTCCCCTCGGTGTAGCCGGGGGCTCGGAAGGCCCTGGCCGGTCCCTCGTTGGTGCGGACTGCGAACAGCTCGGTGTGGACGTTGGGGCAGCGGTAGAGGCTTCGGACGGGGCCGTCCACGACGCTGGCGTCGCCGTAGCTGCCCACCGGCACCACGCAGTGGAGGTCCATGGCCGTCAGGGTTCCGTCCCTCCTGGCACCCAGCTTGATCCGTTGTACCGTCGGGTGACGGTGGCCGGTACCCAGGTTCTCCTCCTCTCGGCTCAGAATGATCTGGACGGGCCGGCCGGACATCCGGGAGAGGAGCGCTGCCAGGATGGTGTGCTTGCCCAATTCCTGCTTGGCTCCGAAGCCGCCTCCCACGTACTCGCTGATAACCCTCACCCGGTTCAACGGTAGCCCCAGGATCTCTGCCGCCTCTGAGCGAACGGCGAAGATGCCCTGGGTGGAATCCCACAGGGTCAACTCGTCCCCGATCCATTGAGCCACGCTGCCATGGGTCTCCAGGGCGTTATGCAGCGCCGTTTGGGTCCGGAAGGTCTCCTCGAGAGTAACCTCCGCCTCCGACCATCCCTGTTGCACGTCCCCGCGATCGTAGACCCGAGGCTGTCCCCTCACCAGGTTGCCCGAGGGATGGACCTTGGGGGCGTTGGGCTGGAGGGCTTCCTGGGGATCCAGGACGAAGGGCAACTCCTCGTACTGCACGTTGATCAGGTCCACGGCATCCATGGCTGTTTCCAGATCGTCGGCGGCTACAGCCGCTACCTCGTCTCCGACGAAGGAGAGGAGGGTGTCCAGGATCAGCTTGCCGTCCTTCCAGCGGACCGCCGGAGCGTTGGCAGAGCTGAGCACTGCCCGGACGCCCGGCAGCAGTTCGGCTCTGGAGGCGTCGATGCTGACGAGCCTGGCGTGGGGAAAGGGACTGCGAAGGATCCTGCCGTACAGCATGCCGGGGGGGCGGACATCGCAACTATATCGGGCCCGACCGGTAACCATCTCGAGCCCATCGACTCGTGGGGTCGAGGTGCCGATCACTTCCAGTGCGGCCTCTTGAGGCCAGACCGGAGGCTGGGGTCCTTGCACCACCGCCGCCTGCTCCACAACGCGGCCCTCGAATTCCACGTGGGTCTTGACCACCCTGGTCACGGCGCTACCTCCTTCTCCCGATACGATCCGCAGCCAACAGCGCCGCCTGGAAGATGTTGTGGTAAGCGCCGCAGCGGCAGAGGTTGCCCGACACCGCCCTCTTCACCTCTTCCAGGGTGGGCTCGGCGAAGGTGTCCAGCAGACCCTTGACGGCCATGATCTGCCCCGGCGTGCAGAAGCCGCACTGGAAGGCGTCGGTTTCCAGGAACGCCTGCTGGATGGGATGGAGGTTGCCATTCTGGGCCAACCCCTCGATGGTCTGAATCTGCCGCCCTTCGCACTCGATGGCGAGGGTAAGGCAGGAGTAGACCGGCTTTCCGTCCAGCAGCACGGTGCAGGCTCCGCACTGCCCAAGGCCGCATCCTCTCTTGGTACCGGTGAGGTGGAGGTTGTCCCGCAGCACCTCCAGCAGAGTCCGGCGAGGCTGAACGGTGAGGATGTATTCCGCCCCGTTCACCGATAGCCGAATGGCAGTTCTTCCGGGCCCTCGAGGCGTTATCCAGGAGGGCGGCTTGGCGGTGAGTTCGGCCATGGGATCCCTCCGATGGTAGCAGCTATGGTTCGGCGGGAATGCGTTTCAACCAGGGCTCCTGACCGATGGTGGTCTCGACCCCGTGGCCCGGGAGCACCCGCACCTCCTTCGGTAGGCCGGAGAGCCTGACCAGGCTCTTCCACATCTCCTCGTCACTGGCGCCGGGGAGATCGGTACGACCGTAGCCGTTGTGGAAGAGGGTGTCGCCGGAGAAGAGCAGGCTCTGATCGGGCTCGTAGAGACAGATGGCGCCCGGGCTGTGGCCCGGGGTGTGGAGCACGTGAAAGCGGAGGCTGCCGGCGTCCAGAAGGGAGCCCTCCTCCAGCAGTATCTCTGGATGCACGGAGGGTATCTCGAAGGGTACCTCGTAGAGGGTCTCGGCCGGGGCCTCCAACCGGGGTTGCTCCAGGAGGTGGGCCGCGATGGGAGCAGCGAGGGCATCGTGAAGGGCCGGGGCGTCCGCCACGTGATCCCAGTGGGCGTGGGTGATCACCACCGAGACCACCCGAATGCCTCTTTGCTGTACCTCGGCTGCTATCCGTGGACTCACCCCCCAGGGGGCGTCCACGACCACCGCCAGTCCGGACTCGTCGTCTGCGACCAGGTAGCTGTTGGTGTCCAGGGGGCCGGCGGCGAACCGGACGACCGAGATCGGCATCGCGAATCTCCCCTCTTTGACGGAGACGGTGGCACCAGTAGAATGCAGCGTGTCGTCTACAGTGCAACAAACGACTGCAAGAAGGTTGCCAGGACTGCAGACCCCGCAGGATTGGTGGTGTATTCGGGATTGCGCAAACTTCGCTAGTAGAGTCTCAGGCGGCGAGGAGGGCGGCTTCGAGCCGACGTGCCCAGTGTTCTGTGGATTGATCGGCCAGGTGGCGATG
>JAJZQR010000034.1 GCA_021806765.1 Chloroflexota bacterium | reverse complement strand
GCGGAAGCGGGAATGACGGTTTCCAGGCAGCCGTCCCCAAGTTGCTGACACATCCCTTCACCCTTATCAAGCCCGCTTCCCCTTATGGTGCAATCTCAGGAGGAAGAGGGTGGCCGTCAGGCTTCCGGGAGGGTGTTGGGTGCCATGTGCCATATGGAGTGAGTGGAAGATGGGTAGGGGCGAAGCATTCGGCCGCGGCCGAATGCTTCGCCCCTACGGCGGGGATCCCCGCACCCGGGGAAATCCCCTAGCCCCGCGATTCGCACTCGCTCACTTGGGGCGCGGGGCGAACCTGCGCCGAAGCCGCCAGCTGTCCGCCTTCCGCTGCCTCTGCTTTCGCTTCCTCTCGGCTGCCTTTGCCTTCATCCGGCGCTGCTCGCCAGGGCCCACGAAGAACCGGTGCTTCTTCAGATCCTTCAGGATGCCGGACCGCACCATGCCCCGCTTGAACCGGACCAGCAACTCCTCAATGGCTTCGTTTTCCCGTGCGACTACCTGCATTAGCGACCGCGCCCGTAGCTGCCGCGCTCCTGAGCATAGCAGTCCGAGCAGTAGACCGGCTTGTCACCGCGGGGCTGGAAGGGAACCTCAGTATCCTTACCGCAGCGGGCGCAGACGGCAGGGTACATCTCGCGGAGTCCGCGACCGGAGCCGCCCCCGAAGCTGCCGCGGGAGTCACCCCTCTCGGCCTTCCGGGCCGCTCGACACTCGGGGCAGCGCACGGGGTCGTTGGTAAACCCCTTCTGGGCAAAGAACTCCTGCTCCTCGACGGTGAAGGGGAAGGATCGCCCGCAGTCACGGCACACGATGGTTCTCTCGGTGTAAGGCATTTCATCTCCTTAGATTGCGACTTGGCTTCGGCAAAGGCGGCCGGCATGGCCGTACCTGACGTGGGGATCGTCGACTCGGGATGGAGCCTCAGTGGGGAACCGGCGAAGTACCACGGGAGCCCAGGCGATACCCCTATCGACAGCCAGTATACACCATCGCGGCGATTTCATGTTCAGGGAGAGGGCCGCGCGCCTTGCGATGCCATGGATCCAGCGTCCACGAGAGCCGTGGCCGCCCGCCCACCTACCTCCAGGAAGAGGGCGGCCGCCAGGGCGACGAAGGGTAGCGCGAACGGCCAGGGGCCGGAGGGGAATGCCCCCTTCACCACGAAGCCGGAGGCCACAGGCAGCCACACCCCGAGCGCCAGGAGGAAGTAGCGCGATCGGTGAAGGCGCACGGTCGCCATGGCGATCCCCGGAACGGCCACCACCCATGCCCAGAGGTCGAGGGGAGGATCGCTCCCCACCAGCGGCGAGCCGCTCCCGATCAGCTCGAAGTGCTGTACTGTCGCGCCGGATAGAAGATCCGAGGGCAGCCCACCGTAGAACGCAGCCACGGGAGCCATCAGGACCGAGGCGCCCAGGACGGTAAGCAGCAGGCCTGGCGCGTGGACCCTGGAGAAACCGCGCTCGACCGTAGCCCGATGGAGCAGGTAGAGCACGGCCGCTCCGAGCGCAAGATGCGTCCCGGATGGCAGTGCGAGGCAAAGGCCCGCAGCGTAACCTGCCAGCAGGTACTCGATGGAGCGGCGGCTATCGAGAGCACGCAGCAGAAGGTAGAACAGCAGCAGCGGAGCCAGCAGGAGCGGCATCTCCGGGAATCCGGTCTGGCTGAGCCGGACGTGCCATGGGTTCACGGCCAACAGGAGGAGGGCGGTCACCGCTACTCGAAGGGGGAACAGCCTCCTGGCCGTCAACTGCAGCAGTAGCAGCGACAGCAGCCCTTCGACCAGAGATGCCGTGCCAGGGCTGTAGATGGTGTTTCCCGCCTGCAGTTGGGGCGGCGGGGAATCCGGACCCGATAGTCGTAGCGCGGCAGCCAGAGCCAGGATCCCCAGCACCATCGCGGACTCCGCATCGGCCTTCGGCCGGGCCAGGTGCAGGGGGTTTCGCACGCCGAAGTTCAGCCCTACCGGTAGGGCCGCCAGGGCGAAGAGCCACAGCCAGAGGGGCGCGGCAGACTCGGTCCTGCCTGCCGCCAGGTAGACCGACAGCCCGGTCGCCGGCAGGGCGGCCAGGAGGAGCGCAGCTCCGGCCACCTTCCAACCGAGGGGTGGTGATGGCCGATCTCCCGGGACCTTGCGGTCGGTGGGCGCAGCGAAGTCAGGCTCGCGCAGGGGCGCCCGTCTATCTACCAGTGCCGCTCCCACGAGAGCCAGCAGCGCCGAAGCTCCACAGAGCAGTTGAGTGCCCGGCTCACCCGGATTTCTGAGAAGGCCGGCACTCGCGACCGCTGCCAGCGCGGCGGCCCACAATCCGAGGCCCAGAAGGAGGGAGGAGGGCAGGCGCGCCGGACGATCTCTATTCTGTCCCGTTGTCCCCGCGCCCTCAACTCGGCGCCTCGCTTCGCCGTCGGGAATGCCCATCAGCCTCGCTCCTGACTTCTGCAGGCTGCCCTCGGCAGAGCCGGCCGCTTGCCCCCTTCTCTCAGCTGCGCCGCATCCACAGGCTGCTCACTGTGGGCAGCCTATCGGGCCACCGGAAGGTCACCACCACCCCGCCTCCGAAGGAGCTGCTGGTTGCCAGCTGCGCCAGCGACTCGTACTCCGCCTCGCTGTGGAAGCGCCTCCGGAACCAGTCGGGGATATCGTAGATGCGGACCTCGCCGCCCGGCTTCAGCACCCGATAGATCTCGGCGAGCCCCCGGGCAGGATCCTGCCAGTGATGGGCCGAGAAGCTGCTGATCACCAGGTCGAACCGCCCATCGGGGAAGGGCAGCTTCGCCACGTCGCCCACCTGAAAGCGGACCCTGCCGGCCACCCCGGATGCCGAGGCGTTGGCGGTCGCCCGCTCCACCATCTCCGGCTCCACGTCTATCCCTGTGACAGAAAGCCGGGGCGCCACCTGGGCCAGCCGGACGTCCAGCCAGCCAGGACCGCACCCGACGTCCAGCGCCTCCCCGGCCGGACAGGTCGCGGCCAGTTCCCGGGCCATGCGATCGTACAACCCCCGCAGCACCAGCCGCGACCAGAAGTTGTAGCTGCCGGCGCTGGGCATGGAGGCGCTCCTCAGGCTTCGGGTCATCTCCTGTAGTGAGCCGCGCCGCCACTCCCGGTAGAGCCAGACGCCTGCCAGGGCGGCCAGAGGCACTATCCATCTTCGTTTCGCCATAGATCCTTCTCCCTCAGTCTTTCCACCCTGCCCGTGTCCTGGAGTCTGTATGGTAACTGGCGGTGGGGCGGGCACGTTACTCCAGTATGCCACCTCGTTCAGGTAGACGTCATGCGTGCTGTCGCCAAGCTGATGAAGAAGCTCTGCAAGACTCAGGCCCAGCACCTTCTGTGGGGGGATTGGGAGATCGGTTTGTAGGAGCAAGCTCCTACCGGCGATCGCCCGGAGCCGGGGCAACAACGCCGAAGGCATGTGCCCCCGTTCGACCACCGTGGGTGGCAGTATCACCCCAGGGTACGAGGTATCCAGGCCGGAACCCGGCGCCGATACTCCTCCCACTGCCGGCCGAACTGGGCAGCCAGCACCTCCTCCTCCCGACGGGTCCCCACCAGCAAGTCGGGAATCTGAAGGGTGATGAGCGCGGTCGCCCAGGTCCGGTAGATCAGCAGCGCTCCCAGTTCGGCAAGGATGCCACCCACGTACATGGGGTTGCGCACCAGCTTCTCCGCGCTATCCAGCCTCACGCGTCACCTCCCACTACCGGATCTGCTCCCCAACTGGCGACAAAGAGCAGCCTCGCTCAGGCAACCCGGATTCTCTTGCCCTGCGAGGCCACCGGAAGGGTGAAGCTGAAGCGGCTTCCCCGTCCTGGCTGGCTCTCGACCCAGATCCTTCCACCGTGAGCCTCGACCAGCATCCTGGTGATGTACAGCCCCATACCCAACCCCTCGGCCTTGTATGTTCCCCTGGCCCTGAAAAACCGCTCGAAGATGTGGGGAAGATCCTCCCGGGATATCCCCACCCCCCTGTCCACGACCGAGGTCTTCACCAGACCGTCTGTTCTCACCGCCTCCACCAGCACCTCCGTTCCGGGCGTCGAATACTTCAGCCCGTTGGATAGCAGGTTGGTGAAGATGCGCTCCAGGCGGTTGGGATCTGCGTCCACAGGGGGTAGGTCCGGCGGGATCTCCACTCTGACCCTCCCGACCTCCATCACTCCCGAGCTTCGCTGAAGCAGGTCGACCAGAAAAGCCCTCAGATCCGTCGGCCGTCTCTCCAACCGCAACTGTCCGGACTCCAGCCGGGTCGACTCAACCAGGTCCAGGATCATCGCGTTCATCCGCTGGGCTCCGGTGACTATAGCCTGCACGCTCCTCATCAGCTGCTCCTCAGCACCCATGCCCTGCAGCGACCGCTGCAGCAGTTGAGCCTGCCCATAGACGGCGGTGAGGGGGCTCCGGAGGTCGTGGGAGATGGCTCGCACCAGGTCGTCTCGCTGCTCCTCCAGCTCGTGCCGCGCCGTGATATCCACCAGGGTGACCACCGCTCCCTGGAGGCTGCCACCGGGACCGAGGATCGGGCCAGCGCTGGCTGAGGTCCAAACCGTCGGCTCTCCCCGGTGGAGCACCATCACGACCCCCTGCACAGTCTCGCCCCGCAGCGCCCGAGCAGGTGGGGTATCCTCGGGCGGGAAGGGCTTTCGCTCCTCGGTTTCGGCTCGCACTGTCTCGAGTTGCTCCGCCACCGGCAAGCGGCGTTCCTGCTCCGAGAAGCCCAGCATCCTTTCGGCCGCCGGGTTCATCCGAAGGATCTCGCCCTCCCGGTTGTAGATCATGACCGCATCCGCCATGGACCTTATGGTGGAATCCAGTTGAGCTGCGAGCGCCGCCTCGCGCCTGGTCCTGTAGGAAAGGGCGGCAGCCAGGAGGCCGACGAAGGCGATCGAGATGGCGTACAGAACCACCAGCCACAAGGGCGTGGGGTGAAACGATGCAGCTGACAGTTGGAAAGCGACGGACAGAGCCGTGATCGCTGCGACGAGGCCGGGCGGAAGGAGATAGGCGGAGATGAGAACCGGAACGACGTAGGGGGCGGGCGGCAGCACGTTCTCTGGAATAATAAAGATGTCGACGAGGAACACGCCGACGTCAAGCAATACCAGTAGGGTCAACACGATCCAGTGGCCACGCCTTATCCCCGGCCCGACTATCATCTCCCACCCTCCTTACGATTTTGGCCACGCGCACATTGCGCGCCAGGTGCCGTATGCTGCTTCCAGCCGCTCGCTTGACCAACTTCGAGACAGTCCCGGCACAGGGGTGGCCGTGCATCCCCTCGAGCGCGCATAATTGTCCCCGCGCGCCATTCTTCCGCCCACTACCAGGGAGGTCATAGGGTGAATCGTCCCGACGCAACCATTGGCGCCACCGGCATGGTGGATAAGAGGATAGTCCTGTTCGTCGCTTCGCTGGCCTCTTTCCTCGGATCGGTCATGGGTTCCTCGCTCAACATCGCCATTCCTACCATCGGCAATGAATTCGCCGTGGACGCGATTACCCTGAGCTGGATAGCCACGGCGTACCTTCTGGCCGTGGCGGTGTCCCTGGTGCCCGCGGGCAGAGTGGCCGACATCTACGGGAGGAAGAAGATCTTTCTGTACGGCGTGATGGCCTGGACTGTCGCCTCTCTTCTGTGCGGCTTTGCCCCGTCGGCGGCATCACTGATCCTCTTTCGGGCGCTCCAGGGAGTCGCCGGTGCGATGGTCTTTGGTACCTCGACGGCCATAGTGACTCTGGTGTATCCACCGCGAGAACGAGGTCGTGCCCTGGGCATATCGGTAGCAGCGGTCTATACAGGCCTGGCCGTCGGGCCGTTTATCGGCGGGATCATGACCCAGCAGCTGAGCTGGCGAAGCATGTTCTTCCTGAACGCGATCCTCGGCGTGGTAATCGTCGGCCTTACGATCCGGAAGATGAGAGCCGAGTGGGCCGAGGCCCGCGGTGAGAAGCTGGACGTAGCCGGCTCGGCGATGTTCGGGATGACGCTCCTGGCCGTGATGTACGGGTTTTCGGTGTTACCTGCGATGATGGGCGCCTGGCTCATCCTCCTGGGGGCCGCAGGCCTGGCAGCTTTCCTGTGGTGGGAGAGCCGAGTTCCCAACCCGGTGCTCGACATCAACCTGTTCCGCCACAACGTCGTGTTCACTCTGTCCAATCTGGCGGCACTGATCAACTACGCTGCTACCTTCGCCCTCACCTTTCTGTTGAGCCTGTACCTGCAATACGTCAAGGGGCTTGACCCGGAAACCGCCGGTCTGATCCTGCTCTCGGAACCGGTAATCATGGCCATCTTCTCGCCACTGGCGGGCCGGGTTTCCGATCGTATCGAGCCCCGCATCGTGGCCTCGATGGGTATGGGCATCACCACCCTGGGGCTGGCCCTCCTCGCCCTGCTCAGCGACACGTCGAGCCTTGGCTATATCGTCGTCGCCCTGGTCATAGCGGGTTTCGGTTTCGCCCTCTTCTCGTCGCCCAACACCAACGCCGTCATGAGTTCTGTCGAGAGGAGTCACCTGGGGGTGGCGTCGGCCACTCTCGGCGTGATGCGGGCCGTCGGGCAGATGCTGAGCATGGGCATAGCGACCCTGATCATCGCCGTCTACGTCGGAGGGGTGCAGATAACGCCCGAGAACCACGCATCCTTCTCCAGCGGGTTCAGGCTGGCCTTCGTGATCTTCACAGCTCTGTGCCTCGTTGGTGTCTTCTCTTCCCTCGCCCGTGGCAAGCTGCACGTCACCGCCCCGGCAAGCCCCCGGAGGTAGGCCCCTACAGCCCGTATAGCTGCTTTGCCTGCCGGTCGATGGCGCGCTGGAGGCCGGCCACCTGCTTCGCGGCTTCCTCCGGCAGCGGGAAACCCACGGCCCGATAGATCCCCTGGATCTCGGCCACCAGCCCCTCCAGATCCTCCGCCTCGCTACCCTCCGGCACCGGCAGCGGCAGCCGGTTGACTGCTGCGGTCTTCACCTGGGCCAACCTCCGGCCCTCCTCCTGGGCTATGGCCCGGTAGATCCGGCTCAGGGGCTCGGAGTTCAGGATCGCCAGGAGGTAGGGATAGCTGAAGCCCAGCCGGTGGCCCCTGTCGTTGAGCAGGAGGGTGTGCAGGGTGTTGTCGGTGTAGACCCGCTCATCCCCCTGGCGGATGTATCCCACGAAAGGCTCATCCTGCGTCTGCCTCATCAGGAGCCGCTCCACCACGTGGTGGTTCTCCATCGGGCCGCAGAGGTGCCAGTACTCCCCCCTGGCGGAGGGATTGCCGCCTCGACCGATGCCCTTCTGGTTGGGGTCCGGCCGGTACGTCAGGTCGACGTACTGGTAGCGGGCCTCCGGGTTGTCCCACCAGACCCCGTACCTCACCACTTGGATGCCCTGCAGCAATCGGTGTAGCGGCTTGCCGGGGATAGGGTTACGGAAGAACAGGCGATCCCGCACGTTGCCGCTGTGGATGCCGGTGTCCAGGGCCGGGGCCACCTCCCCCAGCCGCACGAACCGTGCATCGTTGGGAGCGGCCAGCAGGTCCCGAAAGATCCTGCGGTTCTCGTCTGTCGGCTCGAAGAAGACGGCGCCGAAGGCTCGCCGGTAGTCCGAGAGGGGAACCCGAGCGGCCAGCCGTTCCACCAGGCGAGGCTCCAGTATCTCCTCCTGCGGGACACGGCGCAGATCGAGGAAGGAGACCTCCTCGGAGCCAATCGCCCCCATGCCACCCTTCTGGGCCACGATAATGGCAGGGTACACCCGGGCGTCGAACATTTCGGAACCGGCGGGCGCCACCAGCCGCGGTGAGTGGTCCAGTAGATCCCGCCGTAGCTGCTCCTTGGTGCTGTTGGTGAGGAAGCTGGCGGAGGTGATGGCTGAGAGGATCCCGCCGGGCTTCAGCAATTGCAGCGCACGGTAGAGGAAGTAGACGTACAGGTCGCTGCTGAACCCGTATCGCGATCGCAGCTCCCCGGCATAGCGGCGAAACCATTCCCTGGCGTGGCACGGCACCCGGTTTGAGAGAAGGTAGGGAGGGTTCATCAGCACCAGGTCGAAACCGCCCTCGGCGAAGACCCGCGGGAACCGAGCCGCCCATTCGAAGCCTTGAAGGCTGTCCCCGGCCTCCAGCCGCAGGTCAGGCAGCACCGGAGGCTCGGTTGCACTCGGGTCGGCTGCCATCGCCAGCCACAGCCTCAGCCGCGCGATCTCCACGGCAGCCTCATCCAGGTCGACGCCGAAGAGGTTGTTTCGGAGGATCTCGACCGCACGATGGTAAGGAGAAGGCGGGCCTTGCCCCTCATGGCCCTCCAGGAGGCCCGTCAACTCCAGCAGTTCCTGGAGCGCGCCCTCCAGGAAGGCGCCGCCGCCGCAGGCAGGATCGCACACTCTCACCCGGTGGAGGGCTTCCAGTACTGCCGCTCTGTCCCTCAGACCCCGCGGGTCCCGTTCCTCCACCAGCCGGCCTATCACCGGCCGAGACTCCTTCGGCAGAGCAGCCTCCAGGTAGGCCCTGAGGGCCTGGCGGACCATGAAGACGACCACCGGACCGGGGGTGTAGTAGCTGCCCTTCTCGTGGCGCCCCGCTATTCCCTGCTCGAACAGCCTCGCCACCAACTCGGGGCCCAGGGCGTCCTCCGGCTCGTCCTGCCCGTCCTCACGAGCGGCAAAGCGAAACCGCCGGAACAGCCCGTCGACGAAGGTCTGGATTGCCTCGTCCGGCACGGTGGTTAGCTCGCCATCTGCCCAGAGGGGGTCCAGCCGCTCGCGGAAGAAGCTATCCTCGGGCGCGCTGCTCCGCCGGTACTCGTCCCACAGGGCAGCCACTCCTCCGCGCCCGGCTACGGGACCGGCCCATCCCCTTCGCGCGTAGAGATCGGCCACCAGCAGTCGATGGAACAGCCGCTGGACTGAGAGCCCTCTGTCAGGCGGCTCGCCTCGAGCCACGATGAGCGGCTCTACCTTCGCCGCGACCCGCGCGTACGCCTCGAAGAACTCCCTTAAGGCACCCCGTCGCCCGCGTGCTCCGGCCATCCCACATCCCTCTCTTAGAACAGCCGCAGTTGGGCCGCCTCACCCTCCGAGTCCCAGGCCAGGCTCCTCTGGTCCCGCAGCGCCACATCCACCTTCAATCCCTCGAGCCCCTCCCGCCGCAGCACCGCCTGCACCGTTGCCAGGGCGACCCTGGGGGAGTTGTTGGTATCGCTGAGGTGGGCCAGCCAGAAACGGCGGGGGCGTCCCCGGGCTATGCGGACGATGGTGCGGGCGGCCTCCTCGTTGGATAGGTGGCCCCGATCCCCGAGGATCCGGGCCTTCAGGCGGGCCGGGTAGGGACCTCGCACCAGCATCTCCACGTCGTGATTCGCCTCCAGGATCACCAGGTCCGCTCCCCGGGCACGTTCCACGACCTCTTCGGTCATCAGCCCCATGTCGGTTGCGAGGCAGAGGGTCCCGCCTGGGGAGCGCAGCAGAAAGCCCACGGGGTCGCGGGCATCGTGGGAGACAGAGAAAGGCTCCACCACCATATCGCCTAGAGTGAGCGACTCTCCGGCCCCCAGCGGCAGCACCGGCACCGTCGAGCCGTCACCTGCTGCCCTCCAACTGCCCGACGTGCACACCAGTGGAACCTGCAGCCGGCGGGACAGCGCAGCCGCGGATCGCCAGTGGTCCACGTGCTCGTGGCTGGCCAGGACGGCCGACAGGTCGGCAGTCGAGAACCCCAATTGCGCCAGTTCCCGCTGGATCCTGCGCACCCCGACGCCGGCCTCCAGCAGCAGCAGAGTGCTGCCCTCTCTGACCAGATAGCAGTTCCCTGAACTGCCGCTGCTGAGGGACCAGACCTGCACTCTCAGCGCTCCCCAGGGCGTGAGGTTACGATGGCTGCAACGCCTCCCAAGCGGCAGGGGACAAGCCCCTGCCCTACAGCGGACTGAGCACGGGAGACCCGCAGTGGCACACAACTTGCCCCCGTCAGGTAAGAAGAAGTAGGATTCACTCTCACTTCACGCCTCCCTCCTCAGGAAGGCCAGCCAACGGAGATTGCCTTGATCGAGGCCATCCAATTCTGGAACGAGCCCAACAACCTGTCCCACTGGGACTATACCCTGGATCCCGACTGGAGCATCTTCGCCCAGATGGTGAAGTACGCCTCCAGAGAGGTGCGCAGCGAGGCGCCGCAGATCACTCAACTGCTGGGAGGCCTGTCGCCCCTGGACCCGGACTTCGTCGATCTCATGGGAAGGCACGGAGTGCTGGAGATGGTGGACGTGGTGGCGCTGCACGGCTTTCCCCTGGATTGGAATCTGTGGCAGATCGACGAATGGCCCTCGAAGATCGCCGAGATGAAGTCGGTGGCGAAGAAGCCGGTCTGGGTGACGGAGGTCGGCGCCTCCAGCTTTGGCGCCGAAGAGATCCAGCTCTTCGGGCTGCAGCGTACCGCCGAGCTGGTGCTGCCGATGGTGCCCAGAACCCACTGGTACACCCTCATCGATCTTCCCAACCACAAGGGGGCGATCACCCGCCACAAGGAGAGCGAAGGCAGCGCCTACTACCGGCACTTCTACTTCGGACTGCTGCGCACTGACGGTACCCCCAAGAAGGCGCTGAAGCATTTTCCGCCCGAGATGGGCATCTGTCAATGGATCGAGTACGGTGACCAGGGGATGGTCGATCTGGTCTGCAGCTGGCTCCCCCGCCTAGGGGTCAAGGCCCTCCGGACTGGTATCAGTTGGGCCGACTGGCATCGACCTGACGCAGCTCAGTGGTTCGACAAGATGATGGCACCCCTCAGCCGCTTCGATTTGACGGTAACCCTCTGCTTTACCCCGCCGAGCCACGGGATCGTGCCCCACCACACCAGTCCTCCGCGGGACCCCGGCGAGTTCGCCTACTTTTGCTGGGAAGTGGCCAGGAGGTACGGCGCCTAGGTGCTCTTCTACGCTGACAAGCTTCACCCCCTGGGTCCCCGAGGGACGGGCAGGGGAATAGAGGAGACCCTCGCCCGCGTGGCTGAGCGCCACCGCCGCGCCGCCCTGCCGGGAGATGCGGCCCTCGAAACCCATGCGGACCTCGTGGGGGCTTCCATCGCCCTGGGGGAGGTCCACCAGGCGGTGGCCGATCGACTCAATCCGACTCTGGACGAGGTCTTCCCGGAACTGGATGCGCTGTCGTCGGCCGGCGTCCTGCTGGGTCGGTGCATCTACCGCTCAACCCAACTCCTGGGTAACCGTGATGCCGGTCCCTTGGCCGGCCTGCTGGAGGCGGCGGCCTCCGCCGTCGCCCGCGCCACGGGGGAGTTGCCCGCGGACCAACTTGAGGCCCGGGTTCCCGAGGGCTACGCCTTCTACAGCCTCTACCCAGAGATGTACCTGGCCAGCCTGGCCAGGGTCCTCAGGATCGAGGCCCGCCGTCCCTCCTGGACCGTCATCGGGATACGCAGCATCGGCACCTCCCTCGCATCCGTGGTGGCCGGTGCTCTGGTGGAGCTGGGCCTGCCGGCGCGAGTGGAGACCCTCCGGCCCCGAGGACAGCCCTTCGACCGTTACGTCGAGATGGGGCCGGTCCTGCGGCGGCGGCTCCTCCAGGATGGCACCCGAGCTGCCGGGTTCCTCGTCGTCGACGAGGGGCCGGGCCTCACCTGCTCCTCCTTCCTTTCCGTCTGCTCCGCCCTGAGCGGGCTGGGAGTCGACGAGACGGTGGTGGCCATCCTCTCGGCGTGGCAGGGGGCCCCGAGCATCTATGCCTCGGAGGAGGGAAGGCAGCGGTGGAAGCAGCTTCGGGTCTTTCACACCGACGCCGCTGAGGTCTTCCGGGGCTGGGAAGACCTTCTCCCGTTCGTGGAACAGGCCCTGAGCGCTGACCCGATCCGCCGGGTCTGGCAAGACGGGCGCCCTTCGGTCCAGATCGCGGACCTTTCCTACGGTCGTTGGCGGGAGCGTTCCTATCCGTCGCCCGACCGATGGCCGGTGGTTCACCGCTCTACCGAGCGAACCAAGCTGCTGATCCGCTATCCAAACGCGACCGGATCGCCGGAGCCCCCTCTCCCTCTGGGAGAGGGTCGGGGTGAGGGCGACAGCAGCCATCCTCTCCCCATCCTGGCCAAGTTCGCTGGCCTGGGAGACTACGGTCGCGAGAAGTACAGCCGCGCCCGAGCCCTGGCAGATGCCGGCTTCGCCCCCCCGGTCCTGGGGTTGGCCTACGGCTTTCTCCTCTATCGCTTTATGGAGAGTGCCCGCCCCCTGACGGCGGCGGATCTGTCGCCGGCCCTGCTGATCCGCATGGCCCGTTACTATGCCTTCGTTGCCCGCCGCTTCCCGATGCCCCCCGCGCCGCGGTTTCAGCCGTTGTCAGAGATGATCCTGGTCAACGTCCGCGAGGCCCTGGGGATGGATGCCTCGGGCTTCGTGGAGTCCTGGCGCTCCCGCCAGCAGGCCATCGATGCTCTGCCGCTGGTGCTGATCGACGGGCGCCCCCAGCCCCACGAGTGGCTCCAACTCGACTCGCCGGACGGTCCGGCTTTCCTGAAGGCCGACGGCGACGACCACTTTCGGGACCATACCCTGGTGGGAGAGCAGAGCGCTCTCTGGGACCTGGCCGGAGCCTGCGAGGAGTGGGTGATGGGGGAGGAGTCCCGGCGAGAGTTGCTGCAACTGTGGGAGAGCGAGACCGGAGACCGGCAGGCCACAGGCCTTCTCGACTTCTACCGCGCCGCCTATCTGTCCTTTCGGGTCGCCGCCCTCCACTACGCAGTCCACAGCACTGACGAGGAGGAGATCCGCCGGTCGCTGCAGCACGAGCAGTGGAAGTACATGCAGCGCCTGAACTCGTTGTTGAAAGCCGAATGCTGATGGCCGATAGCTTCGAGAGAATCGTCCTGGTCAATCCCCGGTGGGATTTCGTGGGGTCCAGGTACTGGGCCTGCCGGGAGCCCCACCTGCCCCTGGAGTTGCTGTACACCGAGGCGCTGTTGAAGGAAGCGGGCATCCCGGCCCTCGTGATCGATGCCCGCCTGGAGGAACTGCCGCTGGAGGCCACCGTCGAGAGGGCGGCCGGCTTTGCCCCGGACCTGGTCGTGATCACCACGGCCCCCAGCTATCTCTTCTGGCGCTGCTGCCAGCCTGAACTGGACGTGCCCGCCGCCGCCAGCCGTGCTCTGAGGGAGGTCGCGCTCGTTGTGGCCGTGGGCCCCCACGGATCGGCGACCCCCGGCTATGCCTTCGACCAGCTGGGCTGCCGGTTCCTGGTGCGGGGCGAACCGGAGCAGGAACTGCTGCGGCTGGCCCGGGGGCAACCCACCGGCGCCACCCTGCACGCGGGCCAGGACGGCCCGGGGTCGGTGGCCGTCGTCGACGTGGCCCAGTTGCCTGCCCTGGACTACCTGGCCTACCCCCTGGAGAGGCGCACCCACCGCCATCACATCTTCTGGGGCGAGGGGCGCGGGGCCGAGGTGGAGTTCAGTCGAGGCTGTCCTTACGGGTGCAACTTCTGTAACCGCCGCTTCTTTCGAGGCCGATACCGCCAGCGGCCGGTGGAACGGGTGCTGGCCGAGTTGCGCCGGTTGAAGGACAGGGGAGTAGATTATGTCTACTTCATCGACGAGCTGTTCGGGCTGGGAAGGTGCGACGACCTCATTCAGGCTTTGATCCAGGAGCCCATCGTCCAGTTCGGGTGTGAGACCAGGATCGACCTGTGGGACGAGGCCAGGCTGGACCGGCTGGCCGCCGCCGGCTGCGTCAGCGTGGAGTTCGGGCTGGAGTCCCCCTTCCCCGACGTGCAGACCTCTCTCAACAAGGGGTACCGCATCGACGGGGATCGCATCCTGGACCTGATGGTCCATGCCAAGAGCAGGATACCCTGGGTCCAGGGGGATATGATGGAGGCGCCCGGCGCCGGCGAGGAGTTGCGCCGGAAGACCGAGGAGTGGCGGCAGGCAGCGATCGTGAGGGGCGTCTGGGTATCGGAACCGATCCATCTGTTCCTGTACCCCGGATGCGACCTCCACGATCAGCTGATCGGGCCGGTGGGGGACGACTCCTGGACCAAGGCGAGGGAGCGTTCGTAGCATGCGGATACTGATGACCACCGACGCCGTGGGTGGCGTCTGGCAGTACAGCCTGGCACTGACCAGGGGGCTGGTAGAGCAACAGGGTTGCCGGGTGATGCTGGTCTGCCTGGGCGAGCCCCACTCGGAGGACCTCGCCGGGCTGCTGCCGAGCGACGGCGTCGAGTTGGTGACCCTACCTCTGAAGCTGGAATGGATGCCCGACGGAGGCAAGGACGTGGAGAGGGGTCTCGAGGAGATCAGCCGCGTCATCGCTCGCTGGCGGCCCGATCTGATCCACAGCAACCAGTTCTGCTTCGGTCTCCTTGAGGCCCGGTTGCCGAAGGTGGTGGTGGCCCACAGCGACGTCCTGAGCTGGAGGAAATGGCACCTGAGGGAGCGGGTAGAGACGCGACATGTCGCGTCTCTACGGCACGACAACGCGGACCCCAACCTCCGGGCCTACCGAGATCTGGTGGCGGCCGGTCTCTCCAGCGCTTCGGCGGTGGTGTGCCCCTCCTACTTCATGGCGCGCACTCTCTCGGAGATCTATGGCTGCCCTTCCCGGGTGATCCACAACGGCCTGTGGCCGGACCTTTATCCGTCGCGGCCCAAAGAGAACGTGGCTCTGGTGGCCGGCAGGCTGTGGGACGAGGCCAAGGGAGCGGCGACGGCCGTCGAGGCGGTGAGGGGCCTGCCCCTGGAGCTTCACCTGCTGGGGCCTGCCGCAGGCCCCTCCGGCGAGACCACCTTCCTTCCCACCGCACCCAACGTGCGATACCTGGGCCGCCAAAGCTGGCAGCAGACCAGAGAGGCCATGGCCGGGGCACGCTTCTACCTGGCCACCTCCAGCTACGAGCCCTTCGGCCTCGCCGCCCTCGAGGCCGCCTTTTGCGGTTGCACCCTTATAGCCGCCGGCACACCGGCTTACCGGGAGGTGTGGGCCGAGGTGGCGGCCTACCACTGCCCCGGGGACCCGGGAGCAGTGCGCCGGCAGTTGGAGCGGTTGCTGCGGAGCCCCGATGACGCTGAGCGATTGGGGTCGGCCGCCCGAGCCCGGGCCATGGAGCGCTACACCGCCGGCCGGATGGCCGAGGAGTATGCCAACCTCTACCGATCGCTGTTGCGCGGTGCAGGAGCCGGCTGTTCCACACTGCTATAATGGCCGAGGTGTTCAAAGTTGATGGCACCGGGCATCTCATCGCTGAAGGCTGACCGCTTATGGCTGATGGCTCCTCCCTGCGAATCGCACTCTTCTGTCACTCCATAGTGTCCGACTGGAACCACGGGAACGCCCACTTCCTGCGGGGACTGATCCGCAACCTCCAGGCGCTAGGCCACCGGGTGATAGCCCTGGAGGAGGAGGGCAACTGGTCGGCCTCCAACCTGGTCCGCGACAACGGTATGGAACCGGTGTTGGAGTTCCAGCGACGTTTCTCCTTCATCGACCACCGGAACTACGCCCTGAACGGTCGGGCTCACCTGTACGGCTGGCTCTCGGAGTTGCTCTCCCAGGTCGACGTGTGCCTCGTCCACGAGTGGAACCCGACGGACCTGATCCGCGCCGTGGGAGAGACGGCAGCGCGCCTCGGCGTGGTGACGCTTTTCCACGACACCCATCATCGGGCCCTTACCGAGCCGGCTCGAATTCCGCAGATGGGGCTGGACGCCTACTCGGCGATCCTCGCTTACGGCCCCACCATCGCCGACATCTATCGGTCCACCACCGACGGTCCCGAGGTGCTGGTTTTCCACGAGGCGGCCGACACCGACCTGTTCCGGCCCCTGGATCGACCCAAGACCCGGGATGTGGTCTTCGTGGGCAACTGGGGAGACGACGACCGCAACCAGAGCACCTGGCAGTTCTTCATTGAGCAAGGTCGCGCCCTCCCCGATCTGACCTTCGCGCTTTTCGGCGTTCGGTACCCGCCCGATGTCCTCGAGGCGATCCAGACCACCGGGATTCGGTGGGAAGGGTGGCTTCCCAACTACCTGGCTCCCGAGGTCTACGCTTCCAGCAAGCTGACGGTCCACATCCCGAGGAAGGAGTACGTGGAGGCGTTGCGGGGCACCCCGACCATCCGAGTGTTCGAAGCGCTGGCCTGCGGGATACCCCTGATCAGCGCGGGCTGGCAGGACGACAGCGGCCTGTTCGAGGAGGGCGCCGACTACCTGGCCGTGACGGCTCCCTCCCAGATGGAGGAGGCGCTGAGGTGGCTGGCAGCCGACGCCGAGGCCCGCGAGCGGATCGGCTCTCATGGGCGGGAAACGGTGCTAAGCCGGCACACCTGCCGCCACCGCGCCGAGCAGTTGATAGACATAGTCCAACGCCTGGTCTCTCGTGGTGGCCAGTCATGACCGACCGGGAGACACGGAGATTCCCTCTCCCAGAGGGAGAGGACCCCAGATTCCCTCTCCCTCTGGGAGAGGGTCAGGGTGAGGGCTGAATGAGAATCACCTTCTTCGGCTCCAGCATCACCTCCGCCTACTGGAACGGCGCCGCCACCTACTACCGGGGGATCTGCCAGGCGCTCTATCGCCTTGGGCACCAGCCGGTCTTCGTGGAGCAGGACATCTACGATCGGCAGCAGCACCGGGACATGGCCCGGGATCCCGCCTACGCGCAGGTGATCGTGTGTCGTGACCTGGCTGAACTCGACCGGGAGTTGGACCGTGCCTGTGGGTCGGACCTGGTGATCAAGTGCAGCGGGGCCGGCCGCTACGACGAGTACCTGGATGGCGCGGTGCTGGATACGCGTTGGGAGGGCAATCGAGTCGCCTACTGGGACGTGGATGCCCCCTTCACCTTGGACCAAGCCTTCCGGGATCCGGACTGGTACTTCCGTCGTCTGGTGCCCCGCTACGACACGATCCTCACCTATGGGGGCGGGCCAAAGGTTTCCGAAGGGTACCGGCGGCTGGGGGCACAGCTGGTGGAGCTGGTCTACAACGCCCTCGATCCTGAGAGCCACCATCCCGTCCCCCGCGACCCGGACTACCAGTGCGATCTCCTCTTCATAGGCCACCGGCTGCCGGACCGGGAGGCCCGCGTAAGGGAGTACTTCCTCGCCACCGCGGAGCTTTGCCCCGGACATCGGTTCCTTCTGGGTGGAGAGGGCTGGGGAGACCTCGGGCTGCCTGCGAACGTGAGCTATCTGGGACACGTGGCTACAGCCCTCCACAACGTCCTCAACTGCAGCGCGCGTCTGGTGCTGAACGTCAATCGCCAGGCCATGGCTGACTACGGCTTCAGCCCGCCCACCCGTGTCTTCGAGGCGGCCGGCGCCGGCGCTTGCCTAGTCACCGATCTGTGGGACGGGGTGGAGAGCTTCCTCGCGCCCGGCCGCGAGGTGCTCGTCGCATCGGGTTCGGAGGAGGTGGCCTCCTTCGTCCGGGAGGTGCCGCCAGAGGAGGCTGCGGTCATCGGCGATCGCGCCCGACGCCGCCTCCTTTCTCACCACACCTACCGTCATCGGGGCGAGCAGCTTCAGTCCTTCTTCTCCCGCCTCTTCTCGTAGGAGGCCCCTCCGGAGGGTGCCCATCATCCGGGCCTGGGGCTCGGAGATCTACCCCTGGCCCCGGGTCGGCGAGCGGTATGATCGCATCTACCAGGACGCGGTTCGCATGGCCAGACAGGTGCACGACCTGGAGCACAGCTACGCTCGCGAAGCTACGCCCTTCATCAAGCTGGGGGAGTTGGGCGTGGCGGTGTGAGGTTCTTCAGCAAGTCCAGCAGCTGTGCTGCCCTCGCTGCATAGGTATGCTGCCGCAGCACCCGCGCCCGGAACCGCTCCCCGATCCCCGCCACCTCCTCTGTCCGGAGGCCGGACAGCAGGCGAACAACCTCCTCCTCGGTCGAAGCCACCAGGATCTCCGTCCCGATCTGGAACAGCTCCCCCAGCCCTTCCCACGGGTCTGAGATGACGCAGGTAGCGCAACCGGCTGCCTCGAACAAGCGAACCGATGGGCTGTAGCCGTAGGCCACCATCGGACCTCGGGTGAGGTTCAGTGCCACGTCGCAGGAGCTGTAGAACGCGGAATGTTCTCGGGGAGGTAGGTGCTGAAAGTGGTGCACGTTGGCTGGTAGCCCCAGCACCGGATACTGAGGACCTGCCAGGACGAACCGTCGATCGGGCAATCGAAGGGCAGGTCTGAGGAAGAGATTCTCCCACGCCTCGTGGCGCTCCGGGGCGTAGGTGCCCATATAGCCCAGCCTGCAGCGGAACCGCTCCTCTGGCTGGGTCCGGTGGTGGGAATCCGGATCCAGGGCGCAGTAGAAAGCGACGGCTTTCCTGGCGCCCCATCGCTCCTCCATTTCCCTCAGGGCCCTGCCGCCGGTGAAGGACAGGACGGCGTCGAAAAACGGGATCTGGTCCGCCCTGAGGTAGGGCGCGGCGCCCTTCTGAGCGAAAGCCCCCAGGGTTATAGGGGTATCGATGTCGTAGTACAGCCGGAGGATGCTCCCATGGCCGGCGAGACGGTCTGCCAGCATCGGACCGTCTGGAAAGTAGCTGCCCATCAAAACCGCGTCGGCCTGCCCCAGCTGAGCACTCAAGAGGTCCTCCAATTGGCCGGTGTCCCGATACAGTTCGACGCGGGCGAAGTCGGCTCGTGGCAGGTCACGATTGGCAGCGTACCAGGGAACGTCCTTCTCGACGAAGGTCACGTCCACACCCTGGTGGTGCAACTCCTTCAGCAACCCCCGGTAGGTGGTGGCGTGGCCGTTTCCCCAGGAGCTGGTGATGCTCAGGCCAAAAACCATCAGCCGCACAGCTGAACAGTACTCCTCTCGATGGTAGATGCTCCTCAATATACAGGCCCGCCCGGGGCTGACACAACGTCAGGGGGCGGGGTTCCTTCTCGACTGGCTGCAGGTCGACAACAACCCCAAGATCCACCGAAACTGACCCTCTTTGCCGTTGAACAACGTTTGCCCACCATGGTATTCTAGCTTGGCCTAGCACTGCTCTCTCTGGTGTCATCCATTTATCCGACGAAGCGACAGGGACTGGTGTGACTGAAACCCTCCGCGACCCAGGAACGGGAAAATCGGAGTCGGAGAGAACGAGAGCGGAAACCGCAGCGCGCTTTCTGGCGCTGCTCTTTGACGCCCTGGCCGCGTCCTCCACTCCCCTGCAATTGGCCCCGCAGGTGACCAGTGCCGTGGCCGAAGCCCTCAGCGGTTGGTGCGTCCTGTGGCTGCAAGATCGGGCGGTCGGTGACCTTCGCATCGGTAGTGTCTCTCATCACGACCCGAAGAAGGACTCGCTGGTCTTCCGGCTGGCACAGGGTTGGCAGCCCCTCCGGCGCCAGGATTTCCACAGCAAGGCTCTCACCCTGACTCGTCTGGTGAACCTCTCCGCAGAAGACGAGGATCAGATCAGAGCCATCTTCGGATCGGATGAGCGGGCCCTGCTGGCGGCAGAACTCGGGGCCGATTCCGTGGTGGTTGTGCCCCTCACTCACGGCCAGCGTACCCTCGGGTTGCTCTTGATGGCCTGGGCTGAGCCCGGCGACTCCAGGAATGAGAGCCGGTTGTCGCTGGCCACCGAGATCTCCCGTCACGTCGCCACGGCCGTGGCCCAGGTTCATCGTCTCCACAGCTCTCGGCAAGCCAGTCAGCAGCTGATCCTGACCAATCTTCACCTCCAAGCCATACTGGATAGCATCCCTCAGGGAGTGGTAGTTGCATCGGCGCCCGATGGGAAGGTTGTCTCCAGCAGCCGGGCTCTGGCTCAACTGCTGGGACAACCCATAGATCCCAAGGCTCCCGTGGACTCCTACCCCACGCAGTACGGCTTTGCCACCCCTACCGGCGAACTCTACCTGCCCGAGGAACTCCCCTGGGTCCGTGCAGCGCGAACCGGAGAGCCAACGAAGGTGCAGGAGATGGTGATCCACCGCATCAGCGGACAGGGCGTGACGGCCCTTTGCAGTGCATCTCCTATCCTGGATGATCTTGGCAACACGGTTGGCTCCGTCGCCCTGCTTCAAGACATCTCGGACCGAAAACAGCTGGAGATGCAGAAGGACGAGTTCCTGGCCATGGTCGCCCACGAGCTGAAGACCCCCTTGACCGCGGTGAAGGGCTACGTCCAGCTGATCCTCCGGTTCGCTCACCAGCGATCCGATCCCTCTCTGGGAGGGCGGGAGGTCGGGATGCTGGAGATAGCCGATCGCCAGGTGAGCCGCCTCAGCCAGTTGGTCTTCGATCTGCTGGATTTCTCTTTGATCCGCATGGGCCGGCTGGACCTCCGCTGCGTAGACTTCAGCCTAACCGGTCTGGCCCGTGACCTTGTAGCCCAGATGCAGGTGACGGCGCCCGATCGAGAGTTGAGTCTGGTGGCCTCCGACGACGGCACCGTCCAGGCGGATCCTCACCGAGTCGAGCAGTTGCTGACCAATCTGCTCTCCAATGCCATCGATGCAACGGATGCAGGGGGGCACATCCAGGTGCGAATTCGGAGGAAAGACAGTTCGGTGGTAGTCTCGGTGCAGGACGATGGGGCCGGAATTCCCAGGGAGGTGCAGGAGAGGATCTTCGAGCGATACTATCGTGGCCCGGACCGCTGTCACGAGGGAATGGGGCTGGGCCTTTACCTCAGCAAGGGGATAGTGGACGCCCACGGCGGGAGGATCTGGCTGGAGAGCGAGCCGGGCAGGGGAACGGTCTTCCACTTCGCCCTTCGCGCCGCAGACCAATAAAATACCCCTCCCCCTGCGATGGGGGAGGGGTAGGGGTGGGGGTCGCTCAGCTCAGTCGAGGTAATCCTTGAGCTTCTTGCTGCGGCTGGGGTGGCGCAGCTTTCGCAGCGCCTTCGCCTCTATCTGCCGGATCCGCTCCCGGGTTACGCCGAATTCCCGTCCAACCTCCTCCAGTGTCCGCTGCCGTCCGTCGTCCAGCCCGAACCGTAGCTGGAGAACCCTCCGTTCCCGGTGGGTCAACGATCGCAAGACGTCGTCCACCTGCTCTTTCAGTAGCTGATGGGATGCCGCCTCCGCCGGGGCCAAGGCCGACTGGTCCTCTATGAAGTCCCCCAGGTGACTATCCTCTTCCTCGCCTATGGGGGTTTCCAGGGAGACCGGTTCCTGGGAGACTTTCATGATCTCCCGCACCTTCTCCGCCGGTATCTCCATCTTGACCCCGATCTCCTCGGAAGTGGGCTCTCGCCCCAGGTCCTGCAGGAGCCTGCGGGAGAGCCGGCTCAGCTTATTGATGGTCTCCACCATGTGCACTGGAATACGGATGGTGCGTGCCTGGTCGGCGATCGCCCGAGTGATCGCCTGCCGGATCCACCATGTGGCGTAAGTGGAGAACTTGTAGCCCTTGCGGAACTCGAACTTCTCCACCGCCCGGATCAGGCCGATATTACCCTCCTGGATCAGGTCCAGCAGCGACATCCCCCGCCCGATGTACTTCTTTGCGACGCTGACCACCAGCCTCAGGTTGGCCTCAGTGAGACTGGCCCGGGCGCGCTGAGCTTCCTGCTGGATACCGGTCAGTTTATGCTTGGCCTCCATGGGTCTGGAAACGAAGTAGTCCGAGCCAAAGGCCACAGGCGGGGGCGCCCCGACGCGACTCGCCTCTCGGGCCACTTCCTCCAGAAGCTCCCCGGGCAGTATCCGGCAGAGTATCGACAGTCCGACGATAGCACGGTCGGCAATGGTGATGTCCACTTCCTGCTTATCCGCGATCTCCTGTAAGCGGTTGGGGTCGATGTCAGCCAGGTTCCCCAACTTCTGCATGCTCTCCAGAAGACCCTCCCGAGTCCGGCCGCTGGGGAAGACCAGATCCAGGTATTGGAACTGCTCGCAGAACCGCTCGTACATCCGCTGAAGGAGGGCGACGGCATCCTCCTCGGTGATCTCGCGATCCTCCGGTGGGAACTCCGCGATCTCGTCGCTCTCCAACTCGTCCTCGACCACGGGGGCTTCCCGGCGCATCCTCTCCAGGAAGGAGCCTTCCTCCATCTTCCTGGCGAGCCGTTTCTCACCGTCCCAGCTCAGAAGAGGTACCGTCCCGATCTCTCGGAGATACATGCGGACGTGGTCCTCGAGCCCCTCGTGCTCATCTACCCGTACGGCGGCTTCCACCTCCTGCTCATTCTCCATGTCCGTGAGCCAGGAGGGAGGAGGGCCCTCTACATCGGCAAGAGAGGCCGACGTCGCTACCTTGATTCCGGCGTCGTCCAGGGCGGCTACCAGATCGTCCGCCATCCCGACATCGTTCTCAGGATTTGGTATCTTCTGCAGGATGTCGTCGGGCGTCACATAGCCCCGCGCCTGCCCCTTCGCCACCAACTCAGAATAGACGAGGGAGGATGCCGTCTCCGCATCCACCCTGGCGTCATCCACCATGCCGAACCTCCTTGTGGATCGACCGCAACGGTTTTGTGTCCCCCAGCAGCTTGAGCTTGTGGGATTCCACGGCGATCTCGTACTCGGCCCTCTCCAGCGCCGCGATCTCCGCCGCATCCCAGTCGGCCTCTCTCGAGGCCCAGGCCTCTTCTATCTGCTGTTTCCGTAGCTGCAAACCGCTTAACACCAGGCTAACTGCTGCAGACTTGTATGCCTCTTCTAGTTGGTCCAGGAAGCGAACCGGGTGCTGGGACTGCATCGTCAGCAACTCCTCCAGGGTCTCCCGCAGCGGGCCCTCGGGCTCAGCCCTCAGCCACTCCAGCATCTCTGTCGCCTGCAACTCCTCCTTCCCAGCTTGTGGGTGCTCGGATATCCTTCGGAAGATCTCGCGGTAAGCAGGGTTGATGAAGTGCTCCTCCTTCAGCCTCGGTTCCCTTTTCAGCAGGGCTGGGCTCTTCAGGATCACTGCCAGGCAGTAGGCCTCCAGGTCCGCCTCGGTCTGGCCCCCTCCTCCCCGGGCAGCCGTTCTCGCCTCCGCGGGTCGGTGCCGCCTCCGCTGCCGTACCTGTTGCAGCAAGATGGACTCCTCGATGCCCACCATCGAGGAAAGCCGTTGCACGTAGTGAGCTTGCTGGACCGGCTCGGGGATCTCCCCGATAACCGCCATCGCCTCTTCCACCGCGGCTGCCTTCCCGCTGGCTGTCGAAAGGTCGTGACGCCGGCGCACCCGTTCCAGGAAGAACTCCTCCACAGGAACGGCTTCCTGCACCAGCTGGCGCCACCGAGCCGGGTCTTGGCGGATCACCTCGTCGGGGTCCCGTCCCGACGGCAGTCCGATGATCTTGATGGCAGTCTTCAGCTTGTAGACGTAGTCGACCAGCCCCTTCCAGGTAGGAATCGGTGTCGCGGTTCGCTCCAGGGCCCCCATGGCCACGGTGAGGCCCCTGGCGGTGGCCTCCTGACCGGCCTCATCCGGGTCCAGGGCGAAGCAGAGTTCCGAAGCCCACCGCTTCAGTAGGGACAATTGCCGATCGGTCACAGCCGTGCCCAGGGCCGCGACGACGTTTCGATAGCCGTGCTGATGGGCCATGAGGGCGTCCACGTACCCCTCGACTATAACGGCCTGTCCAGTCTGCCGTATCTCCTGCCTGGCTCGGTCCACGGCATAGAGGCATCCGCCCTTATCGAAGATCGGGGTCTGGGGCGAGTTCAGATACTTGGGACGGGCATCCTTGGATAGCCCGCGGCCCCCAAACCCTACCAGCTTCCCGGCGGCATCCCGTATCGGGAAGATCAGCCGCCCCCGAAAGCGATCGTACAACCCACCGGATTCGTTCTCTCCAGCCAGGCCTGCCTCCAGGATCTCGGATCTACCAAATCCTTGTTGCAGCAAGTGATGGGCCAGGCCCGCTCCTGCATCGACAGCAAACCCCAACTGGAACTGCTCCACGCTCTCCGTGAAGATGGCCCGCTCCTGAAGGTAGTTCCTGGCATGGGTGCCCGCCGGGCTGTCCAGCATGGCTCGAAAATGGTTGGCCGCGGCCTCGTTCACCGCGTACAGCTTTCCCAGACTGTCGTCGGAGTGGCTCTCTCTCTGCCCCTTCGGCAACTCCACCCCGGATCGAGCGGCCAGCATGGCCAGGGCTTCCGCAAACCCCAACTTCTCGCTCTGCATGACGAAGTTGAAAAGGTCGCCGCCCGCTCCGCAGCCGAAGCAGTGCCAGGTCCCGGTCTCCGGGAAGACGATGAAGGAAGGGGTCTTCTCCACGTGGAAGGGGCACAACCCCTTCAGGGTCTTCCCTGCCTTCTTCAGCAAGACCTTCTCGGAGACAACGTCCACCAGGTCCAGCCGCGCTTTTATCTGGTCGACAACGTCTCCAGCCATCTAGCCCGCCCCCAACTTCTCCCTCTCCCAGAGGGAGAGGGAACACTCGCAGTGAGCCCTCACATCCCTATTATTGTCGGCTGACGCCGCCTGCAGGTTTACCCCTCGGGGACAAACAGCTGCTTGTAGGTTTGTAGGGCGTAACGGTCCGTCATACTGGCAATATGGTCACATATCACCCGCTCCACCGGTTCGTTCGCCGGATTGCCACCCCGGTCGGCCGGTAGATCGGAAGGATGGGCTTTATAGTGGTTGAAAAGCTCTCTAACCACGTAGGTTGCCTTCGACCCCTGGTCTCTGGCAAAACCGGAGAGGTACACCCGCTGAAACAGAAACTCACGCAGGGCATCAATATAGCTTAACATAGTTAAGCTGGGACGGATAACGAGCCCGGTCGGATCCTCCTCCCGGGGCATTTCCCCCTCCGCCACCGGCCAGCAGTTGGTGATGATGTCCACCACCATCGCGTTGACCCGCTCTCGCCCGGTGCGTCCCAGGCTGGATACCACCGTTTGGGGAACGTCCGACTCTCGAATGACACCGGCCCGTATGGCGTCCTCCAGATCGTGGTTCACGTAGGCGATGCTGTCGGCAACTCGCACGATCTGCCCCTCCAGGGTCGATGGAATCCCTCCAGCATTGGCCGCTATGCTTCGCCGCACCTTGGAGTGGAAGAGAATGCCATTGCGGACCTCCCAGGTCAGGTTCAGTCCCCGTCCCGACTTCTCCAGCACCTCCACCACCCTGAGGCTCTGCTCGTTGTGGTGGAAGCCGCCGGGCATGACTCCGTTCAGAGCCTCTTCTCCTGCGTGGCCGAAGGGTGTGTGCCCCAGGTCGTGCCCCATAGCTATGGCCTCAGTGAGGTCCTCGTTCAGGTTGAGAGCCCTCGCGATGGTGCGGGCGATCTGCGACACCTCCAGGGTATGGGTTAGTCGGGTGCGGTAGTGATCCCCCGCCGGAGCAACGAATACCTGAGTCTTGTGTTTGAGTCTTCGGAAGGCCTTGCAGTGGAGGATCCGGTCCCGATCGCGCTGAAAGGACAGCCGCCACGGGCACTCATCCTCGGGAGACTGTCTTCCACGGGTGAGCCGGGAGCGGGCCGCCAGGGGCGACAGCCTATCCTCGCCCCTCTCCAACCGTTCGCGCACTGTTTCCACTGGCAAGTCCCTTCAGAGAGGTCCCCGAATTGCGGCTACACAGGCCAGGGTAGACTGCTGCAACGAAACCACGGTAGGGGCGGTTCACGAACCGCCCCTACCCGCATCATGCCGGGCGAGTCGGAGGCGACTCGCCCCTTTTCTAATACCTACTTGTCCTTCTCGGCCTGTCCAATGGCCGCCTGGGCAGCAGCCAATCGGGCTACGGGCACACGGAAGGGGGAGCAGCTCACGTAGTTGAGCCCCACCTGGTGGCAGAACTCGATGGAACTCGGATCTCCACCGTGCTCGCCGCAGATGCCGACCTCGAGATCCGGCCGCGTGCCGCGCCCCAACTCGACCGCCGTCTTGATCAGCTTGCCGACGCCATTCCGATCCAGGGTCTGGAACGGGTTGACCGGCAGGATCTTCCGATCGACGTACTGCAGCAGGAACTTGCCCTCGGCGTCGTCGCGGGAGAAGCCGAAGGTGGTCTGGGTCAGGTCGTTGGTTCCGAAGCTGAAGAACTGGGCATCCTTGGCGATCTCGTCCGCAGTCAAAGCTGCCCGCGGGATCTCGATCATCGTTCCGACCTTGTAGTGGACCTCCACGCCGTAGTCCTTCATGACCTGCTCTGCAATGGGTTCCACCTGTCCTCGGACCAGGTGCAGCTCGTTGATGTGACCGACCAGCGGGATCATGATCTCAGGCTTGACCTCTATGCCCTCTTTGGTCAGCTCGCAAGCTGCTCCCATGATCGCCTTCACCTGCATCTCGACGATCTCTGGATAGAGGATGCCGAGGCGGCATCCCCGCAGACCCAGCATCGGGTTGGCCTCGCGCATGGACTCCACGGCCTGGAGCAGCTTCTCCTTCTGGGCCAACTCCTGAGGACGATCGCCCTTCAGCCGCAGTTCCGTCACCTCGACCAGCAGGGTCTCATGATCGGGAAGGAACTCGTGCAGCGGCGGGTCGATCGTCCGGATGATAACCGGCTGGCCGGCCATCGCCCGGAAGATGCCGACGAAGTCGCCCTTCTGGATGGGCAGCAGCTCGTCCAGAGCGGAGCGGTAGTTGGCCCAGGGACCGGCGGCCTCTTTCTCCAACTCGGCCACCTGAGCCTGGAGGGCCACCTTCCGGTCCGCCGGAGCTGCGGCCAGGTCTGCCTTTGCCTTCTCCAGAGCGGCGCTCAACCGCGCGGCTTCCGGCGCAGCCAGGATCATCCTCTGGACTATGGGCAGGCGTTCGGTTTCCATGAACATGTGCTCGGTGCGGCAGAGGCCGATACCCTCGGCGCCGTATTCCCGAGCCTTGATAGCATCGCGCGGGTAGTCCGCGTTGGCCCACACGCCCAGCCGTCGCTTCTCGTCGGCCCACTTCAGGATCTGGTCCAGATCCTTCAGTTCGGCGAAGTTGGGGGCCCGGACCGGGATCTCCCCTGCGAATACCTCGCCGGTGGCGCCGTCGATGGAGATGACGTCGCCCTCCTTCACCACCGTGCCACCGGCGGTGAACTGGCGTCGCTCCTGGTCCACCACGACCCCCTCGGCACCAGACACGCAGGGCTTGCCCATCCCGCGGGCTACCACCGCCGCGTGGCTGGTGGCGCCACCCCGGGCGGTTAGCACACCCTGGGCGGCGATCATGCCGTGCACGTCGTCCGGGGAAGTCTCCGTCCGGACCAGCACCACTTTCTGGCCGGTGCTGCCCCACTCCTCGGCCCTATCGGGGTCGAAGACGGCTCTGCCCATAGCGGCGCCCGGGGACGCATTGAGGCCCTTGGTCAGCATCCTACCCTCGCGGGTAGCAGCATCCTTCGCAGCGGGATCGAACCCGGGCAGCAACAGCTGTACTACGTGCCCCGGCTCCACCCGCATGATGGCCTCTTCGGGGGTGATGATCCCCTCCTTCACCATGTCCACGGCAATCTTGACGGCCGCCTGAGCGGTCCTCTTGCCCGAGCGGGTCTGGAGCATGTACAGCTTGCCTCGCTCGACGGTGAACTCCATGTCCTGCACGTCGCGGTAGTAGCTCTCCAGCCTCTGGGCGATCTCCTTGAACTGCTGCGCCACCTGGGGCAACTCGTCCTGCAGCCGGGCGATGGGCTCCGGCGTCCGGATGCCGGCCACCACGTCCTCGCCCTGGGCGTTGATCAGGAACTCGCCGTACAGCGCCTTCTCGCCCGTCGAAGGATTGCGGGTGAAGGCCACGCCGGTTCCGGAGTCGTTGCCCATGTTGCCGAAGACCATGGTCTGAACGTTGACTGCCGTGCCCAGGGTGTGGGGGATCTTGTTGTAGTTTCGGTAGTCGATGGCGCGCTTCCCGTTCCAGGAACCGAACACAGCCATGATGGCCAGCCGCAGCTGCTCGTAGGGATCCGTGGGGAAGTCGCGGCCCGTCGCCGCCTTGAAGATCTCCTTGTACTGCTCGACGATCTTCTTCAGGCTGTCGGCGCTCAGTTCGGCGTCTGACTTAGCTCCGGTCTTCTCTTTGTACTCGTCCAGGACGTGCTCGAACTTGCTGCCATCGATGCCCATCACGATGCGGCCGAACATGGAGATGAAGCGGCGGTACGCGTCGTAGGCGAACCGGTCGTCCTTGGTGAGGGCCGCGAGCCCTTTCACCGTCTCGTCGTTCAAC
>JAJZQR010000355.1 GCA_021806765.1 Chloroflexota bacterium | reverse complement strand
CTGTATGTGTTCAGCGCTGCGGTCCAGGGTGGCTACCTCTGGCTGGCCATCGTGGGGGTCGTCACCAGCGTCATCGCCTTCTACTACTACCTGAAGGTCGTGGTGGCGATGTACATGTCGGAGCCGGTTGAGAAGGTGGTGCAGCAGAGGCCCACCCTCTCCATGGCTGCGGTGCTGGTGGTGGCTCTCTTCTTCACCCTGCAGATGGGCATCTTGCCGAACCTGTTCTTCAGCTTCTCCCAGCTGCCGGCTCTGGCGGTGGGGATGTAGCTCCCGGCTTTCAACAATCAGCAATTAGCTTGAAGGGGCGCGGAAAACGCGCCTCTTCTGCTTTGTGCGCTGCTTCAGTGTCCACTCCATCTGTAAATAGCTGCTTAGCCAGCGATCCCAGCCTGACTTCCCAGACACAATCCCGCCTGGACTGCTGCCGGGCTCCCGGGGTCTGTTGAAACTGCAGATGCGGCTTCTTGACTTGGTGCGGCCTGATAGTAGAATAGGGCAGCGGGAGGATTCTCGTCTCGCACCGCCCACGGCTTCCCCTGTTCCCCAGCGGGCCTCAGATTGCCCGCCCACCCGGTGGTCCTGCGATCTTCTCGTTCGCGCACTGCTGATGATGGGAGGACAGAAGAGCCATGACGACTGTCGGCGTCATTCGAGTATTGACCACTGACGACCCCGAGCTGCTCGCGGCCCATGGCCGCATCCTCGAACGGGACTTTGGGCTGGTAACGGTGAATCGCTGCATCCCACAGCAGCCCAAAGGCATCTACGACGACGAGACTGAGCGTATTGCCGTCCCCAAGATCATCCGACTCGCACGAGAATTAGCGAACGGGGGCGTCGACGCGATAGTAGTGAGTTGCGCTGCCGATCCGGGGGTCATCGAGCTCCGAGCGGAATTGAGAATCCCGGTGATCGGCGCGGGGTCGTCGGCCTCGGCTGTGGCCCTGGGCCTCGCCGAACGAATAGGGATACTGAACCTTACCGAAGGCGCGCCTGGCCCGGTGCGTGCGCTGCTGGGCGACCGCTTCGTGGGGGAAGCGAGCCCCGAAGGAGTCAAGAACACCCTGGACCTGATGACCGACTGGGGCCGGGAATCAGCCCTGAAGGCGGCACGCAGACTCGGCGAGGCCGGGGCTGGTGCGCTGGTGCTGGCCTGCACCGGTTACGCCACTATCGGTATGGCAGACCTGCTTCGAGCTCGCATGGGCATGCTGGCCGTAGATCCTGTTCGCGCGGCGGGCCTCATCACATCTTATGCGGTCAGAGGTCCAAGACAGCCTGCCTAACGCGGAGGGAAACAGAGGAGAGGAGGGCACTAGCGGGGCTCTTACAAGCAGCGGCAGCCACCAGGCAGTGTAGCTGAGCTACGGGACACCCCAGCCCCCGAAACGAGCGTTCACCGGTACTGTTCGCTCTCAGGCTGCCGGAATAGCCGTCTTGGCGGGTTCTCCAAACTGGCCGTCCTCATAGGCGGAAAGCCGCACTCGAGAAAAGGGAGGCTTGTCCATGTCCACCCAAGATGCACCTGCTATGGGTAACATCCCAGCGCCCGAAGAGAAGTACCATCCTAGGGCTCTCGAACCTGGCGTCCTTGTGATGAACACCATCATGTCGGTGATCGGTGCCATCATCGGGCTGCAGATCATCACCACCCTCGGGGTTACACCCAACACCGCGATCATCGGCGTCCTGGTGGCCATTGTGGTCTCAAGAATACCAGGGGCCATGTTCGGCCGCTTCCGCTCCGTACACAGGCAGAACCTGGTTCAGTCCAACATTTCCAGCTCCACCTTTGGCGCGGCGAACTCGCTACTCCTACCGGTCGGAATCCCTGTCCTCATGGGGCGCCCCGACCTGGTGACTCCGATGTTCATCGGCGCCAGCATGGGCATGCTGATCGACCTGGCAATGTTGTACTGGCTGTTTGACTCCCGGATCTTCGCCGGACGCAACGCCTGGCCTCCCGGCATCGCCGCGGCCGAGGCGATCATCGCAGGCGACCAGGGTGGGCGCCACGCCGCCCTGCTGGGTGTCGGAACAGTGGTGGGCATCATCGGCTCGTGGCTGGGAGTGTCCATGTCCGCCTTTGGCGTCGCCTTTATCGGCAACATCTTCGCCCTGACGATGTTTGGAGTAGGACTTCTGCTTCGCGGCTACGGCCCGCAGCTGTTTGGCGTCGACATGAACGCCCTGTACATCCCCCATGGGATGATGATCGGCGCGGGTCTCGTGGCCCTGATCCAAGTCATCATCATCCTGTCTAAGGGGCAGGCGCACCCTCACCCTGTCTCTGGTGGCTCACAGGCTGCCGCTTCGGAGGGTCTCACTCGTAGCGAGTCGTACATCACCCGCGGCCTGCTGCAGGGCCTCGGGCTCTATCTGGTGGCGGCGGCGATCCTCGCGATCATCAGCGGCATCGCGACCGAGATGTCGGCAGGCCAGATTGTGCTGTGGATCGTCTTCGCCGCGATCTCGTGCATATGCGCCGAGTTCATCGTAGGTCTTTCGGCCATGCACGCGGGCTGGTTCCCGGCCTTCGCCACGGCGCTGATCTTCCTCGTGCTCGGCTTGATACTGGGCTTCCCACCCGCCGCGTGTGCCGTGCTGGTCGGATTCGTCGCCTCCGGTGGCCCTGCTTTCGCGGACGCCGGGTACGATCTGAAGGCAGGTCACTACCTGCGGGGCGGTGGCCGCAACCTCGCCTTCGAGATGGCGGGACGCTGGCAGCAGATCATCGCGGGCTTCTTCGGGCTGGCCGTGGCCTGGGTCATGGTCCTGCTGTTCAAGGACCTCTACTTCTCCCAGAACCTGTTCCCGCCCGTCGACCGCGTCTATGCGACGACGATCAAAGCCGGCGTAGATCCCACCATCATCCGGAATCTGATCATCTGGGCGATACCTGGGGCCATAGTACAGGCGATTGGAGGCCCGGATCGCCAGATGGGTATTCTTCTGGCGACTGGTCTGTTGATCGTGAATCCGTTGGCAGGATGGGCGGTGCTGGCAGGTATCCTTATTCGGGTGATAGCCCTGCGGATATACGGCCAGGCTTCGGAGACGCCGCTCACCATCTTCGGCGCGGGCTCCATCGCCGGAGATGCGCTGTACGGGTTCTTCTCGTCGGTGCTCAGGGCCAAGTGGACTCTGTGAACCACCCAGCCTGACAGCCACCGGCGCGGGCTGGTCCTTTTCCGCTAGGTGCTGAGTCCTGAGCCCATCCGACGGGACTCAGGACTCAGCACTGTACTCAGGGGAGGTGACGAGGGATGGCGAGGTTGCGACTGACGAAGGAATTGGTGGAGGCCGCCGTGTTGGGCGGAGGCGTCCTTGGCGGAGGAGGTGGCGGCTCGGCGGACGATGGGCGGCGGAACGGGCTCCTGGCTGTGGAGTTCGGCGCACCCGACCTGGTGGACGTCGACGACCTGCCCGACGACGCGATGCTGGCTACGGCGTCTGCCGTGGGATCTCCGGCAGCCAAGACCACCTATGCCCTGCCGATACACTACGTGCGGGCGGTCGAGATGCTGATGACGGAAGGCGACGTGGAGCTGCAGGGGCTGGTCAGCAGCGAGGTCGGAGGCATCGCCGTGACCAACGGCTGGGTGCAGGCGGCAGCCCTGGGCATCGCTGTGGTCGATGCTCCCTGCAATGGAAGGGCTCACCCTATCAGTATCCAGGGCGCCATTGGACTGCACAAGGTAGAGGACTACGTATCCCTCCAGGCGGCGATAGGAGGCGATCCTGCCCATGGTCGCTACCTGGAGATGTTCATTCGAGGCAAGCTGCAGACCATTTCCCCACTGATACCACTGGTTTCTGCCCAGGCAGGGGGAATGGTGGCCGTCGCGAGGAACCCTGTGACTGTTGCCTACACCCGCGATCATGCCGCTGTGGGCGCCATCAAACAGGCGATCAAGGTCGGCCAGGCGATGTTGGAGAGGCAGGGCGCGAAGCCATTGGAGTTGGTGGAGGCGGCCTGCGACGTGCTGGGTGGGGAGATCGTCGGGCGCGGGAGAGTGGTAGACGTCAAGCTTGAGACAAAAGGTGGGTTGGACGTGGGGCTGGCGCGGGTGCAGATGGGCCAGGGCGAAGCCTTGGAGTTGACCTTCTGGAACGAGTACATGACCCTGGAAGCCGTGAGCCCTGCCAGTATGCCCCGACGGCTGGCCACCTTCCCGGACTTGATGGCGACCTTCGATCTCTCCACGGGAACGGCTCTGTCCAGCGCGATGATCCAGACCGGTCAGGAGATCGCACTTGTGATGGTGCCGAGGCAGAAGCTGATCCTCGGAGCGGGCGTAAAGGACCCGGAGCTGTTGAAGCCGGTGGAGGAGACCATAGGCAAGGAAGTGCTCAAGTACGTTTCCTGAGGATTGTGGACCGAGGCCTGCGGTCGCAGCCCTCGGTCCACAATCCTCAGCTTGTTGGCTGGAGGAATGACCCGTGGCCTGGAAGCAGGTTATCGACGCTTTCGAGTCTCCAACGGCAAGGCAAGGCTACATCCTGAGGGCGAGCGAGGACCTGTTCGGGATCATGCAGATCGTGACCGGGAGACTGCCCGCGGTCTTCGCCGTCACCACTCAGGACATCACGCCCTACGGCAACGGCGTGTTCCACGTCAACAGCATCCTTCAGCCGTCCATAGCCACAGCGGCGCCGGTAGTTGGGGTTGCCATCACTACCGAGGTGCCCGTGCCCGGGTCCGCCACGGGGGCGACCCATCTGGACGATGTGGAAGGCGCAGTCCGCTTCTGCATCGAAGTGGCGAAATCCTTTGGCGCGGGACAGTGCCGCTTCCACGACCAGGAGGAGTTCCACTGCCTTGTGTCTCTGTATGGAGACATGAGCCGACTTCAGACCCTGGGCGGTCGCGCCTAAGCAGGGCCGTCGGTCCAACGGGGGCGGGGCCCATTACGCGTGCTGCCCATTACGTGGCATCGTGTGTCAGACCACGACCGATTGTAGGGGCGGCCCCGTGTGCATTCCTTACAAGTTAAGGTCTGCACAGAGTTGTCAATAGGCGGGCGGATGAGCAATCCTTATGTATGAGCAAACGCAGACATACCGACTCACACCGTCCGG
>JAJZQR010000354.1 GCA_021806765.1 Chloroflexota bacterium | reverse complement strand
TTTGAAGGTAGCGTACATATCCTGGGCGCGGGAGCTGCTCCACTCGGGGCCCTGATCCGCCCCAATGGTCAGCTCGATCAAGCTCCTGAACGCGGCCTGCTTCCCGGCTCCTCGCATGGCCGTCAGGTCCTTCTTCGTGAAGGGGATCTGATAATGGACCAGGGTGGCAACCAGGGCGTTCTCCATCGCCCCGACGTCCTTCACCACGGTCCCCATAAGATCGAAGACCACCAAGTCGACGGGTAACTGTGACAACTGCCGTCACCTCACACTACGCAATGGCTATGGGTACATCTCTCGATCGAAGACCCGCATCTCATGCCCCGGCAGGACGTGGGTGGCCCGACCAACGATGGCCTTCAGGCTCTCCCACGACTCCAGAGCACTGGTGAAGCGGCCCGGCGGGACTAGAGGAAGACCCACCTCCGGGTCGCCCTTGAGGTTATCATAAACCATGACCGCGTCCCCCGCGATTACGTAGGGTCCCCGCTCCGTGCGCACCTCCACCGCCTGGTGGCCCGGACAGTGGCCGAAGGAGGGGAAGACCGTTATGCCGGGAAGAAGCTCCCTCTCACCCTCCACCAACTCGAATTCCACCCCCTTGAACGCGGCGGTCAGCCCCAACTGGTACGCCTCATATGAGCGATAGTACTGAGGTATGGGATCCAGGGCGAAAGCCAGCTCCCGACGGTGCACGATGCAGCGCGCCCGGGAGAACTCCTTCATCTTGTAGGTGTGGTCCCAGTGGAGGTGAGTGAGGATCAGCATCTCCACCTCCTCGGGCTCAATCCCCAGGGCTCGGACCCGGCTGACTATGTCCTGGCCCGGCTCCTGGATCCCCTGGTGATGCCACCGTGAAGCTCTCTCGCTGTCGCACATCCCGGTATCCACAAGGATGGGATACCGAGCCCCTTCGATGAGCCAGGCGGTAGCGGGAATGACCACCTCCTTGCCTACGCCTCGCCCCCAGGTGAGGTAGGCACCCTGGTCCACCTTCATGGTCCCAGTGAGTATCGGCCTGATCCGGTAAGTGCTCTCACCCATGGCCCCTACCTCAGTATCTTCGTTCTGGTGGAGGAGGCGTAGCGAAGCACCTCCTCCTTGGTGAAGTAGGCGAAGTCCTTGGGGATAGAGTGCTTCAGGAAGCTCATGGCATCTCCGATCTCCACCGCCCGCTGCAGATCCTTCTCCACCAGATACCCGTACAGGAACCCAGCGGCATAGGCGTCTCCGGAGCCAACCCGGTCGATCAGCTCCAGTTCGGTCACCCTCCCTTGGTAGAGCCGGTCGGCCAGGGCCAGGCTGCTCCATCTGCCCCGCAGCACCGTCGGCGCCTCCCGGATCGTCACCGCCACGGTCCCGATCCCGAAGCGATCCCTGATCCAGGCCGCGTTCTCGACCGGCGTGCCCTGGAGCCTGAACACCAACTCCAAGTCGTCGCTGGTCGTCATCAGGATATCCAGGTAGGGGAACACCTTCGACAGATACTCTCTGGCCTCTTCGGCGCTCCACAGCCGGAAGCGGAAGTTGAAGTCGAAGCTGTTGATGACTCCCATCTCCTTGGCCAGCCGCAGCGCGACCTCCATAGTCTCCTGGCAGTTGGAACCCAGCGCAGGGGTGATCCCGCTGGAGTGGAGCACCCGGGTGCTACCCAAGAGACTCTCCAGGTCCCAGTCGTCGGGGCGCATGGTGGTGGAGGCGCAGTGCTGCCGATCGTAAACGACCTCGCTCGCCCTAGGGCTGGCGCCCATCTCCACGTAGTATATGCCCAGCCTGCCGTTGGGCACCCAGGATACGTGGCTCATGTCCACACCATGCGCTCTCGTCAGCGTCACCACTTTTCTGCCCAGGGAATTGTCGGGCAGTTTGCCAAACCATGCGCTCTTCAGCCCTAACCTCGCCGCCCCCACGGAGCAGGACAGTTCCGATCCCCCCACGCTCATCTCAAGCATGGTGGCCTGCTCCAACCTCTCGAAGTTGGGAGGGGTCAGTCGCAGGGCTGCATCCCCCCAACACACCACATCGTACTTCTTCTCCATTCAGTGACTCCCTACAGCTGAGACTTCCGCCCAGGGGGTCAGGGGTTGGGGGGCGAGGGACACGGGTTGTGACCCTTCGCATCCCCCAACCCCTAGCCCCCATCACCTAAACCAGGCTTCCCTCCGCCTTCCACTTGGAGACAGTCTCAACGGCGTGCTTCACGTACTGGTGACATTTCTGCTGCTTGACACCGCTCTTACGGAACAGCTCATACTCGCCGGGGACTTTAAAATCGAAGGGGACCAGATGGTGACACTTGGCGTTCCCAAAAGAGCTGGTGAAACCATCGACCAGTTCCTCCACCTTGGGCCGAATCGTGTCCGCTACCACCTTGGGATCCTGGATGGTCTCGCCGCCGTACAGCCCCAGTGCGATGGTAGCGCCGGTGAGCGCTCCACACACGTACTGCTGGCGAGCAATGCCCCCACCGAAGCCGGAGGCGGCCGTCCAGATCCGCTCTCCCTCGATCCCCAATACCTCCTGCAGAACCTGCAGGGTGGACTCTGCTCAACTGTATCCGCCCTCGAACAGTTCCAGGACCTTCTTCGTGGCTTCCTCGACTGACAGTGCCATAGAACCCCTTTCACAGACTCAGGTGATTCGCCCAAGATCGCCGAACGGATATGGGCCAGAATAGTTTATTCCTCTTTCCACCGTCGGGCCATCAACTCCTCCAGTAGAGCCACTGCCGCCTCCGCATAAGGATGATCGTTGATGTGGCAATCCACCTCCACATACTTGATCTGAGGCGCCAGATTCGCCCTCAAGGTCTCGATGAAAGCCCGATCGCCCTCGGGGTCGTACAGAGGTCCCCCCTCCCGGGCGGGCAGGGAGAAGCCACGCAGAGGGATCACCACGGCCGTCGGGCCGGTGGCCCGGTTCACCCGCCGGGCGATCTCCTCGGCCACCTGCACCATCTCCTGGAGTTCCACTCTCAATAAGGTCATCTCTCGGGAGTGTCGGAAAGCCTTTCGGTGGCGATGCTCAGGAGGGATGTCCTCCGGCTTCTCCATAACCAGATAGTCGTTGGCGCCGGGGCCTATCACCTGAGGCACACCTCGTCTGGCAGCGGCCTCCAGTCGGTGGGGCGCCCCCATGATCCCGCCGAACATCTCCCCGGCAACCTCATGGGATGTCAGATCCAGCACCCCGTCGGCGACGCCCTGGTCAATCAACTCCTCCATGGCCGGCCCACCGGTGCCGTTGGGATGGAACACCACCACCTCGTACCCCTTGTCTACCAGGATCGATCGGGCGTGCATGATGCAGGGGGTGGTGTTTCCGAACATGGTGGCGAAGATCACCGGCTTCTCCGAGCGCTCGATATTCAAATCCACCTCGGCCATGCCGCAGATGGCGCCCGCTGCGTTGGCCAGAACCTTCCTCATGATTGGATTCAGGCCAAGGATATCCGCCACCGAGTGCATGATGGTCAGGTCACGGATCCCCATGAAGGTGCCGAACTTGAATCTCCCTGCGGCGATGGTGGAGACCTGCAGCTTGGGGAAGCCCAGGGGCAGCGCCCTCATGACGGCCGTGCCGATAGAGGTCCCGGCGCCGCCGCCGATCCCTATCACCCCATGGATCCCACCCTGCGCGACCATCTCGGTGACGATCTTGGTGGTGCCCTTGATCATCTGCTCCAGGCCCCGCTGCTTGTCCCCCCAGCCCCGGATCTCTACCGCGGAAGCGGCACCACTAGCCCGGGCCACGTCGTCCCGGGTTATCTCTGCCGGAACGGTCACATCTCCCAGGATGCCCGGATCGATGAGCACTACCCGATGTCCCCGGGCCTCGATCTGCTCCCGAACGTATTGGGCCTCTTCCCCCTTGGTATCCAGCGTGGCAATCAAGGCAATGGTCTTGGCCATGCTTACCTCCTGGACCCACTCAGACCTTTCCAGTCGTGTAGTCCCGGTGATGCACCTCGACCTTTAGCTCCTTCAGCTCGCGGATGAAGGCGGCGAAGTAGTCGGAAGTCGTGTCGAGGATCTTGTCCCCTTTCTCCTTAGAAGCTCGGAGGGGGTTCCCGATGAGACCGGTGTCGCTGTATTCCCGGTGCTCCATCGGAAGATAGACCATGTCGTAGCCCTGGAAAGTCACGTAGGCCGAGCCGTTGTGCTTCGCAAACCTGTCCTGTGGAAGCCATCGAGGAGCGTGGGTGAAGTCCTTGTCTGTCCGCTCCAGGTGCACCAGGGCCTCGTTGTAAGCCATGGTGGTGGACGCCTCGATCTCGCTCCCGTGCCAGCCCGGCGTCTCTTCCGGCGGGTTCTCGAGTATCTCCTTCATCAGCATCACCGTTGCCTCGGAGTCGGCACGGAAGACGCAGGGCACGGCCCCGGTTTCATAGCGCAGCCGCCGCATCACCGGGTCTATCACCTTGGTGTTTGAGGTGTGTCCGGTGGCGAAGACCAGCTTGTTGAAGCCCTGGTGGATCAGGCAGCGCCCCACGTCGTAAAGCACCGCCTCGTAGGTGGACGGCCGGAGGGTAATGGTGCCGGAGCCGTCGCCGGGCTTGCCCAGGTGCTGTGGGGAATAGCCGAACCAGATCAGAGGGGTGTGAGGCACGTTGGCCTTTCTGGCAGCTCGCTCCACCGCCTGCAGGGCTGCCAGACCATCTACGCTGACAGGCAGGTGCCGGCCGTGCTGTTCGCAGCTGCCGATGGGCACAAGCACCACATCGGTCTCCTTCAGCCAGGCCTGAACGTCCAAGTAGCCCAATTCGTACAGGTTGTAGATCTTGTCAGCCATGAGGGTTCTCCTTTCGCCCACGGCTACGCCGTGGGCACGTAGAAATAAGTGGTTTGGGGACACCTCAAACCCCGCCAAGCCGCAATGCTGCTCGCCCGCGTTGCGTACCCTGGACCCGCCCTCAGAACCCAGAACTAATCAGGGCAACAGCACGCAGCGGCCGGTGACCCTGCCGGCGGTCACCTCGGCCAGCGCCTCGTTGGCCTGGGTCAGCGGGAAGGTCTTGGATACCACAGGCTTCAGCTTGCCTGCCTGGACCAGCGCCACCACCTCGGCCAATTCCGTCTTGGTCTCGACCCTGGAGCCGAGCACCTCCCACTCGTTGTAGTG
>JAJZQR010000353.1 GCA_021806765.1 Chloroflexota bacterium | reverse complement strand
GATCTCCGGTGGTTACATGTCACGGATCAGGTTGTCCTCGGAGTCGCGAATGGAAGCCACCACCCTTGGTTCCAGAAGGTGGCCCCCGTTGGCGATGGCGTTGGTGACGTTGGCCACCTGGAGGGGTGTAGCCAGCACGAAGCCCTGGCCGATGGCCATGTTGTAGGTATCGCCTGTCAGCCACTGCTCCCCCCAGGTGTTCTGCTTCCATTGAGCGGTGGGGACGAGCCCATCGACTTCTCCCGGGAGGTCGATGCCGGTGGGGGCTCCGTAGCCCATCAATTCGGCCCACTTGGCGAGTCTGTCGTTGCCTAACCCGTCGATGTGCTGGCTCGGGTTGCCGCCACCCAGGGAAAAGTAGTAGACGTCGCAGGAGTTGGCCAGACCAGTGACGAAGTCCTGCAGGCCGTGAACGCCCCAGCAGGGGAGCCGGGTGGGGAGGGCCGGATTGTACGGGTTCGGGATGATGAGCGCTCCCTGGCAGAGGATCTGGGTGTTGGCGTTGGCCACGCCCTCCTCGAGCGCGCCTGCAGCCGTCACCAGCTTGAAGGTGGAGCCCGGGGCGAAGGTGCCGCTGATGGCGTAGTCGATCATCGGCTTCCGGGGGTCGTTCAGCACTGCATTCAAGTCAGCGGGGCGAACCTTGCCGGAGAAGATGTTGTCGTCGTAGCTGGGGAGACTGACCATCGACAGGACTTGCCCGTTTCGTGGATCCATCACGATGGCAACGGCCGAGTCAGCCTTCTTCTTGTCCATCGCGTTCTGAAGGATAGTCTGGACATCCTTCTGCAGGTCCACGTCGATGCTGAGGGTGAGATTGTGGCCGGGGTCGGGGCTGTCGATGCGCAGGTCGTTGACCGGACGCTCCGTGGCATCCACCTCGTACAGCTTCTTGCCCGGTATGCCTCGCAACTCCTTCTCGTAGGTGGCCTCGATCCCGGCGGCCCCGATCTTGTCTTCGCCCCGGTAGCCGGCCGCCGTGTCGTTCTGATGCGCCGCCAGCTGCTCCTCGGTAATGGGGAGCATATAGCCGAGGATGTGAGAAAGCAGGGGACCGTAAGGGTAGAGACGGCTGGATTCGGGGAGGACGATAACCCCCGGCAACCGAAGGTGCTGCTCCTCGACCCGAAGTACGACGTCCCGCTCCACATCGGACTTGATGGCCACCGGCGTGAAATCGTCTCCCTTCCGACTGCTCACCTTGGCAGCTATGTCGGCAGGCGCCATGCTGAGAAAGTTGCCCAGATCCGAGTACACCTTGCCTGGATCATCCTTGGGCAGGGCAGCGGGCACGATGGACACCTGGAAGCTGGGGGTGTTGGCCGCCACGATCTTGTGGTTGCGGTCGTAGATCACCCCACGGGGCGCATCTACCGGGCTCACCCGAAAGCGGTTGATGTCTGCCAGTTGGCGGAAACTATGCCCTTCTACTATCTGGAGTCTCCACAATTGAGCCAGCAGTAGGGAAAATAGCAGCACCAACCCGATACGCAGGAGGAGTAGTCGCCAGTCCGGGCCGTGCTTCTTCTCCTGCTCTGGATTGCCGGGTAGGGACAGCCATTTGACAGGTCCTGAGGCTACCATCGCATGTGTTCCTCGCCTTCTTCGGAGGGTCCTATCTTCTTAACCATGGTGAAGGCCAGGGGGGCGAGAACGGCGTTAAAGACCGCGCTCGGCACTGTCTGCAGCGCCAGGGTGCTGATCCAGTCTACACTCCAACCGACGGCCTGAAGAGTCAACATGATAATGCTGTGGTAGACCACGGTGGCCAGGAAGACGGCCACCAGGGGGATCACGATGTTCGCTCGATAGATGTTGGCCTCGCCCAACCCGGTGGCGAGCCCTATCAGCCCCATGCCGACAGTCGCGGTGCCGAAAGGTATGGCGGAGAGCAGATCCACCAGCAGGCCGCCGATGAGACCACCTATGAGCCCCTCTTCGCCACCCCGGCTCACACTGTAGGTGACTACCAGCAAGAGGACCAGATCCGGCCTCGCCGAGAAGAGAGTCAGCTTGCTGCCCAGGGTGGACTGGAAGACGGCGGCCACCAGCAGGGCGATGGCGAGGAGTCCGAACCTTCGCGAGTGCACCAGGCCTCCCATCACCAGTCCTGAGTTCTGAGTTCTCGGTTCTGGGAACGAACAACCCAGAACTCAGAACTCAGAACCCAGAACCCTGTTAGTTTTTTGGAAAATCGATGACGGCGTAGATACGTTCCAGTTTCGAGGTGTCGACGGCCGGTTCCAGGACCGCCTCCTGGAACATCTCTATATTCCTTTTCTGGACCCGTACCACCTTTCCGATAGGCAGGCCTTCCGGCAGGCTGCCGCCGACCCCCGAGGTGATCACCAGATCGCCGGTCTGAATCAGTTCCTGTTGGAGGATGTGCTGCATGATAAGGCCACCCTGCTTCTGGCCGCTGACGATACCACTGGCCCGGGAGCCCGGATCCTGGACCCTGGCGGCTACAGAGCTGCTCACATCGGTGACCAGCAATACGAAGGCGGTGGTTGGCTGGACACGGATCACCCGCCCCACCAGCCCTCGCCAGGTGATGATGGCCGTATCCTCACGGATGCCATCGTTGCTTCCTTTGTCGATGATGAGTGTGTTCAAGACGCCGGTGGCGTCGGTACCCAGCACCCGCACTGGCTCCAGTTGCAGTTGCGGTCGGGTCTGCTTGAACCCCAGCAGGTTGCGGAGATCCTGGTTTTCCTGCTGCAACTCCTGCATCTGCACCAGCTGGAAGTTGAGGCGGTCGATCTCCTCTTTCTCTTGCTGAGCGGTGGTTCGAAGGGTGCCGATGCTGCCGACGGTGTCGAAGAAACCGGCGAGGGAGCTGGTGAAGCCACTGATGTAAAACGACAAGGGGGCCAGCAACTGGCTACCGAAGTTCTGAGCCTTGCTTGCGCTGGCGGGTTGGAAGACGAGAAACAGTGCCGCCACGGCGGCTAGAGCGCTCGCCCACCAGGGTATAGGCTTGCGATCCAAGAGCCGTACCTCTCTGCCGCTGGGTGGCTATCGGCGCCGCGGGCTCTTGCTGTCCTGGACGTCAACCAGCACCTTGCGCAGCATGTCCAGATCTTCCAGCACCCTGCCGGTCCCGCGCACGACTGACTGAAGGGGATCCTCCGATATGTGTACCTGGATGCCGGTTCTCTCGGTGATCAGCCGATCCATGCCGGGCAGCAGGGCACCGCCGCCGGCCAGGGTGATTCCTCGAGTCATCATGTCGGCTACCAGTTCCGGAGGGGTTTCCTCAATGGTCTCGGTCACCGCTTCGACGATGGTGTTCACCGAACTCGATATGGCCTCGCGGATCTCTGAGCTGGTCAACTGTATCTCGCCGGGCAGCCCCATGAGGACATCCCGGCCCCGAACCGCGATAGTGCGGTCATCGGTGCTTGGATGGGCGCTGCCCGTGGTGATCTTGATCTCCTCGGCCATCCGTTCCCCTATCATCAGGTTGTGGCGTTGGCGCACGTAAGTCACGATATCTTGGTCCAGTTCGTCCCCCGCGATCCGAATGGAGCGGAGGGAGACCATGCCCCCCAGGGAGATGACCGCGACTTCGGTGGTCCCGCCGCCGATATCGACGATCATGCTGCCCGAGGGTTCGGTTATGGGCAACCCGGCGCCGATGGCCGCGGCCATCGGCTCCTCGATCAGTAGAGCCTCTCGTGCACCTGCGCTGCAGGTAGCGTCGTGCACCGCCCGTCGCTCCACCTCCGTAACCCCGCTGGGAATGCCCACCACAACCCTGGGCCTGGGGATGAGGGTGAACTCCTCGTGGACCCGACCGATGAAGTAGTGCAACATCTGCTCGGTCACGTCGAAGTCAGAGATCACCCCGTCCTTGAGCGGTCGGATGGCGACGATGTTGGCGGGAGTGCGGCCTACCATTCGCTTGGCCTCGGCCCCGATGGCCAGCACTCTCCTGGTCTTCTTATTGATGGCGACCACCGAAGGCTCGTTGATGACGACCCCTTTACCACGTACCATAACCAGGGTGTTGGCGGTTCCCAGGTCAATCCCTATGTCCCTGGACATGAGGCCCAGGATGGCGTTGAGGGGGCTAAACACGGATTCCTCCCAGTGTCGAGTAACGGAGGTATGAGGCTGATGGGGGGCGCCACGAGGCGGCCGGCCAGGCGCCGGAGCATGCGCGCTGCCCCATTACGTTGATCAAGAGCGACCAGGATACTATACCATGCAGTCGAAGGGTGGACAAGAAAAGAATAAGGCCCTGACCCGGTGGACTCAGCCTCCGGTCCAGGGCAAAGAGGTGCCCCGAGCGACCTTTCTGCGTCCGCTTGCCGGTTTCCTTCGTCCGATCAGGCTTGCGCCGTCTTCAGCCGTCAGTCACCTGCAGCCGGATCTCTGATCGGCCCACCCTAACGGCCTCTCGGGCTTTCGCCCTGCCGGCTCCGTTAGCCGTCCCGTCTCAGAGTCCCGAACCCTGCTCAGGCTCTTGCGTTTCGGGTTTCCCCGCTCCGCCGAACTCCCTTGCTCCGTTCGGTGTCACGTACCGGATCTCTCGGGGCAAGACGCACTATAGAGCACCCAGGGGGAGCTAGTCAATTCCCAAAGGGCGAGTTTCGAGCGGTCTGCCGGAGTTTGCCATCGTTAGCGAGCGCTAGCTGGTGTGTCACCCTCACCCCAACCCTCTCCCAGGGGAAAAGGCGCTCCCTCTCCCAGGGGGAGAGGGTTGGGGTGAGGGCGTTGGGCTATGCCTGTGCCAGGGCCTGGTCCAGGTCCTCCAGGATGTCCTGGACGTCCTCGATCCCCACGGAGAGGCGGACGAAATCGTCAGTCACACCGGCCTCCAACCGCTGCTCCTCGGTGAGTTGCTGGTGGGTGGTGCTAGCCGGATGGATCACCAGCGACTTGGCGTCACCCACGTTGGCCAGGAGGGACAGCAGTTTGACGCTGTCGATAAACTGCTTGCCCGCCTCCAGGCCTCCCTTGATGCCGAAGCCCATCATGCCGCCGGCCAAGCCGTTGCGCAGGTATCTCTGAGCCAGTTGATGGCTCGGATGAGATGCCAGCCCCGGATAAGCCACCCAGGACACCTTGGGATGCTCTTCCAGGAATTGGGCAACCTTCAGGGCGTTGATGGAGTGTCGC
>JAJZQR010000033.1 GCA_021806765.1 Chloroflexota bacterium | reverse complement strand
AAAGCGGGGGTCCAGGACACCACCGCGGGAGGACCCTGGATGCCCGCATTCGCGGGCATGACGACGGATTGTGCACGCGATCCTAGGCCAGATGCTTAGTACTTGATCATCTTGAGGAACTTGTCGGTGATGAAGCCGCTCTTCATCGCCTGCGCGCTCTCCTCGGGCTTGAACCTGCCCTGGGCGGTGAAGAAGTCGGCGATGCCTGCCATCCACTTCTCCACCTCGCTCTGCCCCTTGGAGCTGTCGAACATGGCCAGCTGCTCCTTCAGGTCGAACACAGGGTGTTTCTGGATGTCCAGTGTGCAGTCATCCTTGGTCATGTCCATGCCGGCCCAGTCTTTGAGGAACTTCTGGTATTGGGTGGTCTGGCCGACGCCCTCCTTCTTCATCCGATCGATGCCCTGGAAGTAGAGGGTCATCCACTTGGCGACCAGTTCGGGGTTCTTGTCGCCGAACTCCCGGCTGGTGATCATGACCAGAGGGATGTTGGCCCCGACCTGGGAGCCGTCGGCAACGATCTTCCAGCCCTCTTGCAGGCCGGTGTACATGAAGGGGGCCCACAGGGCAACGAAGTCGCCCTTGCCGGAGTCGAAGGCAGCGACGGCCTGGGCCTGCTCCAGGTTCTGGATCTTGACGTCGCTGTCCTTGAGGCCCAGGGCGGACAACCAGCTGGACATGGCGTAGTGGCCCGAGGACACCGTGGTGGTGAGAATGGTCTTCCCCTTTACGTCCTCGGCCGTTCCGAATGCCTGCGGGTACTTAGGATTGGCTCCCTTCGTCTTGAAGACGGGGTTGTCCGGCCGGGCCATCACCACGTTGGCCAGCGACTCGTCGTTGGTGATGCCGATCATGTAGGCGTTGTACCGGAGCGCGGCCACCAGCATCGGCACGCCGCCCGTTGCTCCGACCTCCCACTGCTTGGCGGCCATGGCCTCCACCTGGGGCATGCCGGAGTCGAACTGGACCAGCTTGACCTCGAGCCCCAGCTTCTTGTCCAGCCCTTCCTGCATTGCCTGCCAGGTGGTGAAGGTCTCGAACTCCGGCTGATGGCTCACCCGTAGAGCCGTCAGCTGGGCGGGTGCGGCGGCCGGCGCCGTGGTGGGCGCCGGAGCCGGAGCGGTGGTGGGCGCCGCCGCCGGCGCGGCCGGTGCGGTGGTCGGTGCGGCAGCCGGTTTGGGTGCGGCGGTCGGCGCCGGGGCTGAGGGCTGCCCGCAAGCCAGGAGGCTGAAGGCAACCAGAAGCGGCGCCACGACGAAGGCTACGAAGTGGGCTCCTGACCTGAAGCTGCGATCCAACTCGGTCCTCCTTCCTTGAATGGGTGCACTACCACCACCTGATCAACTCGGTTACCGCCCTCCTGATCTCGACGAAGGCGGGATCCACGACATTCCGGGGCCTGGGCAGGTCGACCTTGACCTCCGCCTTGATCTTCGTGGGCTTGTTGGTCAACACCAGGATCCGCTCAGCCACGTAGACCGCCTCCTCGATGTTGTGGGTGACGAAGATCACTGTGCTCTTCAGCTCGTGCCACAGGCGGATCAGCTCGTCCTCCAGATAGCAGCGCAGCTTGATGTCCAGCTGCCCGTATGGCTCGTCCATCAGGAGGAGATCGGGCTGCGTGGCGAAGGCCCTGGCGACGGCGACTCGCTGCTCCATGCTGGCGGAGATCTGGTTCGGGTAGAGGTGGGCGCTGTCGGTGAGCCCCACCAGATCGAGGATCTTGTGGAGCCTTGCCTTCCGTTCCTCGCCGGGCAGCCCCTTCACTTCCATGCCGTAGGCGATGTTGTCGCCCACCGTTCTCCAGGGCATGCAGGAGGGCTCCTGGAACACGAAGGCTATGTGGTGCCTCTTGGGATCGGCCTCCTGGCCGTCGATGTAGATGCCCCCGGCGGTGGGCGGGATCAGCTTCGACAGCAGATTCAGGAAGGTGGTCTTGCCGCAGCCGGTAGGCCCGACGATGCTGAGGAACTCGCCCTCGCTCACCGTGAAGGAGACGTCGTCGAGAACGAGGAGTTCCCCGAACTTCTTGGTCAGTCCATCGACGACGACCTTGGCCCTTCTCTCAGTGCCCTCTGCCGGGGCGGTGCTCTGCTGCAGCTGCTGCGGCCCGACCCTGCCGTCAGGTGCCGCCCCACCGTTGGGGGCACCTGACCCGTGAACGGCTCCGATGTCCTGGAGCATGGTCTCGCTCCCCCTCCATCGGCGTAGCTGGGGACGGACCCCAGCCATCCCGCGGGATCCAGCCCGCGGTGGAAAGGCACGGGGGCTTAGCCCTCGAGTTCGGCGTCGGCTATGGGCAGCGCTCGGTCGAAGACCTCCACGGCGTGGTCGATCTCGTCCTTGGTGATCGCCAGGGGAGGCGCGAGGATGATCACACTGGTCTGCCCGGGCAGACAGTACACCCCCTCCTTGAGAACCTGCGCCAGCAGCTTCATCTTGGCGGTGGGGGGTCGAGGCCCTTCGAAGAGCGGCTCGTGGATCGGCTCCCGGGTCTTGCGATTCTTCACCAGCTCCAGCCCCACGAACAGCCCCTTGCCCCGCACGTCGCCGACGCTCGGGTGCTTTTCCTGCAGTTCCAGGGCCTTCTCCATCAGGTACTTGCCCATCTCCGCCGACCGCTGGACCAGGCCATCGGCCTTGTATGCCTCGATGGCGGCGACGCCGGCAGCCATGGCCAGGGTGTGCCCGCTGTAGGTGTGGCCGTGCACCCACTGCCTCTCCGCGAACTGCTCGGCTACCCACTCGCGCATGCAGGTGGCCCCCAGCGGGACGTAACCGCCGGTGATCCCCTTGGCCATGGTGATGACGTCGGGGACCACGTCCCAGTGCTCGATGGCGAACCATCTCCCGGTGCGCCCGAAACCGGTCATCACCTCGTCGACCATCATCAGCATCTCGTGCCTGGTGCAGATCTCTCGAACCCTCTGCCAGTAGCCGTCGGGAGGAACCACCACGCCATTGGCCCCCACTATCGGCTCCGCCAGGAAGGCCGCCACCCGCTTCGCCCCGCCCTCGAAGCGCACCACGTCCTCCAGATGCTTGGCGCACTGGAGGTCACAGGCGGGATAGGTCGCCCCAAAGGGGCACCGATAGCAGTAGGGGTCGAGGCAGTGGATGACGCTGGGGATGGAGGGCTCGCAGGCCCAGTTCCGGTAGTCGGAGGAGGCCGCCATGGCGCCGTAGGTGGAGCCGTGGTAGCCGCGGTAGCGAGCGATGATCTTCTGCTTGCCGGTGGCCATGCGCGCCAGCTTGATGGCACCCTCGTTCGCCTCGGCACCGCTGGTGGAGAAGTAGGACCTCTTGATGTCGCCGGGGGTGATCTCGGCCAGCAGCTTGGCCAGCCGGGCCTTCGGCTCGGTGGCGAACGGGGATGCCATGGTGGGGAGTCTGGCCGCCTGTTGGGAGATTGCCGCCACCACCCGCTCGTCGGCATGGCCGAGGTTGCTGAAGACGAACTGGGAAGAGAAATCGAGGTACTGCTTGCCGGAGCTGTCGTAGAAGTAGTTGCCCTTGGCGTGGTCGACCACGACCGGGTTGAGCCCCTTCTGGGCCATCCATGGGTAGAGAACGTACTCGGTTTCGTACTGCCGGATGGTGCCGGGATCCAGGCCGGTCTCCAAAGCCTGCTGCGACATGCCGCCCTCCTCGATCGGCGTCTCCATCCTTCCTTCAGGTTGGACGCTACACTCCTCCTCGTCACACCTCTGGTCGATAGCCGGAACGCCCGACCCCCTCCGGCAGGTGACCGCGGGGCGGCCGGTCGGCCGCCGGTGATCATTAGTCGTTTACGGGTGGGTGTGTCTATGATAACGACATAGATGAAGTAGTGTCAAGCCTCAAAGTAACTCCGGGCCCAGCGCCTGCTCCAGATCTCTCCACTCTCGGCCCAGGTCGAGCCGCTCCAGCGTCGCTCGGGTGGGCACCCCATCCTCGCTCCAGCCCCGCTGCCGGTAGTACTCCCCAACCATCTCTTTCGTGGGCGGCAGGTAGCCCGCGCTCCCACCATCCGGGAATGCGCCGTCACGGACCCGGGCCGGCAGGTCGTCGTCCTTCCGCCGAACGCCACAACGCGCGTTGTACACTCGGGTCAGATTGATGAACCTCTCGCCCACCTCCAGCAGCTCCGGCGGCGTCGTGTCCCATCCAGTGACAGCGTTCAGGAACCTGGAAGCGTGGCTCGGCCACACCGCCGAGGCTATGAAGTGGCATAGCTTCATGGAGTTGAGGAAGCCGTAGTAGTCCTGGGCCCTGGCCACCACGGCGCCCTGCTCCGGGCCGCCGTGGGGATCCATCGGCTTCTCCATCCCCAGCTCCGGATTGGCTCCCCGGTGCAGCGCCTGGCTCATCCCCCGATGGCAGCCTCCCCTCGGATAGGTGGCATAGGCCGCCGCCAGGCTGCTCACCCCCCTGGGGTCGTGGAAAGCCAGCTCCAGCCCCTTCACGTGGATGGCGAAGGCTTCCGAGCCTTTTCCTAGGGCTGCCGCCGCGGAGCGCACCCCCTGCCCCAGCAGCGCGCCGATCCCCTCAGCGCGACCTATCTTGTGGACCAGGGCGATGACCGCCGCCGGGTCGCCCCACCTCAGCTCCAGGCCGTCCACATCCGACGGACTCAGGATCCCTTTCTCGTAAGCCTCAATGGCGAAGGCGATAGCGCCTCCGGCGGACATCACGTCGATCCAGTAACGGTTGCACCGCTCGTTGGCCATGGAGATGGCCTCCAGGTCGTCTACCAGGCACATGGATCCCAGCCCCGCCAGCGCCTCGTACTCCGGTCCGGCCCCATCGACTCCGGCGTACGGCCCGTCGGCGATCTTCACCACCCGGCCGCAGCCGACGATGCAAGAGTCGCAGTAGTAGCGGCCCGTCAGGATGGTGTTGGCCATCTGCTGGCCGGAGATCTTCTTGGCGTTCTCCACCCAGTCCCCCACCTGCCAGTTCTTCACCGGCAGGTCCGACGTCTGAGCAGCCCCTATCACCAGACCAGGGGTGCCCAGGAGGTGAAGGCCCTTGGTCTTCTCGACGATCGTCCGAGCCAGCGCCTTCACCTCCTGCTTCAGCGCCTCCGGGTCGGCCACCGCCACTTGCCGGCTGCCGGCCACGGCAATGGCCTTGACTCTCTTGGACCCCATCACCGCGCCCAGGCCCGCCCGGCCGGCCGCCCGGGCGTGCTTACCCTCGGACATGATGCAGGCCATCGGGACCATCTTCTCGCCCGCCGGACCCACGCAGGTGACGGCGGCCTTGCGGGAGGTCTCGTTCTGCAGGGCGCAGTGGGTCTCGTAGGTGTCCTTGCCCGCCAGGTGGGAGGCATCCCGGATCTCCACCTGGCCGTCCTGGATCCATAGGTAGACCAGCCCGTCGGACCTACCTTGCAGCACCACTCCATCCAACCCGGCCCGGCGCAGCGTCGCTCCCCAGCTCCCGCCGCAGTCGGAGTCGGCCCACAGCCCTGTCAGTGGAGAACGGGCCACCACCGTATGCCGGCCCGATGTGGGGACGCTGGTTCCGGCGACCGGGCCGGTGAGGAGCATCAGCGGGTTGTTCGCTCCCAGTGGGTCCGTACCGGCCGAGGTCTCGTCGTACAGCAGCCTGGCCCCCAGGGCGGAGCCACCTACGCATTGTCTTGCGACCCGCTCGGCCAGAGTCTGGATCCAAGTCCTCCGGTTTGCCAGGTCGACACGCAGGATTCTCACTTGTCTGCTCCTTTCCCCCTAACCACGTCCCCAATGCGTACACGTCGTCGAGCACGAGGGCTATCTCCCCATCATCAGCCTTGGGATGAACAGAGAGACCTGTGGGAAGACCACGATCAGCGCCAGGGCCACCAGCATGGCGAGCATCAGCGGGATCACGGCCCTGGCGATCTTCTCGATCGGCATCCTGGAGATGCCACAGGCGACGAAGAGGTTCACACCCACTGGCGGAGTGATGAAGCCTATCGCCAGGTTCACCGTCATGATGACCCCAAAATGGATGGGATCGATGCCGATCTTCAACACCACCGGCAGCAGAATGGGGGCCAGGATCACGATGGCTGCCAGGGTCTCCATGACACACCCGACGAACAGCAGGAAGATGTTCACCAGCAGCAGTATGACCCACTTGTCTGTTGTTACGGCGAAGATTCCTTGGGCTACTGCCTCGGGAACGCGGTCCATGGTCATCAGCCGACCGAATATGGTGGCCATGGCGATCAGGATGATGATCACCCCTGAGGTCTGGGCCGCGTCGACCAGGACTGCCTTCAGATTGTCGATTTTCAGCTCGCGATACAGGAACAGCCCCACGACCAGGCCATACAGCGCCGCCACGGCGCCGGCCTCGGAAGGGGTCATTATCCCGCCGTAGATCCCGCCCAGGATGATCACCGGCACGATCAGCGCAAAGATGCCCCGCCGGATCGACGCGAGAAGCCTCACCATGGAGAAGCTGCCGCGACTCCCCTTCCAGCCCCTTCGCCTGGATATGAAGTAGGCAGGCACCATCAGGGACAGCCCGACGATGACGCCGGGTATGACGCCGGCCATGAACAGCCTTCCGATAGAGCTCTCCGTCACTACGCCATAGACCACGAAGGGGTTGCTGGGAGGGATGATCACGCCGATGGCGCCCGCCGCCGCGGCGGTGGCGGCAGAGAAGGCGGGATCGTAGCCCTGCTTCAGCATGGCCGGTATCGTCAGAGCGCCCACCGCAGCTACGGTGGCAGGGCCGGATCCGGAGATGGCGGCAAAGAACATGCAGGTCACAATGGTCACCATCGCCAGTCCGCCGTACATCCCGCCCACCAGCTCCTCCGCCACCGCCAGCAGGCGGGAGGAGAGCCCCCCGGCTCCCATGAACACCCCCGCCGACACGAAGAAGGGGATCGCCATGATGGGGAAGTTGTCGATGCCGTTGAAGGCGACCTGCGGAAGCAGGTCCACAGGAATCGTCCCCGTAGTGAAGATGGTGGCGAAAGTAGCCAGCCCCAGGGATATGGCGATGGGGACACTGATCAGGATGAGCGCCACCAGGAACAGAAAGACCAGCCCCACCTCGCCAATGGGCAGGGGAAAGTACATGGGTAGGCCCATCGCTCCCGTGATGGCCAGGGCGCCCACCCAGGAGGGCCAACTGGTGGACCTGAGTCTCGACACCAGGCTCTGGATCAGCCGGATCGACATCAGGGTGAAGCCCAGGGGCACCGCGAAGTAGGGAACGTACATCGGCACCGCGAGGGCAGGCGAGATCTGGTGAAACTGTCGCTGCATCTGCAGTAGCGGAATGGACCTCTCCACCACCGCGGCGCACAGGACAAGGAAGCAGAGATCCGCCGCGATCTCCAGGGCCTGCCGCACCTTTGGAGGCACCGTGCCTACCAGCAGGTTGACCCGAATGCTGGAGTTGGTCTTGATGGCGTAGCTGGCCCCCAGGTAGCTCATGTAGATGAAGATGTACCTTGCCAGCTCCTCGGTCCAGGTAGTGATGTTGCCGATCTCCACCCAGCCGATGATGTAGCGGTTGAACACCTCGGCGTTGATGATCAGGATGATCGCGAGCAGCGCTGCCGCCAGGAGCCACTCTTCGAAGTGGGCATCCAACCATCGCAGCCAGGCAAGAGGGCCCGACCTGCTCGATCCCTCTCGCCCTTTCAGCTGTCTCACGCTTTCCGGTGGAGCGGTCGTCGCGCTGTTGCACATCTGTCAGCCTCCCAGGCAACCGAGTGCGACCGGATCGATGCTCATGCCGTCAATCGCGTCCGGCGGGCAGTGGGGGCGGCCGGCAAGCCGCCCCTCCAGAATCGTCTCGTGTCACAGCGACTTGAGGAAAAGCTCCTCCACCTGGGCCGCGGTGGCAACCCGCGGATTCAGCGCGACGGCACCGCTGGCGACTGCATCGCGCGACATCTGGCCCACTACCTCGCGCAGAGCCTCCGGAGCCACCCCTACCTGGCTTAGCCTGGGGATCTCTATCACCTGGCACAACTCGCGCACCGCTGCCACTGCCTGAGCGGCGGCTTCCATCGTCGGGAGATGAGCCACGTTCTTGTCCATCGCCTTCGCGACGGCGGCGAACCTCTTCGGGTTGCCAGGGAGGCTGAACTCCAGGCACTCCGCCAGCAACACCGCGTTGGCCAGGCCGTGAGGAACGTTGAAGTAGACGCCCAGCGGCCGGGCCATGGCGTGAACGATGTTGGTGGAAGCGTTGGAGAAGGCCAGACCACCCATGAGGCTGGCCATGGCCATGTGGGACCGCGCTTCCAGATCGCCGCCGTTGGCCCATGCCTGGGGCAGCCACTCCGCGATCTCGGCTATGGCCTGCAGCGCCAGACAATCGGTCATCGGCTGAGCCTTGCGCGACAGGTATGCCTCGATGGCGTGGGTCAGCGCATCCATGCCGGTGGAGGCGGTGACGGCCGGCGGCATGCCCAGCATCAGGGTCGGATCCACCACCGCCACCTCGGGGACGATGTGGGGACTTCCAGGATTCATCTTGACCTTGGTAACCGGATCGGTGATCACCGTCACCCGAGTCGCCTCGCTGCCCGTCCCCGCGGTTGTGGCCACGGCGATCAGCGGGAGCTTCCTGCTAGTGATGGCTGCCGGAAACTCTCTGAAGGGCACGGGATTGGTGGCCGTGAGCGCGATCGCCTTGGCGGTGTCGATGGCGCTGCCACCCCCAGCGGCAACCAGCAGGTCGCAGTCGGCGGAGCGAAGCCTCTCCAGGCCGGCCTCCACGTCAGGAATCAGAGGCTCGCTGGCCAGGTCGGAGAAGACCTCCACCCCCAGGCCGGCTGCCTCCAGGCTCTGCCCTATGCGTCCTGGTATGTCGGTTTTGGCCAGCCCCTGGTCGGTGACCAGCAGAGCGCGGCGGCCCCCCAGCTTCTTGGCCTCTTCGCCAACCTTCTCCGAGCAGCCTGCACCCGTGAGAATGGTCGGGGGAGCCCAGAAAACGTAGCCCCCAGCCATGTTGCGCCCTCCTTACTACTTCTTGAAGAGACCCTCTCGAGTCTTGCCGAGGGTCTTCAGGATCAGGTCTACGAACTCGGGATCGGCTTGGCCAGGCACCACGAACTGCTCCCAAACCTTCGCCATGGGCTCCTTCCACTGGGCGTATTCCTGGGGTGTGGGCTTGTAGATCTTGACGCCAGAGTCCACCATGCCCTTCTCGGCATCCTTCTCGACCTGATCGGACATCTGGCGCTCCCAGTCCAGCGCCTCCTTGGCCGAGGTCGTCAGCACGTCCTGGATATCCTTGGGAAGTCCCTCGAAGTACTTCTTGTTGATGCACAGCACGTGGTAGCTGTAGTTGTAGTTGGTCTCGGCCATGTACTTCAGCACTTCGTTGTGCTTGCTGTGATAGAGCAGGGAGTAGGAGTTGCCCTCGCCATCGATGGTCCCCTGCTGCAACGCCGTGTACACCTCCCCCCAGGCGATAGGGGTGGGATTCGCGCCCAACGCCTTGAAGACCGCGACCTCCACTGGGGAGTTGGTGGTCCGCCACTTCAGCCCTTTGATGTCTGCTGGAAGCTTCACCGCGTTCTTCACCGTCCCTGCCTGGCGGAAGCCGTAGTCGGTGAACATCAGGATCTTCATCCCGACCTTCTCGACCTCGGCTCGCAGCGCGTCCCCAGGGGGGCCATCAGCGACCTTCTTGGCCTCTTCCTTGGTCTCGATTATGTAGGGAAGGTCGGTGGCCAGGAACTTGTTGGTGAAGCTGGCCATGTTGGGAGTCGAGGAAGAGGACATCTCCAGTGTCCCCTTCTGCATCGCCTCGTGGGTTTCCCGATCGCTGCCGATCACGGAGTTGGGGAAGATCTCGATGCTAACCTTGCCGTTGGACTTCTTTTCGACCAGCTCCTTGAACTTGTCGTAGCCCAGACTCACCTGGTGCGATGGGGCCATGGGATGGCCGATGCGCATCTTGTAGGTCGCCGTTCCGCTCGCCTGACCTCCGGTGCTCGCCGCCTCCTTGGCAGCGGGCTGCTGCGCGGACTGCTGGGCCGGCGTGGGCCCACAAGCCACTACCAGCCCCATTGCCAGGGTCAGCGCTACCACCCATCGTCCTGTCCAGTAGCTTCTCATTCTTCGAGACACCTTGGCCTCCTCCCTGTTTCACAATTTGGAGTCGATCCCTCCATTCGTGAGTTGCCATCTCTCGCAGACGCGGATGCGGCTATCGTCAGCCTAAGCTGCCCCGCCCCGCAGGTCTATGCGCCCCGGCAGTACGGGTCGCATACCACACGGGTTATCGTTGGATCGCGCTGGGATTATGGTTACGGCTGAAATGGCGGGGAGTAGTACTACCTTTGGGTGAGTTGCCGGAGAGAAGAACCCAGAGGGGATTACTGTTCGGCCTCTGGCGTGGCTATGCCCTCCTGAAGGGCATAGGCAACCACCTGTAGCCGGTTGTGGACGTGGAGCTTCTCCATGATGTTTCGCATGTGACTCTTGACGGTGTTGGGAGAAACGGTAAGCTGCTCCGCAATCTCTTTGGAGGTGGCGCCCCGGGCCAGCTGTCGCAGAATCTGCTTCTCCCGGTCGCTGAGGAAGGTCTCCTCCGACCTTGCCCGGCGGGGTTGACAGCGAGCCATCTGGCTGAACTCCGCCAGCAGCTTCGGGGCCACCACCGAGGAGATGGTTGCCTCGCCGGCCGCCACCCCTCGAATCGATCGGGCAACCTCCGCTGCATCGCTACTCTTCAGCAGGTAGCCCACGGCGCCGGCCCTGATCGCCTCGAACAGATCCTCGTCCTTGTCCGACACGGTAAGGATAATTACGTTCACCGCCGGATGCTCCTGCTTGATGGCACGGGTCGCCTGAAGCCCACCACACCTGGGCATACGGATGTCCAACAGCACCACTTCGGGCCTCAACTCCCTCACCCTCTGCTGCGCCTCGAGGCCATCACCTGCCTCCCCTACCACCTCTAGATCTGCCTCACGGGAGAGAAGGCTGCGCAGTCCCTGTCGAAACAGCTTGTGATCGTCGACTATCAGGAGCTTGACCATGCTCTTTCTCCACCAGCTCATTACCCGCCGCAGATGAGTCTTGGCTTCTCAAGAGGTCCCGTGGAGGTCCTCGCCGGACCCCGAGGCTGCCGTTTCGCGTGAGCTACCGGTAGCCGAAGAGTAACCGAAGTACCTCTACCCGGCGACGACTCCACCCAGCAACTGCCCCCGACCCCCGCGGCCCGCTCCCTCATACCCGAGATCCCCAGGCAGCTACCATCTCCGCTCTCCACGGCCACCGGGTCGAAGCCCTGGCCGTTGTCCACGACGGCCAGGGTGAAATCGCCGGCTTCCTGCCGCAGCGTCACGACGACGTTATCGGCCTCCGAGTGCCTGCGGACGTTGTTCAACGCCTCCTGGACCACACGGTAAGCCACCAACTCCAATTCTCGGGGGAGCTTTCCTATCGCCCCATGGATGGATAGGCTACAGACCACCCTCTGGCTTTCCTCTAGATCCAGCAACAGCCCTTGAATAGCGCTCAACAGCCCTCCCTCCGGAACCCCAGGGGGGCGCAGGCTGAAAATCACGCTGTCCATCGCTAGCAGCGCCTGGTCCAGAAGGTCCTGAGCAGCCCTCAGGCTGGCAGCCGCTTCCGAGGAGGCCGAGAGGTGACGCTCTGTCTCTCGAGCCTGCTGGAGCGCGCAGACGACGTACTGGGCCACCCCGTCGTGTACATCCAGTGCCAGGCGCCGCCGCTCCTCTTCCCGAATCTTGCCCTGTCTGGCCAGCCGCTTCTGCAGTTCCTGCCCCTTCTTCTCCATCTCCTGCCTTGTCGTCGCCAGACGGCGGGCCATGGATGCAAAGCCTACCTCCAGCTCCTTGACCTCATCCCCGCCGGCACCCGACCCCTCCCCCTCCTCGGGCTGAGCCAGCGCTCGCACCTGGCTGGAGAGCCTGCTCAGGTCCCGAGCGATCCTTCCCACCAACAAGAGCGCCGTGGGAACTACAAGCAGCACTGCCAGAAACAGGTACACGCCGTTCCGAAGGATCGCCTGCCGCACCAGTTCCCCGGTGGAACTTTCGGGATAGGCCACGATGAGTGCCCAGGAGACCCGGGGAATCGGCTTGAATACCCCGAGCCAGTTTTCGCCCAATCCGAGAAAGCTGGCGCTCACGTAGCCGCTTTCACCTCTCAGGGCCCGGCCGACGAAGTCGAGGCCGTCCAGCCGGCGTCCCGATATCAACTCGTCCACATCGGGGTGCAGCAGGGTCGTCCCGTCACAGTCGGTTACTATTACGGTGGCCAACTCGGCCGCGCGAATCTGCATGACGTTGTACTGAAGCTCGGCCAGGGAAAGGGTCGCCCCCAGAACGCCGGTCACTCGGCCCGCGTAGTCCTTCAGCGGCATAGCCGCGTGCACTGCCGGCCCCACGCTGCCCTGCAGCATCACCCTGCTGCTCACAGATAGCTCACCGGTCCGCACCGCGTCCAGAAAGAAACGCTCCCCTGAAAGGTTCTCGGGGAGACGACTCTCCCACGCCGCTTTGCCCAGCACCCTGCCGTCCGGCCGGGCTATGAAGAGGTTGGCGTAGCGCGGGTATCGAAAGCTGAGGTCTCGGAAGACCTCGCCGACCGTCTCCTCGTCTCCCTGCCCCACCGCCGGGATCTCGGCGAAGCTGGTGAGCTGGCGTTCCACCTGGTCCAGGTAATCCCGAACGGTCAACTCCACCAGCGTCGAGGTTGACAAGGATCGATTCTGGACATCGCGCTTCAAGTCCCCGATGCTGGACTGGATGGAGAGATAGGCAAACAGGGAAAGGGACAAGAGGGTAGTAACCGACGACAGCACCAGCTTCCGCCGGACGGTCCAGCGAATGCGGGGCAACCTCAGCGCCACAGCCCGTGCTCCCTTGCCCAGGTCATGGGCCAGCCGATACTGTCAGGCGCAAGGCCGGATGTTGCGCGAACCGGAGGGGTGCCAGGCGCCGTGACCGATGTTCGGCCCTCGATACCACGGGGTCTGGGTGACGTCTCACAACATCGCGGGGGTTCCAGGAAGAATGTAGCAGAGGGATTGCCACAAGTCAATTGGCTAGCCCGGCAGGGTTGACAGCCTTCTACCTGATGGCTATCCTTAAGGCACGGCGCCATTAGTGGCATACGGGTGGGAAGGTGATGGCGTGCTGGCCAGTGGACTGGACAACAAGACCCGTCTGGAGATACTCCGGCTGATAGCCGAGCTGGACAGCCCGGTGGGGGCTGATACCCTCACCGGCAAGTTGGCCGAGCGGGGCACCAGCATCACCGTGGACACCGTTCGCTACCACCTGCGGGTGCTGGACGAGCAGGGGTTCACTCTCCGGATCGGCAACCGCGGGAGGTCCCTGACTGAGGAAGGCTGGCGCGAGCTGCGTCGCTCCCTCGTGGACACCCGTATGCGGTACGCCCTCGCGAGAACCGAGATGCTGGCGCAGCAGGTCACCTTCGATCCGGGCAATTGCAGCGGCCAGGTGGTGGCCTCGCTTTCCGTCTTCCCCGCCGAGCATCTCGCCACAGTGTTGCAGCAGGCGGCGAGGGCGTGTCGGGCGGGGGTCTGTGTCGGCGGGCGCGCGGCGGTGGTGAGCGCGGGGGAGAAGGTCGGCAGCGTGTTGGTGCCGCCCGGCAGGATGGGTCTCCTCACGTTGAGCACGGCGACGCTGGACGGTCTCCTGCTTTCCCATGGGGTGCTCTTTCGCCCCACTTTTGGGGGCATCGTCGAGGTGGTGGGATGGCAGCCCTACCGGTTCGTGGACGTGGTGGACTTCGGCCACGGATCCCGGGATCCGGTGGAGGTGTTGATCCGGCCCGGCAGCACCCGGCTCCGGAGTACCCTCGAGCGAGGCCACGGTCTGATCCTGGCCGACGTCCGGGAGGTGGTGGGCGTGGCCAGGGAGCGAGCGCGGCGGCTCCTCGAGGAGGTCCAGAGCTGTGGGCTGGGCGGGGTGTTGATGGTCGGGCAGGTGGGACAGCCTATCCTGGGCATTCCCGTGCAGCAGCACACCTTCGGCATCGCCCTGGCTGCCGGAGTGAACCCCGCCGTCCCCGCGTACGAAGCCGGTGTGCCGGCCGAGTTCCACTGCAGTGAGGCCATCGTGGAGTACAGCTCTCTTCGGCCCATCGAGATGCTGCTTCCGAAGCCGGACCCGGTGGAGCAGCTCCCCGTCGGGGGTGCGCTCCTGGCGTGGGGCCTGGGGTGACGACCGCCCCGGGCAGGGCAAAGCTATCGCACTAGTATCGGTCTCCAGGATTGCTGCCGTGTAGGCCCGTGGAGCGACCCTGGCCCCGCGGACCTTTCCCCCATCGCAGGGTAGTCCGCCCTGATGGCGAGGGAGGTGCTGGTGGCGAAGATCTACTTCAACCCCGACTTCTGCAAAGGCTGCTTCTTCTGCATCGAGTTCTGCCCCAAAGGTGTCTTCCGATCCTCCGGCCGCATGAACAGGAAGGGCTACGTCGTTCCCGAGGTGGTGGACGAGGCGGCCTGCACCGCCTGCATGATGTGCGAGAAGGCCTGCCCCGACTTCGCCCTTGTGATCGAGAAGGAGGTGGCGGTGTGAGATCGGTCAAGACGGGCAGCTATTTCGTCCAGGGGGACGTGGCGATTGCCGAGGGGGCGATTGCCGCCGGATGCCGATACTTCGCGGGATACCCCATCACCCCGGTGTCGGAGCTGTCGGAGACGATGGCGGAGCGGATGCCCGAGGTGGGGGGGATCTGCCTGCAGATGGAGGACGAGCTGGCCTCGGTCCACTCGGCGGCTGGAGCCTCGGTGGGGGGGCTGAAGTCGATGACCGCATCCTCGGGCCCCGGGATCAGTCTGAAGCTGGAGGGGCTGGGCTGGGCGATCAAGAATGAGATCCCGCTGGTGGTGGTGGACGTGCAGAGGGCGGGGCCCAGCAACGGGGTGGCGACCAACGTGGGTGCAGGCGACTTCTACACCGTGCGCTACGGGTCGGCCGGGGGCAACGCCGAGATCATCGCCCTCTCGCCCAAGTCGGTGCAGGAGGCGTTCGACCTGACCATCGAGTGCTTCAACCTGGCCGAGGTGTTCCGGTGTCCGGTGTTCCTGCTGGCTGACGAGACGGTGGGCCACATGCGGGAAAGGTTGGTGATCCCGCCGGAGAGCGAGGTCAAGCGGCAGGAGCGGATCAAGCCCACGGTTCCTCCGGACCAGTTCCTGATGTACCCCCTGGAGACCCCCGAGGTGATCTGCCATCCCTTCCCCAACATTGGGGAGGGCTACGGCATCTGCGTCTCTCCCTACACCCACACCTCTCGGGGCTACGACACGACGAGCGTGGAGGGGCAGTACAAGATGGTCCGGAGGCTGGTGACGAAGGTTCGGGCCCACCTGGAGATGCTGGTGAGGGTGGAGAAGGTAACGGTGGAGGACGCGGAGATCGCGGTGGTCTGTTACGGCGGAGTGGCCCGACCCGCCCTCTCGGCGGTGCAGCAGGCCGGGGTCGAGGGGATCAGGGCGGGGATGCTGAGGCCCATCGTCGTGTGGCCCTTCCCGGACGGGGAGATCGAGGCGGTGGCGGAGAAGGTGCACACGATCCTGGTGCCCGAGGTGAACGTGGACGGGCAGATGGTGAGGGAAGTGGAGAGGGCGGCTCACGGGAAGGCCCGGGTGGTGCCGATCCCCCACGGGGGGGTGGAGCCTCACCGGCCTGTCGAGATCCTGGAGCAGCTGAGGAGGTACGGTCGATGAGCGCCGTGGCCGAGACCCCTGTCAAGATCCACCCGCTGGTGGAGAAGTACCTTCGCCCGGAGCGGATGCCCCACATGGCCTGCCCCGGCTGTGGGATCGGCAACGTGATCCACTGTGTCCTGCAGGTCATGGACGACCTCGATCTCTCGCCGAAGGACACGGTGTGGGTGCAGGGAGTGGGCTGCAGCAGCCGGATCACCTACTCTCGATACAAGGGGGACAACATCGACGCCCACCACGGACGGATCTACGCCGTGGCGACGGGGCTGAAGATGGCGCGTCCCGACATGAACTTCATACTGTTCAGCGGAGATGGGGACAGCGGGGCGATAGGGGGGAACCACTTCATCCACGCGGCTCGGCGGAACCTGGACGTGACGGCGCTGATGTTCAACAACGGGATCTACGGGATGACGGGTGGGCAGGTGGCGCCGACGACGCCGAGGGGCGGGACGACGACGACGACCCCCTACGGGAACCTGGAGGACCCGTTCGACATGTGCAAGCTGGCGGAGGCGGCGGGGGCGACCTACGTGGCGAGGTGGACGAGCCTGCCGAAGCACTACAACCAGGTGGTGAAGGCGATCAAGGCTGGGATCGAGAACCGGGGGTTCAGCTACGTCGAGATCGTGGTGCCCTGCACGACGCAGTTTGGGCGGTACGTCCTGAAGACGGAGGAGATGGCGAAGAACGTTCAGTGGATCGAGGAGCACTGCCTGAGCGAGCGGCAGAGGGAGAAGCTGTCGGCCGAGGAGCGGGAAGGGACGATGGCGGTGGGGGAGTTCGTGCGCAGGGAGAGGACCGGCGTGGTGGAGCGCTACCTGGATCTGGTTACCAGGATGGGGGGGAAGCCATGAGCAGGACCGAGATGCGCTTCGCCGGATTTGGTGGCCAGGGGATCCTGTTTGCCGGGATCACCCTGGGGCGTGCGGCCTGCCTCTATGGGGGGAAGCACGCGACCCAGACCCAGTCCTACGGCACGGAGGCACGTGGGGGTGCCAGCCGGTGCGACGTCGTGATCGACGACCAGGAAGTGGACTATCCCGGGGTGACCAATCCTGACATCTTCGTGGCCTTTAGTCAGGAGGCCTACGACAAGCTGGCCGGGGGGCTGAAGAGTGGGGGGAAGCTGTTCTACGATCCGGAGCTGGTGAAGGTGGATCGCAGGGAAGACGTGGGGCAGTACGCGGTAGCTGCGACGAGGTCGGCGCTGGAGGAGTTGGGAGACAAGGTGGTGGCCAACGTGGTGATGCTGGGGGCGGTGGTGGCTGCGACGAAGGTGATCGAGATGAGCATCCTCGAGCAGTGCTTCAGGGAGACGACGCCAGCCAAGAGGTTGGAGACCAACCTTAAGGCGCTGGATCTCGGTGCTGCCCTGGTGGGTTGAGGCCCGCGCCAGAGAATGTGGAAGGAGAGTCCCATGGAAGATACCGGACGCCGCTTCGCCCCATCGAAGCTGGCAGCTTTCTGCGTCGCGGTGCTGGAGCGGGCGGGGGTGCCCACGGAGAACGCCGAGATGGTCGCCCATTCGCTGTTGGCGGCTAACCTGCGGGGGGTCGATACCCACGGGGTGACCCGGCTCCCCGTCTACGTGGAGAGGCTGCGGGCGGGGCTCATCGATGGGCGGACCACGGGCCGAATCGTGGCCGAGAGCCCGACCACGGCCGCCTACGACGGGCAGAACGGCCTGGGCCAGGTGGTGGGGACCAAGGGGATGCAGCTGGCCATCGCCAAGGCCCGAGAGTCGGGGGTGGGGCTCGTCACCGTGCGCAACTCCAACCACTTCGGCACCGCGGCCTACTACGCTATGATGGCCCTGGACCACGACATGATCGGCTTCTCCCTGACCAACTCGCCGCCCCTGATGGCTCCCTGGGGAGGGAAGCATCCCTTCTTCGGGACGAACCCGCTGGCCATAGCGGTGCCGGCGGGAGAGGAGCGGCCTTTCGTCTTCGACATGGCGACCAGCGTGGTGGCCCGGGGATCGGTTATCCTGGCTGCCAAGAAGGGGGACCCCATTCCCCCAACCTGGGCACTGAACAGGGATGGCGAGCCGACCACGGATCCCAAGGCGGCCCTGGACGGGGCGCTCTTGCCGCTGGGCGGCCACAAGGGGTTCGGCCTGGCCATGGTCATCGACGTTCTCGCCGGAGTCCTGGCCGGCGGGCCGTTCGGTCCCCACATCGGGGAGCTGTACAACAATCCGGACAAGCCCCAGGCGGTGGGCCACTTCTTTGGGGTCTTTCCGATCGATCGGTTCCGGCCGGTGCGAGAGTTCAAGGCCGAGATGGACGCCATGATCCGAGAGGTAAAGGCTCAACCCCTGGGCAAGGGGTTCGAGAAGATCATGGTGGCCGGGGAGCCCGAGCATCTGGCGGAACAGCAGCGGCGGGAGAAGGGCGTCCCCCTCAGCGACGTGGTCGTAAAGGATCTCTCGAAGCTGGGGGAGGGCGTGGGCGTCGACTTCGGAGGTGGCTAGTGTCCCTAACAGGCGTGCGTGTTCTGGATTTCTCACGGGTGTTGGCCGGGCCCTACTGCTCCATGATGCTGGCGGAGCTGGGGGCCGACGTGATAAAGGTGGAGGAGCCCAGGGGAGGCGACGAATCTCGGGAATGGCCCCCCTTCATTCAGGGGCAGAGCGGCTACTTCTTCTCGGTCAATCGAAGCAAGCGGAGCATCGCCATCGATCTGAAGAAGGAAGAGGGGAAGCGGATCGTTCGGGAGTTGGCGGGGCGGTCGGACGTGGTGGTGGAGAACTTCGCGCCGGGCGTCACCGGGAGGCTGGGGATAGACTACGCTACCCTGGCGGCCGTGAAGCCCGACCTGATCTACTGCTCGATCTCGGGCTTTGGGCAGACGGGTCCCTACCGCGACAGGAAGGCGTACGATCCGATCCTGCAGGCGATGTCCGGGATCATGAGCGTGACAGGGTCGAGGGACGGGGATCCGGTGAAGTGTGGGGTGGCGGTCACCGACGTGGCGAGCGCCATCTTCGCGGCCTTCGCCATCAGCACCAGCCTATACCGGCGGGAGAGGACCGGCCGGGGCCAGTACATCGACCTGGGGATGTTGGACACCGGCCTCTCTATGATGACCTTCCTGGGTGCCATCTACCTGTGCGGGGGAGAGGTGCCGGGGCTGTTCGGCTCGGAGAACCCCACCAGGGTTCCCAGCGCCAACTACCTGACCGGCGACGGCCGGTACGTGCACGTGGTGATCAACGACCGGCAGTGGCCGAAGTTCTGTGAGCTGCTGGGCATGGCCGAACTGGCGGCGGATCCAGCTTTCGCCACCAACAAGGTGCGCGTGGCGAACCGGGACAGGGTTAACGCCGCGATCGCCGGCAGGATGAAGGCGAGGACTGCCGATGAGTGGATCCGGAGCTTCGACGCCGAAGGCTTGCCGATCGGCCCCGTGAACAGCCTGGATCGGATCCTGAACGACCCTCACGTGCTGGCCCGGGAGATGGTGCAGAGCTTCGAGCACCCCCTCGCCGGGGTGGTCAAGGCTATCGACATGCCCTACCGCTTTGCCGAGGCCGGAACTCACCCACGGGGCGCGCCGCCCCTGTTGGGCGAGCATACGGAGGAGATCCTGGAGGGGTTGTTGGGTTACTCGGCCGAGGAAGCGGCGCGCTTGAGAGCTGCGGGTGTCGTGGGCTGAGACGCGAGACCCCGGCGATCCGGCGGGATTCTCGGGGATGGGTCGCCGGAGAGTGGCAAGAAGAGCGGCCCGGAGGCTCGCCTCCGGGCCGCTTCCCATCTATAAGGTCGCTCTGCCCCTGGTCAGCAAGTTCCAGACTACGATTATGGCAGCTATCACCAGCGCTATCCACACTAGACCGCCCAGATTGGCGAAGAAGAAGCCGATGATCCAGAAAACTACCAGAGCGACGACGATGAGCCACAGAATTGCTTCGAGTATACCTATCATGGTAGACCCCCTCCTTGAAGCCGCGCCCCCGCGGTCGCGGGTCCGCCGCGACCCGCGACTACCCATGTCGGTAAGTTGCGGTCGTCACCCCCGCAATCGCGGGTTGGCTGCTTGAGCAGAAGTCATGCCATAGGAGGAATCGGCCCTGTTCTTGCTCGATTGCTGTATCCCAGGGAAACCCACCATTATGGTATACTGGCGTCGAGCCGGTCCAGGCTAGTAGTAGCTACGGGAGCTACGCTGTGGCCGGCAAGCCGGCATGGGCGCGACAGCATGCGACCTTCCGTGGCACCTCCCAGGGTCGCGCTATTGAACAGCTCCTCGTCGCGACCCGACCCGAGCGCTCCGGTTAAGAATACCTCCCGATTTCAGCAGGGGGACCACATGCAGAACTTCCTCAGCATGGCCGACTTGTCACGGGGCGATCTCTCGAAGGTTCTGGAGCGAGCCGAGGCTCTCAAGGAGGAGACACGGCAGGGGCGATGGCGTACCGAGTTGCAGGGGAAGACGGTGGTCCTGCTCTTCCAGAAGCCCTCCCTGCGGACGAGGGTATCCTTCGAACAGGGTGTCCGTCAGCTGGGAGGCCATGCCCTGTACCTCTCTCCGGCTGAGGTGGGTCTGGGTGATCGCGAGAGCGTGGCGGACGTGGCCAGGGTGTTGAGTCGCTACGTCGATGGTGTCGTCGCCCGCACCAACCGACACTCCGATCTGGAGTCCATGGCCCGCTACGCGACGGTGCCTGTGGTGAACGCCCTGTCCGACTTGAGCCATCCGTGCCAGGGTCTGACCGATCTGCTGACGATCCGGGAGAAGAAAGGCCGGCTGTCGGGCCTGGTGATGGCCTATATTGGGGATGGAAACAATGTCCTGCATTCCCTCATCCTGGGTGCGGCCAAGGTAGGCCTTCACCTTCGGGTTGCCTGCCCTCCTGGCTACGATCCGAAGCCCAACATAGAGGAATTGGCGGCGGCGGATCGGGAGGCTACGGGCGCTACTTTCTCTCTGTTGCGAAGCCCTGAGGATGCCGCTGCCGGCGCCGATATTCTCTATACCGACGTGTGGACCAGCATGGGCCAGGAGTCGGAAATCCAGGCACGGCGGGATGCCTTCGCCAGCTACCGGATCGACTCGCGGCTCTTGAGCCTGGCGAAGCCGGATGCCATCGTAATGCACGACCTGCCGGCCCATAGGGGCGAGGAGATCACCGACGAGGTGATAGACGGCCCCCAATCGGTGGTTTTCGACCAAGCAGAGAACCGACTTCACGCGCAGAAGGGGCTTCTCTCCTGGATGTTCGCGGCTTGACGGTGCGGGTTGTCTAGCCAGCAGCGCTGAGACCCTCGCACCACGCGCTCTCGAGACGGAGATGTCGAAATGGTCAACCCTTTCACCGCAACGGGTGGCTCCATTTCTAGAGGGGCCAGGCCCCCGCAGGGACCTTCTGACCGAGAGCCGGCTGGAAAGGGGAACGCCGGAGGTAACGGCGACTCGTTCCAAGAGGCGATGAAGCGGGGCTCCACACATGGCTGGAAGGGGCGGTGGGAACGTGCCGTCGAGGAGTATCGTCGCGCTCTCCAGTACTCCCCGAAGGATCCCTCTGCCCGAACCTATCTGGCCATGGCTCTCTACAAGTCCGGACAGCTTCAGGAGGCCCTGGAGTTGTATGAGGAGCTATGGAAAGAGCAGCCCTCCAATCCCGCTCTGCTTCAGCGGCTGGCCGAGGTGCAGGAGTCCATGGGCGACCTGGAGGCGGCCGCTACCAGCCATCAAAGGTTGGCAGAGGTCTTCACCCGCCGACGATCTCTGGAGGAGGCCTTCGAAGCCTGGCAGAAGGCGCTGGCTCTGAAGCCGGGCGATCTCGCCCTCTGGGACTCGATGATGGAGGCCGCGGCCCTGGTGGGAGCGGTGGACAAGATGATGCCCTCCTATCTGGGGCTGGCCCGGCGGTTGGCCCTGGAGAGCCACTTCGAGGAGGCGATCGGGGTGGTGGAGCGGGGTCAGATCCTGGATCCCTCCAATTCCCTGACCTTGCCGCTGCTGGCCTCCATTCGTGGGGCTCTGGCCTACTCGTGGCGCGCCACCGCCCAGGGGGAGACTCCCACTCCGGAAGATCTGGCACGATTGATCCCCGCCATCTCCATCTCGGAGCAACCCCCTCCCCGGGCCGGCGAGCCTCCTGCGCCCCCTGTCGTACCCGATGGGGCGGCAGAATTCCAGGAGGACCTTCTTGTGGCGGAGGAGGTCCCAGCCGAGACAAGGGGGTCGGAAGCCGTTACCCAGGAGGAACCGGCTGCGATTGTGGAAGAGCCGATGACTCTTCCGCAACTGGTTACGGAAGGTGCCTCCTCCGATGTCGAATCCCTGGAGGAAGAGCCCGCTTCGCCCTCGTTCCCGGGGACGGAGGGGACCCCGTCCTTGCCGTCGTCCTACGAAGAGGAGATCCTGGTCTCGGATCCGGCGACTGACGAGCAGGATCCGCCTTCCCCTCCGTTGGCAGACGAGGGGGAAGACTCCTCTCTCCCACCTGCATTCGGAGAGATGGATGAAGAGGCCAACCCGCGGCAGCAACAATGGCAGCCGGTGGAACCGCAGCCCTCCGAGCAGTGGGATGCTCCGGCGGCGGCGCAGTTGCCCGAGGAGTCGCCGGTAGAGTCGCAGCCGCCGGAAGAGTCGCCGGTAGACGCAGAGGCGCGGCCGCCGGAAGAGGAGCCCGCCGAGGTGGCGGCGTCGGCGGAAGTGGAGCCAATCGATGAGCCGAGACTGCCCGACGATTCGAAGGTTGCCGAGCCGCTGGCAGAGCAGGAGGTAGCTGAGATCGGCGGTCAGGAGGAGCCTGATCTGGCCGAGTCTCAGGAGGATCTTGATCCGGTCGAGGCCCACGAGGGCTCCGACGGTTCCGTTGCAGAGGGGACTCTTCCTGGCATCGCCATTGCAGGACAACTGGCGGAGTTGGCCGAGGCTTACGAGCAGGCTGGCCAGGTCGAGCAAGCGGCTGAAACCTACGGAGAGGCCCTGGGGCTGTCCCCCGATCTGCCTCGTGCTCTCCTGGGAATGGCCCGTCTCCATTTGGCGGTAGGAGAGCTGGACCTGGCCGAGGAGAAGGTTCGCCGCGCCTTGCTGAGCCCTGTCTCGGAAGAGGGGGTCACGCAAAGATCGGCGGCCAAGCTGCTGCTGGACATACTGATCGGAAGGGCCGTATCGGGAGACTTGGCGGCCGCAACCGAGGGCCTGCTCTGGCTTCGCTCCACCGTTCCCGCCGAGCTGCTTCCGGCCTCGGAGGAGGCAGCCGGCGCGCCGGCCTTTGTCCAGCTGCTGGGTTGGTGCGGCGCGGAGCATCTAGAGGAGTTGGCCCTGCTGCCACCGGAGGTGCGCGGGGAGGCAGTTCTAGCCCTCAGGGAGGCCGAGGAGTTGCTGGAGAGCGGACAGCTTCGTTCCGCTGCCGACGAGATGTACCGGCTGATCGCAGCGCACTCCGACTTCTTGCCTGCCCAATCGTTGTTAGGGAAGGTGCTGGCCGCTCAGAGCCGGCTGGAGGAAGCCCGGGAAAGATCACAGCGATTGCTGGATCTGTACGACATGAGAGGATACCCCGATCAGGCCCTGGAGGTTCTGTGGTGGCGGGTCGCTCTGGAGGCCGGCAATGGCGATGATCGGGCTCGTCTGGTACAGTTACTTAGAGTTCAGAATCGCGTTGCCGAGGCTGAGGCGGTCGAATCCGGGCGGCGAATAGACGCGTGGGTTGGGGAGATGGGAGCGCAGGGATGGGACGAGTTGCTCCGTCGGGCCGAGATCAGCTTCGCCGAGGGGGCTCGGGAGGACGCGGTCGATCTGCTGCGGACTGCTCTGGCCGTCGATGGCGCGGACCAGGTTACCCGGGCCGCTCTGACTCGGGTTCTCCAGACGATGGGGGACGAAGTCAGCCGCGAGGAGCTGTTGGAGATCCTGAAGCAGCTCGATTTGCCCGAGGGGCTGGCGCAGATCTAGCCGCCTCTCTGGGGAGGCGGCTGAGCGAAGCGAAGCTGGGTGAGAGCCAGGAGACCCCATTCAGTAGACCTGCCACCGGCAGGTCTACGCTCTCCCTGAGGGATACAGAAGGACTTGGGACTGTGACATGACGAGTTTCGTCGAGATGGTCGTGTCGACTCTGTCGCGGCTCGACCTGCGTGCTGCCATCGACATCCTCATTGTGGCCGTGATCGTCTATTGGATCCTGGCCCTGATCCAGGGGACCACAGCGGTGGCCCTGGTGCGAGGCATGGTCACCCTGATCCTGCTGGCAGCCATTCTCGGCAACGTTCTCGACCTGGTAGTCCTCAACTGGGTGCTGAGGAACTCCATTCCAGCCCTGTTGGTGTCGATACCTATCCTGTTCCAGCCTGAGCTGCGCCGTGCTCTGGAAAGGTTGGGCCGTACCAGCCGCTTTCTGGCTCGGGGCGGGCCCAGCAACGAGGTGGTGCGCTCCATGGAGCAGATCGCCGTGACCTGCCGCCGCATGTCCGATCGGAAGTGGGGGGCGCTGATCGTGTTGGAGCGGGAGACCGGACTGGGCGAGTATGTGGACACCGGCGTGGAGATCGATGGGTTGGTGTCGGTGGACTTCTTGATGTCGATCTTCTTCCCCAACTCGCCCTTCCACGATGGCGCGACCATAATCCGGGGGGATCGGGTGGTGGCTGCTGCCTGCCTTCTGCCTCTGACCGATACCCTGTTTTCCGATCAGCACATGGGCACCCGCCATCGAGCCGGGGTGGGCATCACGGAGCGCACCGACGCCATCTCGGTCATCGTGTCGGAGGAGACGGGCATGATCTCCCTGGCCAACAATGGGAGGATCGTGCGCAATCTGGACGAGTCCAAGCTGAAGAAGGTGCTCCCGGCCCTCTATCGGCCTCAAAGCACCACTTCCTGGCTTCCCTCCTGGTTCAGCAATCGAAGGTCAGCCAGGATACAAAGAAGAGAAGAGACGGCAAAGTAGGAGCGATGAGGATCAACCTGGGGCTGGCGGCTCTAGCCGTCCTGCTCTCCACGAGCCTCTGGGTGCTGGTGATAAACGACCAGAATCCCGAGAGAACCGACACACCGGATATCTCCATACCGGTGGAGGTGACCAAGGTGCCTCCCGGACTGGTGGTGATGAACAGCCTGGAGCCGGTCCGGTTCAAGATCCGCGCCCCCAAGGACACGTGGAACAGCCTGCGCACCTCCAGTTTCCGCGCCTACGTGGATCTCTCCCACCAGGGCCCGGGGATTCAAGCAGTCCCCGTGATCCCCGAGGTGTCGGATCCCCAGGTGCGGGTGCTGGAGGTGGTACCCTCCACCGTTTCCGTGCGGCTGGAAGAGATCCAGACAAAGACTATCCCCGTCAAGGTGAACCTGGTGGGGAACGTGCCCTTTGGGTACGTGTACGGCACGCCGAAGGTGGATCCAGCGGTGGTGGTGGCCTCGGGGCCTGCGAGCCTGCTGCAGAGCGTCCAGACGGCGTCGGTGGACGTCAGGCTCGACGGGATCAGCGTGGAGATCGATTCTTCATTCCAGCCTGTGGCCATCGACTCGAGCGGAAACTCTGTGCGAAGCATCCAGTTGAACCCGCAGACGGTGAAGGTCCAACTGCCGGTGGACCAGCAGGTCAGCTACAAACAGGTCGGGATTCGGCCCACCATTACCGGGACGGTGGCCCAGGGTTACTGGATCGAATCGGTTGGCACCGATCCCGCGTCGGTGACGGTGGTGGGGGATCCGAAGACCCTGGCCGGCATCAACTACCTGGATACGGCACCTCTCAGTGTGGATGGTGCCTACAACAGCATCGGTCAGGAGGTGGCAGTCAACGTTCCTAAGGGAGTCTCCCTGGTGCAGCAGCAGTCGATTCGAGTTCAGGTCACCATCTCCTCGTTGCAGACCAGCCAGATGGTGAGGGTGGCCCCTCGCATCGTCAATGTGGCCTCGGGGCTCCACGTGAGCGGCTCGCCCCAGTATGTGGAGGTGACGCTCCAGGGACCGGCACCGATCATGCAGAAGCTTCGGGTCGATGACCTGGCGGTGACGGTGGATGCCTCCGGGCTGGGGGAGGGGATCAGCAGCGTGAAGCCCAGCGTGACAGCCCCATCGGGGGTGAGTGTAGTATCGGTGAACCCGGATCCCGTTACCCTGATGCTGGCTTCGGCTTCCACTCCAACTCCGCCTCCGACGGCGAGTCCAACCCCGGCACCTTCCCCTGCGCCGGGGCCCACCCCTGTGCCGACCCCATCGTCGGGAGCGGCCCGATAGAATCGAGGACTGATGGCTAAACCGATTGTGGCGATCGTCGGCCGTCCCAACGTTGGCAAGTCGACGCTCTTCAACAAGCTAGTGGGAGAGCGTCGCGCCATCGTGGACGAGGCCCCCGGCACCACCCGCGACCGGATTTACGGTACGGTGGAGTGGAACGGTATCCCTTTCACCCTGGTGGATACCGGCGGGCTGGAGTTCGAGGAGATCGACGAGGTGGGCCAGGGGATCCTGAGCCAGGCTGAGGAGGCCATCGATCGGGCCGACGTCATCCTCTTCGTGGTGGATGCCAGGGAAGGTCCCTCTGCCGTCGATTACGACGTGGCTGATCTCCTGCGTCGCACCGACAAACCGGTGATCCTGGTCGCCAACAAGGCCGACAACCCGGAGCGCACCTTCGGTGCGGTCGAGTTCTACCAACTGGGAATGGGCGAGCCGATCACCGTCTCGGCTATCCATGGCTATGGGACGGGTGATCTGCTGGACGAGGTGGTTCGCGACTTCTCCAAGGGGGCCGAGGAGGTGGAGGAGGCGGCCGACGTGCGGCTAGCCATCGTGGGGCGCCCCAACGTTGGCAAGTCCTCCCTGGTGAACGCCCTGGCTGGAGAGACCAGGGTGATGGTAAGCCAGATACCCGGCACCACCCGCGACGCCATCGACACCCTGATCCGGTACAAAGACAAGTCCATCCTGCTGGTGGACACGGCGGGGATCCGACGGCGGGGGCGGATCGAGCGAGGCATAGAGAAGTACAGCGTGCTCCGGGCTGTCAGTGCGGTGGAGCGCAGCGATGTGGCCGCTCTGGTCATCGATGCCGAAGAGGGGGTTACCGCCCAAGATGCCCACGTGGCGAGCTACGTGCTGGATGCGGCCAAGGGGATGATGCTGGTTGCCAACAAGTGGGACCTGGTGACGAAGGGACCGACCACTACCACCGAGTACACCCGCCGGATCCGGTTGGCCTTCCGCTTCATGGACTACGTGCCGTTGCTGTTCACCTCGGCCCTCACCAAGCAGCGGGTAACGAAGATCCTGGACATGGCGCTGACGATAGCCGAGGAGCGGAAGAAGAGGATTCCCACCTCGACCATAAACAGTGCCATGCAGGAGGCCTTCGTTCACCATCCCCCTCCCGCGGCCCGGGGCAAGCCGCTCAAGCTGCTGTACGTGACCCAGGCAGGGGTCGAGCCCCCTACCTTCGTTTTCTTCGTCAACGATCCTAAGATCGTGCACTTTTCCTACATGAGATATCTGGAGAACGAGATCCGGGCCCGTTTCGGATTCGAGGGTACCCCCATACGGCTGATTTATAAGCCCCGCGGCGAGTGATTTCTACCATAGTTTTAACGCTATCCTAATAGAAATCCTGTACACTATCTATGTCGGCATGGAGTCTGGCCGTGCACAGCATGCCCCGGATTCCAGCCGACCCGGAGATCGATGAAACAAGATAGGCTACTGGCCTGTCCAATACTCGATAATAGCTGGGATCCTCTCCCATAGGAGGTGAGTGGATGAGCACGGGCAACACTATCAAGACGGTCTTTCTCCTCACGCTGCTGACGGTACTGTTCATCCTGGTGGGCCAGGCCGTAGGGGGGCGTGGCGGGATGTTGATGGCCTTCATACTGGCGATGGTCATGAACTTCGCGTCCTACTGGTTCTCGGACAAGATCGCTCTGCAAATGTCGGGCGCGAGGGAGGTGTCGGAACAGGAGGCACCGGATCTCCACAGTCTGGTTCAGGAGTTGGCCACCTACGCCCGGCTGCCGAAGCCCAGGGTATACATAATCCAGAACGATTCTCCCAACGCTTTCGCGACGGGACGCGATCCCCAGCACGCCGCCGTAGCGGTGACCACAGGCATCCAGAGGATCCTGAGCCGGAGCGAGTTAGCCGGGGTTCTGGCCCACGAGTTGGGCCACGTGAAGAATCGCGATACCCTTATTGCTACCATGGTGGCTGCCATAGCCGGGGCCATCCTCATGCTGGCTCGTATGGCCCAGTGGGCAATGATGTTCGGCGGCTTCGGTGGTGGGAGGGACCGGGAGGAGGGAAACGGTCTTGGCGGGCTGGTGGGTGGCCTGGTGATGATCATCCTGGCTCCCATCGCGGCCGTCATGATCCAGATGGCCATCTCGCGGGCCAGGGAGTACGAAGCCGATGCGACGGGAGCGCGGATCATGGGCGACCCCAATGGCCTGGCTAGCGCTCTGGAGAAGCTGGAGGCGGGGGTTCGATACAGGCCAATGGTGGATGCCAGTCAGTCTATGGCCCACCTCTTCATCGTGAACCCTTTCTCTGGTGGTCTGTCTGGTCTCTTCTCCACCCACCCGCCTATCGCTGAGCGGGTCGCTCGCCTGCACAAGATGGCGATGCAGCCCGGCCATTACGGGATGGGTTGATAGATAGGGGTAGCAAAAGGGGGCGGACCTTTTCGGGTTCGCCCCCCTTTGATTCCCCTCAACGATTAGCCCCGCTGGGTTGCCTCCCGCTCTCGGAGGGAGGAGAGGGCATCGACTCCTTCACCGCAGTAGGGGCACGTATTCCACCGCAGCGACAGCGGTCGCCTGCAGTTGCTGCACACC
>JAJZQR010000032.1 GCA_021806765.1 Chloroflexota bacterium | reverse complement strand
AGGTGTCATCCTGAGCGATAGCGAAGGATCTCCTCTCGCCACGGGGAGATGCTTCGCTGCGCTCAGCATGACAGTACATATCACCTTCTCTGTGGTCGTGTACTAGGGCTCGGCGCTTCTCCTTCGCGAACGCAGCCAGGCGAGACAGCCGTCCAGATCGCCGGGCAGCGGCGAGCGAAAGGTCAACCTCTCTCGAGTCAGCGGCGACTCGAAGGATAGGAGAGTCGCGTGGAGAAACTGCCGGCTCAAGCCATTCGGTCCTCGACCCGACCCATACAGTCTATCACCGGCCACCGGGTGGCCGATGAAGGAGAAGTGAACCCTGATCTGATGAGTGCGGCCGCTGATGGGCTTGGCTTCCAGGTAGGTGTAGCCTTCGAGCCTCTCCAAGACCTCAAAGTAGGTCTTGGCGGGCTTCCCTTCGAGCTGCACGGCCATCTGCTGGCGGCGAACGAGGTCCCGCTCTATGGGGAGGTCGATCAGCCCGCGATCGTCGGCCAGTCCCCCCTCAACCAGCACGAGGTAGCGCTTCTCTATGGTGCGCTCTTTCATCTGGCGCTGCAGCTCGGAGAGTGCCCGAGGGGTGCGGGCCACCACCATCAGACCTGAGGTGTCCTTGTCGAGCCGATGGACGATGCCCGGCCGGCCGGGCCCGGGCACCCCCCGTATCTCCGGGTACCGGGTTACCAGGGCGTCTACCAGGGTGCCGCTCAGGTGGCCCGGCGAGGGGTGCACCACGACCCCAGGCTGTTTGTCGATCACCACCACGGCGGGATCCTCGTAGATCACACAGAGGATGGGGAGGTTCTCGGCGGGCTCCGAAGGGCGCTCCTCCGGTCGAGCGACCTCTACCCCGTCGCCCTCGGCCAGCCGGGTGCCGGCCTTGGGCAGCATGCCATTGACGGTGACCAGGCCCTCTTCGATAGCCTTTTGCCAGGCAGCCCTGGATCGCTCGGGGTAGACCTTGGCCAGGAAAACGTCCAGGCGGGTCCCCTCGTCTTGCCCGGTTACGGACTGTCTCACCTCTCGGGGCTGCCGTCCGCAGACCGCGGCTCCGAGGGGCTGGTGAGAAGGTGGTAGGCCAAGATCGCCACGCCGACGACGATGGCCGAGTCGGCAACGTTGAAGACGGGCCAGTAGGTCAGATCCACGAAGTCGAACACGTGGCCGAAACGCAATCGATCGATCAGGTTCCCCAGGGCCCCGCCCAGCTGCATGCCCAGGCAGATGGCCAGGGACGTCTTGTGGGCCGGGACGAACCGCTGGCCGATCAGGATGCCACCGACTACCAGCACCCCGACCGCGATGAAGAACAGCGACTGGTTCTGGAAAAGCCCGAAGGCAGCGCCGCGGTTCTGCACGTAGGTGAGCTTGACCCAACCGCCGAGGAGGGGGATCGACGGCGTGCCGGCGTCCAGCAGCAGCTGGCGAATGGCAACCTTACTGACTTGATCCAGGGCAAGAACGATCAGCGCCGTGAGCAGCAGCAGGGTGGTGCGGAGCTTCGCGCTCCCGCCCCGCCTATCCTCCGATTTCAATTCGACGACTGTGGTGGGTTCATCGTTGGTCAGTGTTGGCCCTCCTGTTGCCTCTTGCACCGAATGCACAGGGTCGCCTGGGGCAGAGCCTCCAGCCGATCCAGGGGGATCGGCTCTCCGCAGTTGCTGCAGATCCCGTAGCTGCCCTGCTCGAACCGCCGAAGGGCGTCCTCGGTGGCCTGGAGCTGCCTGCGCAGGTTCATTTCCAGGGCGAGGTCCTTCTCGTGCTCGAAGGTCTCGGTGCCGATGTCGGCCATGTGATTGCCGTAGTGCTCGTACTCGGTGGTGGTGCCCAGTCCGTCCGCGTGGAGGTAGCCCAGGGCGTCGATCTCCTCCTGGAACCTCTGGCGCTCCTCCAACAGCCTCTCGCGCAGGTTCTCCATGGTTATGGCCATGATCCGCCGCACCGCCTTTCAGATAGGCTCAGAAGTCAGTTACGGCAAGCGTCGTGCCCTTCGCAGGGATTCTATAGCTCGGGTGGGGGAATAGCAAGGCGAGGGTCTTTTAGTTGTCACCCTGAGCGCAGCGAAGGGTCTCCACGCACATGTGCAGAGATTCTTCGCTGCGCTCAGAATGACACGGCCGTGGCCTTGACGCTGCACTTTGTGGGTTTGGCACCGGAAAACTAAAAGGCCCTGATAGCAAGGCGAGGGTGCATTGCGTGGTGGACTGAGTCCCCATATAATGGCTCAGCTTTCCCTTGGCCGGCCACACTGTATTGCCCCTGAGCCTGCCGGCCCTACTGGGGCCTTAGCCCGCAGTGCCTCTCGCCTTCGTTGATGCCCAACGGCGCCGAGAGCCGGAAGAGAGCTGTTCGGATGATCGAGACCACCAATAAGAATCTGCTGGGGAAGGCCTGGTCCTCCCTGGCCCGCAAGGGCCCGGCGGGGCTGGGACGCGACCTTCGCGACTACCTGCGTTGGCGTCTGGCCCAACCCCAGGCGGCGACCGAGTTGCCCCGAGCTCCCCAATCCAACTGGGATCTCAATCAGGAGGAGCTGAAAAGCCTCCCCGACGTTCTTCGGTCGAGGCCGGTCCTGGTGTACGCCGAGTCTACCACCCGGTGCAACCTCCACTGCTTCATGTGCCGGCTGTCCTTTCCGGAGACGACCCGGCAGACCAGGGAGCACATGAAGCTGGAGACCTTCGCCCGGTTGGAGCCGCTACTGGAACCCGGCAGCCGGCTCAGCCTCTTCGGCCTCGGCGAGCCTCTGCTGAACCCGAACTTCGTGGAGATGCTCCGCATCGCCAAGGGGAGGGGCAGCTTCGTCGGCCTCAACTCGAACGCCATGCTGCTGACGGAGAGGATCGCCCGGGCCATGGTGGAGCTGGAGCAGGATCTGCTGGTGGTCTCCTTCAGCGGGGGAACCAAGGAGAGCTACGAGCGGGTGATAACGGGCGCCAACTACGAGCGGGTGGTCGGCCACCTTCGGCGGTTGAACGAGCTGAAGGCGGAGCGAGCTGCCATGAGCGGCCGTCAATCAGCGGGGCAAGCCCTCACCCCGACCCTCTCCCAGGGGGAGAGGGGGCCTCTTGAGGTCCCTCTGGAACGGGTGAAGCCGGTGCTGCAGCTTCAGTTCACGGCCATGCGGGACAACGTCCGCGAGGTGCCCGAGATGGTTCGGCTGGCGCTGGAGCTGCGGTGCGCCGGGGCCGTGGTGATGCCGCTGACGGTGGTGGATCCCTCCCTGGCGGAGCAGTCGCTGCTGAACCCCGACCTGTGGCCGCAGGTGGAGCAGGCCTTCGCCGAGGCACGGGCGGTGGCGGAGACGGCCAGCTACCCGTTCGACCTGCAGCTTCCCACGACCGATCTGTTGAGGGCCATGAGGCGACAGGGTGAGGGCTGGGGCAATCAGAACCCAGAACCCGGAACCCAGGACCCAGGACCGATCTGCCACGAGCCCTGGCAGACGTTCTACGCCCGGGACGACGGCACCGTGAACTGCTGCTGCTACAGCAACCGCGTCCTGGGGGATCTCAAGCAGCAGACGGCGTTGGAGATCTGGAACGGGGAGTCGTACCGGAGGTTCAGGGCGCGGATGCGATCGGCCAACAAGCCGTCGGAGTGCCGCGTGTGCCACAAGCTGCGGGGGGACGATCGGTACGACCAGCGGGTGGACGATGCGGAGTTCTACGACGAGCTGTAGGGGGCAGGCCATCCTTCTGTATCAGCGGCTTCGTGGAGCTACCCCGGAAGCGCAAGGCTTGGCCTTGCTGGTTGCCTTCTCGCTTGTCAGGGGTCTCTGCTACGCGATGCTGAACCCGCCTTTCCAGTCGCCAGACGAAAACAGCCATTTGCAGTACGTCGCTTCTCTCCTTAAGAGTGGGGGTGTTCAACTGGAAGGAGCGGAAGCGCACCAGCCGCCCCTATACTACTGGGCTGCTCTGCCAGCCTACTTCTTGTTGGCTGGGCAAGCCGTTGTAGTCCAGTTGCTCTCGATGCGGCTGCTGTCGGTGCTGATGACTGTAGCAACTGTGGTTCTTGCTTACAAGACTGCCAGAACGCTGCGCCCGAAGGATACTCTTGTCCGTTACGGAACAGCGATCTTCGTGGCTTTGGTTCCCACCTATGGCTTGATTGGCGCATCCGCCAACAACGACAACCTCGCAATATTGGCATCCTCGGGCATGATCTATCTAGTGGTGCGTGGCATTGCGGCGGGTTTCACCCCCCGCCTCATAGCCGGCATCTTCGCTCTCATTGGGATGGGGCTTGGTGCAAAAGCCACAACCTGGCCTGTGATCGCGGTGGTGATGCTTGCCCTGGTGGTGAATGGTGTCTCGTGGGGCATGACCAGGAGGCGGGCGGCGACCCTGACGGCGTCATTGCTGGGGGGCGCCGTTATCGTAGCCCTGTTGCTGGGTCCTCTAAGACCGGCAGTCGAAAGGACCTTCATGGTCGACAGCCTGGAGAAGACGCGTGGAGACTCTTCCGGTTTGAGCCTTGACCCTTCGGTCTTCGCGTTCCAGTTTAGAACCTTCTGGGCCACCTTCTACAATGACTCTGTCTGGCTGCCCTTCCCACTGTACTGGCTGCTCGCGACGCTCGGGTTGGCGTCGGCCTTTGGTCTGGTTACGCGGTGGATCAAAGTCAGGAAGATGGGCTTCATCGGCCATATGAGGGAGAGCAGCCGAAGCCCCTTTGCCCTTCAGCTTCTGGCTATGGCCGGAGTCATTCTCGCGGAATGGCTCATGTCCTTCGTGCGTTTCATTCTGTGGAACAGCTTCGTGGCGCCTGTGGATCAGTCGGCGATGTGGAATCCCAACTACTCGATAATGCTGGGGAGATTCTTGTTTCCGGCGATAGTGCCGATAGCGTTCTTCTTCGTGTGGGGATTGACGGCAATCATCCCCAATGGGTGGAGGTGGCAGGGGGCGCTGGCAGTGACCCTGTTCCTCCTGGCTGTGGATTGGACCTCGTTAGCACTGATTGTCGGTGGCTACAATGCCTGGCAATAGCCGAAAGAAACTGGGTGCGGAGGACACACCCCGAAGCCTTCCCGGACGCCGGATTGCCGCGTGCGTTACTCAGGGTTGTGAGTTGCTATTCTCCTCACCAACCTGATCACTGCAGCTGCAAGAAGCCCATAAGTTGCCAGCAGTGCGAGGTAGAAGCCTGGGTAGCCGAGAATCCCTGGCCTGGCGTGGGCCAAGTTGCTTGCCAGGACGGTCAGCATGTCGGCAAGGCGACCGTGCGAGTACGTCCGGAATACCAGATGAGCATCGAGCGGCTTCTCGTTAGCGTACGCTTCCCCCAGAGGGTATCCGTTGTGGTACATCATGAGTACATTGACAGTGTTCTCTCGGGGAACATCCTTGCCTTCTACTGAGAAGTACAACCGACGGCCAGCCGAGTCGGCGATAGGCTCGAAATCGAAGCTATACCATCTCTCGGCAAGGGTTCCCGGGCGCATGTCCCCAGCTTTGCCCTTGGGTAGGGCCGATATCGGCTCCTTTATCGTGCGCAGCGGTTCACCGAGGGGCGTTGCCTTTATGTTGAAAGTGATCGCGGCCTGGTCTGTTGGCTGTTCGACGGCGAGTACCACCGATACGCGATCAAGACCATTTCTGCTCGGCACGAAGGTTTGTCCCACGGCTGCCCAGTTGTTGGCGGTCCCGACGCCGTTGCCGCTGGGGGGGCTGCTAGTGTCGGGCACGTCCATGGGCAGCTGAAGAATGCCCCATAGAACAGCTGCCAAGAGGGCAACCGATGCAGCCCAGCGCATCGCCCCACGCAACTCCAAAGGTGAGATCGGTGGCAAGTAAGGTGGTGAAGTGTGGGTCTCTGGTGGGTGCGCAGTCTCCCCCTCAGGGATACTTTCCAGATGCTCGATCAATCGACTGCGGAACCCCTCCAGCTCTTTTGGAGTGATGGCGTAGGCCCGCTGGGCGGTGGTCACGATAATTGCTGCCGACGGGTCCCTGCTGGTGCCAAAGAACTTGAGATGCCCGACCCCCTCCGCCTCCGCTACCCCGACCTGGTAGCCCTGCCACACGACACCCTTGACTCGAACCTTGTCTCCCAGCCGTCCTCCCTTGAATATGGCTTCGATGCCGGCTAGCGGTATCGTCTCCCGCATCCAGAGCCAGTGTACGGTCAGTATTTGGCTATCCAACGTGTATCGCAGGGAATAGCGTCCACAGGCGAAAAGCACGACCAACGTGGCCAGTAGCAGGCTGGCCAGACCAACGATAGTGGCCAAGATACCTTCGGTACTGGTCGACGGGGCAAGGGCATACGCACGGCAGACGATTGCGAGAGCCAACAGAAGGAACGCCACGATGCATCCTAGCAGGGTGGCAGGCGACGGCAAGGCATCCCATGCCGTAGTTGATGTGCCTACGTTGAACTGCTGCAGCTTGTCGTGCCTTGCGCCTCTGATCGCAGCAAAGTTCTTGAGCATTGAGACTCTCTTCCGCACCCTGAACGGCGAGATGGCCGGGCAGCTTGGGAGAGGAGATTTGGGATCGAAGTCCCATGCGATTGCCTGACAGCAGCGCGGACGGTGCCGATTATAGAGGGCCACGCTCCTGTCGGCAACAACGTATTGGTCGGGAGCACTTGGCGTTCTTCCTCTGCTGGAGTAAACTGATGCACGAGCTTCGGCGTGGCCAGCGGCTAGCGGCCCCAAGGAGTCCACTCAGTCCCTGCCGGTCGGTTCTCCGATCCCTCCATTCCAGCTTGCCCTGATCGCCCATCTGGTCTCGAGACGCATGGAGGTTCACCTTGCGCGTTGTTGTCACCGGCGGCGCCGGTTGCATCGGATCCCATCTGTGTTCTCGCCTGTTGGATGACGGCCACGAAGTCGTCGCCGTCGACAACCTGATCACGGGAAACCGGCGTAATGTGGCCCATCTTCTTGGGCGTCCGGACTTCTCTTTCCTGGAGCGTGACGTTGTGCAGCCTCTGGATCTCCAGGCTGAGGCCGTTTTTCACCTGGCTAGTCCCGCCAGCCCCCGAGGGTACCTGGATCATCCCGTGGAGACCGCCCTGGTGAACTCTCTCGGCACACACCAGCTGCTGGAAACGGCTGGGCGCTGCGGTGCCCGCTTCCTGCTGGCCTCTACCTCCGAAAGCTACGGTGATCCTCTTGAGCACCCGCAGCGGGAGGACTATTGGGGGCACGTGAATCCGGTGGGCATCCGTTCCTGCTACGATGAGAGCAAGCGTTTTGCCGAGGCCCTCACCATGACCTACGTGCGTAGCCGGGGGCTGGACGCGCGCATCGTTCGGATCTTCAACACCTACGGCCCCCATTTCGATCCCAACGATGGCCGGCTGGTGCCCAACTTCATCGTGCAAGCCCTGTCGGGTCAGCCGGTCACTGTGTACGGTGATGGCTCCCAGACTCGCAGCCTCTGCTACGTGGATGACCTGGTGGATGGGATCCTCTCGCTGATGTTCGCGAACGGGCTTCGGGGAGAAGTGGTCAACCTGGGGAATCCAGAAGAGCACACCATCCTGGAGTATGCGCAGTTGATTCGGCAGTTGTGCAACTCCAGTTCCGAACTGCTCTTCGAGCCACGACCCGAGGATGATCCGGAAAGGAGACGGCCGGACATCTCGAAGGCCAGGGCTCTGTTGGGGTGGGAGCCGAGGACCGGATTGGCGGAAGGGATGGGCCGAACCATTTCGTGGTTTCGAACGTTGTGAAGGATGACGGCCGTGCGTCATGTGCGGCCTGACCGAGAGCCTTGCTCCCATGTTGATCGAAAGCAGGTGTGTAGTTTTACTTCGTCCTGGCCGTGTGCTATAATCGCTCGCGACCCGAGGACGTGGCTGCCGTTTCCCACCCCGTTGTCGGGTCGGTCCGTTTCCCCTTTGCTGGCTGTGCGCTCATTGGCGGTGTCTCTCGCCTGGAGATGGTCGGGGTGCCACAGATGCGGCCATTCAGATCGACCCCCACTCGGATTCCAGCCGGAATCTAACCAATCTACAGGAGGGTTCCGTGGTGAGTAACGGATCGCTTTCCACGGCCACTACGACGCTCGACGCGCTGACCACCAAGCTGGCCCAGCGCAACGCTACCGTCGCCGTCATCGGCCTCGGCTTCGCCGGCTTTCCCCAGGCCATCGAGATCGCCAAATGCGGTTTCCGAGTCGCGGGGATCGACGTCGATGCCGGCAAGGTGGCTCGGATATCCCGGGGCGACAGCCTCTCGCCCGATGTGCCGGGGGAAGAGCTCCGGAGTCTGCAGCGGGAAGGCCGTTTCAGCTGCTCGACGGATTTCGCCCTCGTGCGGGATGCCGACGTCGCAGTAGCCTGCGTGCCCACTCCCCTGGGTCCTTCCAAACAGCCCGACCTGAAGTTCGTTCGGCGCGTCGCTGAGGGCCTGCGCGGCAAGGTGAGGGCTGGGCAGCTGCTGCTCCTGGAGAGCACGGTACCTCCCGGGACCACCAGAAAGGTCTTCCTGCCGGTGATCGAGGAGGCGGGGTTGACCGTCGGGGAGGACGCCTTCCTGGCCTTCGCTCCGGAGCGGATCGATCCGGGCAATAAGCAGTTCCCTCTCCAGTTGATCCCCCGGTTGGTGGGCGGTATCACGCCCAGCTGCACCACGGCGGCGGCCCAGTTCTACTCCATGTTCGTGCGGGAGGTCCGGCCCGTCTCCTGCCCCGAAGTGGCGGAGATGTCCAAGAACGTGGAGAACACCTTCCGGTTTATCAACATCTCCTTCATGAACGAGATGGCCATCCTGTGCGATCGCATGGGCATCAGCGTGTGGGAGGTGATCCAGGCTGCCTCCACGAAACCCTTCGCCTTCATGCCCCACTATCCAGGCCCGGGGGTGGGCGGCCACTGTATCCCCATCGTCCCCTTCTACCTGGAGTCGGTGGCCCGTGAGCATGGAATGGTCGCCGAGCTGATCGAGGCGGCCGGCAAGGTAAACGACGGAATGCCGGCCTTTGTGGTCGACAAGTTGGAGCGAGAGCTGGTGAAGCGAGGGCGGCAGCTGAAAGGGGCGAAGATCCTGGTGGCGGGGGTAACCTACAAGCCCGACGTGCCGGACCTGCGGGAGTCCGCCGCCCTGAACGTGCTGGCCAACCTGATCGACAGGGGTGCGCGGGTATCCTACTACGATCCCTACGTGCCTGAGGTTACCGTGGCCGGCCGGCAGCTGAGGTCGGAAGCGGGGTTGGGCAGTAGCCTGGTAGACTGCGGCGTGGTGGTCACACCTCACAAGGCCGTGGACTACGATCGCCTCGCGGCCTCCTGTACCTTCCTGTTCGACACCGTCAATGCCCTGCCCCGGAACTTCCCGGGCGACGTGGTGAAGCTGTGATGTCGACCTGCTCTTACCTGGTCACCGGCGGCGCCGGCTTCATAGGCTCCCACCTGGTGGAACGGCTGCTGAAGGACGGGCACCGCGTGCGGGTGCTGGACAACTTCTCCACCGGTTTCCGAAGCAATCTGGAGCACTTGGCTTCGGAAGCCGAGATCATCGAGGGGGACGTTCGGGACCTCGACGGTGTGAGGAAGGCCGCGCGGGGAGTGGACACCATCTTTCACCAGGCGGCGCTCCCATCGGTGGCACGCTCATTCGCGGACCCCATCACTACTCACGAGAACAACGCTACGGGGGCGCTGAACGTTCTGGTGGCCGCCAGAGATGCCGGGGCGAGGCGGGTGGTTTGCGCCTCGTCCTCCTCGGTGTATGGCGACGCCCCGGTGGAATGGAAGCGAGAGGATCTGCCCACGGCGCCCAGGTCGCCCTACTCCGTCTCCAAGCTGGCGGCGGAGCAGTACTGCCGGGCTTTCAACATCGGCTACGGTTTGGAGGCGGTGGCGCTGCGCTACTTCAACGTCTTTGGTCCCCGCCAGGATCCCCACTCCCCATACGCTGCGGTGATACCCAAATTCATAGTGGCGATAGGGCAGGGGGAAGCCCCGATGATCTACGGCGACGGCCGGCAATCCCGAGACTTCACCTACGTCCAGAACGTCGTGGAGGCTAATCTGCTCGCCGCGACCGTGTCCGGCGTCGGCGGCGAGATCTTCAACGTTGCCTGCGGTGAGAGCTACAGCCTGCTCGACCTGGTGGATGCTCTGACCGAAACGCTCGGCGCTGCACAAGCTCCAGTCTTTTCGGACGCTCGCCCTGGGGATGTGCGCCACTCGCGGGCCGACGTGTCCAAGGCCGTGTCGATGCTGAGATATGAACCGAAAGTGCGCTTTCGCGAGGGGCTCCGTCTGACGGTGGAATGGCACCAACTCCAACCCTCGACCATAGGACCAAGATAGTCCGGATCATAACCAGGCTGAACATCGGCGGTCCGGCGATCCACGCGATACTGCTGACCCGAGCCCTGCAGGACGATCGTTTCTCCTCCGTTCTCGTCAGCGGGTACACTGCGCCCTCGGAAGGGGACATGCTCGACCTGGCCAAGGCCAGAGGTGTGGCGCCCATCATGGCGCCGGGGCTGGGCCGAGAGATTTCGCCGGGGAGCGACCTGGCCGTCCTATGGGGGTTGTATCGACTTCTCAGACGTGAGCGGCCGACCATAGTCCACACCCACATGGCCAAGGCCGGGACTGTAGGTAGATTGGCTGCTCGTCTGGCTCGAGTGCCCATCGTGGTGCACACCTACCACGGCCACGTCTTCCACAGCTACTTCGGGCCCGTCAAGACCCGACTCTTCGTCCAGATCGAGCGGTCCCTCAGCCGGGTCACCGACATGATCTTGACGGTGGGGGAGAAGCAGCGCGGTGAGATACTGGGGTACGGCATCGGGACTCCGGTGAAGATGAGGGTGGTGCCTCTGGGGCTCGAGCTGGAGCCCTTTGTCGATACTGAAGGGCACCGCGGACAGCTCAGCGCTGAGTTGGGTCTCGGCCCCGGAGCTCCCCTGGTGGGGATCGTTGGAAGGCTGGTGCCGATCAAGGGGCACGGCGACTTTCTGCAAGCCGCCAGGTTGGTTCTCAACCGGATGCCCGGGGTGAGGTTCCTGATCGTCGGCGACGGCGAACTGAGAGATCAACTAGAGCGGCAGGTCGACGATCTGGGGATCCGCGACAGCGTCCTCTTCCTGGGCTGGCGGCGTGACCTGCCGAAAGTCTACGCGGACCTGGACCTGGTGGTGCTCTCCTCCTTGAACGAGGGGTCGCCCGTGGCGCTCATCGAGGCGATGTCGGCGGGGAGGCCGGTGGTGGCGACCAACGTGGGCGGCGTCGGCGACGTGGTGACGGACGGGCGAGATGGCCTGCTGGTGCCGGCGAGGGATCCCCAGGCGCTGGCCAATGCTGTGTGCCGACTTCTTTCCGCGAGAGAGGATCTGGGGGCCATGGGATCGAGGGGACGGGAGTCCGTCTATCCCAAGTACTCGGTGGAGCGGCTGGTGGCCGACATAAGGACGGTCTATTCAGATCTCGTGATGACCAGGGGAGGGTAGAGAGCCTTGCCAGCCTTCGAGCCCTACGGGTTGCCGTTGATGGCTGGAGTTGTCGCCTTCTCGATCTCGGCGGCTGCGACTCCGCTGGTGCGCGGCTTTGCCCGGCGCTACGGTTTCGTGGCCCAGCCTCGCCCGGATCGATGGCACAAGAAGCCGACGGCGCTGCTCGGGGGTATAGCCGTCTACCTGGCCATAACGGCGCCGCTGCTGCTGTCGTCGGGATCAGGCAGCAGGCTTCTGCTCTTGGCCGTCGGGTTGACCGGCATCTTTGCCCTGGGCCTCGTGGACGACTTGGTGAAGCTGGCGCCCTACCAGAAACTGGTAGGGCAGATCGCCATTGCCAGTCTCGTGAGCGCCGGTGGGGTCGTCTTCGATGGGGTCCCGATCAAGGTGCTGGCAGTGCCGTTGACAGTATTCTGGCTGGTGGCCATCACCAACGCCTTCAACCTGCTGGACAACATGGACGGCTTGAGTGCCGGCATCGCCGGCGTGACGGGCGCCGTCCTGGTGGCGATGGGGTTGCTGGGGGCGAACCGCGAAGCCGCGTTGGTGGGAGCCCTGGTGGTGGGAGCTACCGCGGGTTTCCTGCCGTACAATTCGTCTCCGGCCAGCATCTTCATGGGGGACTCGGGCAGCATGGTCCTGGGATTCGCCGTGGGCGGTCTGGCGGTGCTGAGCAGCGGCTACGGTACACCACAGGGCATCCTCCTCACGGTGATAGTCCCTATTGCGGTGCTGGGGGTGCCTCTGTTCGATACCACTCTCGTATCGGTGGTCCGGAAGCTCCATGGCCGACCCATCTCCCAGGGGGGACGCGACCACACCTCCCATAGGTTGGTGGCCCTCGGACTGAGCGAGAAGTGGACGGTCTGGGTGCTCTACACCATCAGCGCCGTCTTTGGCGCTTTCGCGGTGGGCACACGCTTTGTGGACCTGCTGGTATCGATAGCGCTATTGATCCTGCTGATGGTGGGACTGGTGCTGTTCGGCGTGTACCTGGCCCAGGTGAAGATGTACCGCGAGGAGGAGATCGCTCCTATTCGGGAGGGCCGGCACCCTCTCACGGTGATCGGTGGGGCTCTGATGCACAAGATGCGGCTGGCGGAGGTGCTGCTGGATCTTGCGCTGGTTTTCGTCTCCTATCTCGGGGCCTATCTCCTGAAGTTCGAGGGCACCATCTCTGGGCCTTTCTTGGCGCAATTCACCCAGTCGCTGCCCTTCGTCATGGCCTTGAAGCTGGCCGCCCTGCTGCTGCTGGGAGCATACGGTGGGGTGTGGAGATATGTGGGACTGCCTGAAGTAGTACAGCTGAGCAAGGCGAGTGTAGTTGGATCGGCGCTGTGCGCGGCCGCGGTGACCGCGCTGTGGGGGTTCGAGGGCTACTCCAGGTCGGTGTTCGTTATCGATTGGCTGCTGTTCACCTGGCTCGTGGTGGTGTCCAGGATGTCTTTCCGGCTGCTAGCTCACTTGGCCCAGTCTCTTGGAGGGACCACGAGGAAGAAGCTCATTATCGTGGGCAGCAGGGACCTGGGAGCCGTGGCCGTGCGGGCGTTTCAAGATGGCCAGTTGCCCGACTATGTTCCCGTCGGGTTCGTTACTGTGGATGGCGAAGGGCGAGAGCGCAGAGTATCCGGCGTTGAAGTGCTGGGCGACATAGCAATGCTGGGGCCCCTGCTCGACGACCACGAGGCGGATGGGGTAGTGATTGCTCTTTCCGGCAGACACGCAGAGCATCTGGAGGCCGTGGTGCGAGAATGTGTCGCTAGGGGGCTCCCCTACAGGAGGATCGCTCCGCTGGACTCGGGCTGGAATGCCGGGAGTAACGACAACTCCAGCCCGCCGTTTTCCACAGCTGCGGATCCGTGCTGAGTTTCGGTAGCGGTTGGCAGGATCGGCGCCATGTCCAAGCTTCGCGGGTTCTGCCGCTGATCAGGAGACTGTGATGAAAGTGGTCATCTTGGCCGGTGGGTTGGGTACACGCCTGGCTGAAGAAACTGAGGTGAGGCCTAAGCCGATGATTGAGATCGGTGGCCGACCGATCCTCTGGCATATCATGAAACACTATGCCCACTACGGCTTCAGAGAGTTCTTTATCGCCTTGGGATATAAGGGCGATTTCATAAAGCGTTTTTTCTTGGACTATTACAACCTCAACGGTAGCATGACCATCGATCTTTCCTCGGGCCGAGTGGAAATGCGCAAGAAGGGGTGCGAAGACTGGATCGTGCATCTGATAGACACGGGCCTAGAGACGAATACCGGAGGGCGCATCAAGCGCCTCGAGAGCTTACTGAAGAATGAAACCTTCATGGTTACTTATGGGGATGGTGTCAGTGACATTGACTTGCGCAAACTGGTGGAGTTTCACCGCGGTCATGGGCGTGCTGCCACTGTCACCGCAGTCCGGCCACCGGCTCGATTTGGAGGGATCGTCTTCGATGGGAACCTGGTGGCGAGTTTCACCGAGAAGCCTCAGATCGGGGAAGGCTGGATCAACGGTGGGTTCCTGGTGTTTGAGCCGAGCATCTTTGACTGTCTGAGCGGTGATCACAGCAGCCTGGAAGCAGATGCACTTGAGCAACTGGCTCGTGACCGTGAGTTGGCTGCCTACCGCCATGACGGATTCTGGCAGTGCATGGATACCCTACGGGACAAACGCTTGCTAGAGAACTTGTGGCAAGAGGGACGTGCGCCCTGGAAGGTGTGGGAGTGACCAGTTTCTGGCTCGATCGACCGACGCTGGTGACCGGTGCTAGCGGACTTGTAGGTAGTTCGTTGGTGCGTCGCCTGATCAACCTTGGCGCTGATGTAGTCTGTCTGGTGCGTGATTGGGTACCTCAATCGGAATTGGTGCGGACCCGCTTGATCGAGCACACCAAGGTCGTGCGCGGCGACGTGCGTGACCAGGCCCTATTGGAGCGCACTCTGGGTGAATATGAGATCGACACAGTAATGCATCTGGCTGCGCAGACTATTGTGGGGATTGCCAACCGGAATCCGGTGTCCACCTTCGAGACGAACATCGGTGGGACTTGGGCGCTGCTAGAAGCATGCCGCCGAAGCCCCTCGGTTAGACGGATTGTGCTGGCATCCTCAGACAAAGCCTACGGCGATCACGAGGAGTTGCCGTATGATGAGGACATCCCTCTCCAGGGGCGACACCCGTATGACGCGAGCAAGTCCTGCGCTGATCTGATTGCGCAGGCTTATGCCGTGAGCTACGGTCTCCCGGTGGCTATTACCCGCTGCGGCAATTTCTATGGAGGTGGGGACCTCAACTGGAATCGGATCGTTCCTGGGACAATCCGGTCAGTGCTGAGGGGAGAGCCTCCCGTTATCCGTTCCGATGGTCAGTACGTGCGAGATTACTTTTACGTCGAAGACGGCGCGGCTGCTTACATACTGCTGGCCGAGCGATTGGCAGAAAACCTAGATCTGAAGGGCCAAGCCTTCAACTTCTCCAACGAGACCCAGGTCACGGTCCTCCAATTGGTAGAACGAATTCTTGGGCTCATGGGATCCGATCTGAAACCCTGCGTTCGCAACCAAGCCACTAACGAGATTCGTCACCAGTACTTGAACGCCAGCAAGGCTAGGCAACTTCTGGGTTGGCGACCGCTGTTCACGCTGGACGAAGGGCTTCGCCAAACGATTGGTTGGTATGAGGCTTTCCTAGGAGTATCTAGATGAGTGAACCCGTAATCACATGCCGATCCTGCGGCGAGACGGATCTCGCACCGATCCTATCGCTGGGGCGCACGCCTCTGGCCAATTCGTTACTGATGGAAGACCAGCTTGGTCTGCCTGAAGCTACTTATCCTCTTGAATTGGTCTTCTGCCCTCATTGCACGCTGGTCCAGATCACAGAGACGGTTCCCCCAGAGAAGCTGTTCCGGGAGTACCTGTACTTCTCATCTTTTGCCGACACCACCTTGCAGAATGCCAAGAGTATAGCTGATCGGCTGGTATCCGAACGACACCTTGATGGTGACAGCCTCGCTGTAGAGATCGCGAGCAACGACGGATACCTGCTCCAGTACTATCGGCACCATGGCGTTCGCGTATTGGGTATCGAACCAGCGAAGAACATAGCAGCGATCGCGGAACGCGAGCGAGGCGTTCGGACGCTGTGCGAGTTCTTTGGCCAAGAACTCGCGGGACAACTCGTGCGGCAGGGCTATCAAGCCGACGTTATCCATGCTAACAATGTCTTGGCACATGTGGCTGACTTGAACGGTGTGGTCGCGGGTATTGGAATGTTGCTCAGGGACAATGGGGTAGCGGTAATCGAGGTGCCCTACGTCAAGGATCTGATAGACCACGTGGAATTCGACACCATTTACCATGAGCACCTGTGCTACTTTTCGCTCACTGCGCTGGATCGCCTATTCCGTCGCCACAACCTGCTGATCACCGATGTTGAACATCTGGCAATACATGGCGGTACATTGCGCATCTTCGTCGGTAAGGCCATAGGCGAGCAACCCGGGATTGGTGGCCCAGCACCGGCGGTTAAGGAGATGCTTGAGGCGGAGGTGCGGTGGAATGTTGGTAGGGCGGAGTTCTACCAAGGCTTCGGGACCAGGGTTGATCGGTTGCGGAGAGGCCTTCGCTCCCTGCTAGGTGAGTTGAAAAGCCAGGGCAAGCGGCTTGCCGCCTATGGCGCTTCGGCAAAAGGGAGTACGCTTCTGAATTACTTAGGGATTGGGCCGGAAACCCTGGAGTTTGTGGTTGATCGGAGCACTGTCAAGCAGGGGCGCTACACTCCCGGTACGCATCTGCCGATCTTTCCGCCGGAGAAGCTTCTGGAGAGCATGCCTGACTATGCGCTGCTCCTCACCTGGAATTTCGCCGATGAGATTCTGGCGCAGCAGGCAGAGTATCGTTCGCAAGGTGGCAAGTTCATTGTTCCGATTCCGGAATTGAGAATAGTCTGAACTCAGTGTGCCTTGCAGAGGATGAGCTGCCATGATCTTCACCGAGACCAAACTCAGGGGTGTCTTCATAGTCGACTTGGAGATGCTCGAGGATGAACGGGGCTTCTTTTCTCGCAGCTGGTGTCGACGGGAATTCGAAGCGCAGGGGCTTGTCTCGGACTTAGCCCAATGCAGCATATCCTTCAATAGAAGGAAAGGTACTCTACGTGGGGTCCATTTTCAAGCCGCACCTTACCAAGAGGTTAAGTTGGTGCGTTGCACCTCGGGAGCCATATATGATGTAGTAGTGGACCTGCGTCGCGACTCACGCACTTTCAGACAATGGATCGCTGTCGAGTTGACCGCCGATAACCACCGAATGCTCTACATTCCTGAGGGCTTCGGTCACGGGTTCCAGACCCTATTGGATGACACCGAGGTCTTCTACCAGATGTCTGAGTTCTACCACCCGGAGTGTGCCAGAGGAGTTCGATGGGACGATCCCACCTTTGGGATTCAGTGGCCGCTGCCGGTCCCCATTATGTCGGAGCGTGATCGGAGTCATCCTGATTTCGCCTAGAGCTGGCACCCGTTGATGCCAAGTCCACCAGTGAGATTGTGTGATGAGAGTCCTAGTCACCGGCGCATCAGGGTTCATTGGGTCACACGTGACACGCATGTTGCTTGCCCATGGGCACGGGGTGGCCGCGTTGGCTGTTCCTGGCGACCCGTTACGACGTTTGCGTGACGTTGCCGACAGGCTGACCGTGCTCTTCTGCGATCTTCGGAACTCATGGGACGTGGCGGATAGGATAACCGCATGGAGGCCTGAGGGTTGCATTCATCTTGCTTGGTATGCGGAACCGGGCAAGTATCTTTGTTCCCCAGAGAACGTCCCTTCTCTTGTTGCCAGTCTTGGCCTACTGAGGGTGCTGATTGAGACGGGCTGCCGTCAAGTGGTGATGGCGGGCACTTGTGCCGAGTATGACACGGACTTGGGGTTTCTTCGTGAGGATAGTCCGCCCCGTCCTTCGACGATCTACGCCGCTACCAAATTGTCAATGAACCTCATCGGGCAACAGATGGCCGCCGCTGCCAGGATTAAGTTCGCCTGGGCGCGTCTCTTCTATCTGTATGGGCCCTATGAGGACGAGCGGCGCGTTGTGCCTGCCCTGATTCGCTCCTTGATGAGATCGCAGCCCTTCTTGGCAACTGAAGGCGAGCAGGTACGGGACTACCTGCACGTGGAGGATGTTGCTTCCGCGCTCTGCACCATCATGGAGCGGGATGGTAACGGTGTCTACAATGTCTGTTCAGGCGAGCCCACGACAATGCGGAGGTTGATGCGAACCATTGGAGAGCTGGTAGGCTGCCCCGACTTGATCCAGTTCGGTGCGTTACCCTACCGTGACTGGGAGCCCATGTTTGTCTGTGGCGACAACACTCGGCTCCGTGCGCTTGGTTGGTGTCCTCGATACTCGCTGGAGAGTGGGTTGAGACAGTCGATAGATTGGATGGGTGAGCACAGTTAGTGGTCCGTCGCAACATTCTCGCTAACACCCTTGGTGGCACCCTCACCATCCTGCTAAACTTGATCATTGTCCCCTACCAGATCCACATTCTTGGGGCTGAAGCATTCGGACTGCTAAGCCTATTGGCATCACTGCAGGTCATCTTCAGCGTCTTCGATCTGGGGCTTTCAACCACTGTCATCCGGGAGGTGGCAAGAGACACTTCTGTCGGTCGCGAGACCAGCAGGGAGTTGAGCCAGACGGTGGCTACACTGTACTGGTTGGTCGCTTTGGTGTTGGGTGCCAGCCTGTTTGCCGGCGCTGGCTGGATTGCCCAGCATTGGCTCAACTTGAGAACTCTCTCCTCAGAGACTGCCCAGCTCGGGATGCAGATTCTGGCTTTCTCGGTTGCACTCCGGTGGCCGGTAGGGTTCTACGGTGGGATAATCACCGGGCTGCAGGCGTTGGTTGCCTTCAACGTGTTGAGGACCTCGGCCGTGGTGCTCAAACTGGGTGGCGGCTTTGCAGTACTGTTGATAACCCACGACTTGACCGCTTTCCTGGTCTGGACTGCGATTTCGGCTATCGTCGAAGTGGCTTTGTATGCGCTGGCCTCTTTCAGATTGCTACCGGGGCTCTCACCACGGCCACGCATCTCTGTGTGCGTGATACGTCATATATGGCGGTTTTCGCTCAGCATGAACCTGGTCTCGATTCTGGCTTTGATTTTTACCCAAGCTGACAGGGTGCTCATGAGCAGACTGCTACCACTGGAAGATGTCGGCTACTACTCGTTGGCCATGAATGTCGTCATGAGCGTGTCAGTCATCCAAGGATTCGTGACCTCAGCTGTATTGCCTGCTCTAGCAACCGATTATGCGACGTGTCAAGACAGTGAGTTTGCGGCTCGCTATGTAAAGGCGACCCAGGGGTTGATCTATGTTTTGACTCTGCCGACCTGCGTGTTCGTCTTCTTTGGCCGGGACCTATTGCGGATCTGGGTCTCCTCTGATGCTAGCGGAAGGTCCTACCTCGTCTTGGCGGTCCTGGCCGTGGGTTTCCTGCTCAACTCGTCGGTTTCCGTTAGTTATACCCTGTCGGTCGCTACAGGCAATACAAGGCTGCCCCTGCTTGTGAACTTGGTCGCTGCGGTGATATACGTTCCAGGCCTCTATTTGCTTATCCTCCGATTTGGCATGATGGGCGCGGCTGCTGCCTGGCTCCTGCTCAATCTGTACTACCTGTTTACCCTGTTGCCCTTGGTGCAGTGGCAGATCCTGAATGCCAGTGTCTGGGCCTGGCTCAATCAGAATCTGTTCCCATTCCTCTTTGTGGGCGCGGCCGTCTTTTCTACTGCATGGGGAGCAGCGCATCTTGTCCGATCTCAAGGCGGAGAGGTCGCTGTGGCGCTTGTTTGTGTCATCGCTGGGCTGTTGTACGCGATTCTCGGTTTTGCAGCCCTGGATGCAACCTTGCGGAAGGACATCCTGGTGCTTTCGAGGCGGATCACGACGGGCCTGAACTCTCAGAAATCCTAGACAGGCGATCTGTGGTGCCTCCTCTCGGAGAGTGAGCACTGATTCCTACCCTCGTGACCCACGACGATCCGTTGTGGATGCCGCAGGCAGCCACAGAAGAGGTCAACAGATGCCATGACGAGCAATAAAGCATTGTGTCCATCCTGTGGCGGATCCGCAAGCAAGGCTTTCACGACACAGGACTTCAACAGGTCAATCACCCAAGAGACCTTTGACTATTACGGCTGTCCAATGTGCGGGCTCCTCTTCTTGCATCCGGTCCCTTCGGATCTGTCCATTTACTATCCTGAGGACTACTACACGATTCCACCGTCCATTGACAGGTTGCATGCCATCGCGGAGAAACAGCGTTACCAGATAGAACTAGTGCAACGCTTTGTGCCATCCGGCAATCTTCTAGAAATCGGCCCTGCCTACGGCGTCTTCGCCCATATGGCGAAGGAGGCTGGCTTCTGTGTCGAAGTCATCGAGATGGACGACCGCTGCTGCGGCTACCTGCGAGAAGTGGTCGGAGTGGACGTGGTCAAGAGCAGCACGCCCGTCGATGCGTTGAGCGGCGTTCGACCGAAAGGTGTCATTGCCCTGTGGCACGTGATAGAGCATCTCCAGGATCCCTGGAAGTTGTTGGATGGTGTGGTCGAGCGTCTGACACCAAACGGGGTGCTGCTGATCGCAACGCCTAATCCTGAGGCACTGCAGTTTCGCCTGTTAGGTTATCGCTGGCCCCATATTGATGCCCCGCGACACTTGCAGCTCATACCGGTTGAACTGCTGATTGGTCAAATGGAGAGGCGTGGGCTGAAGCCTGTGTTGCTGACCTCTTCCGATAAGGGAGCGGCCAGCTGGAATGCCTTCGGTTGGCAACGCACACTAATGAACCTGACTCGCCAGCATTTCCTCCGGATGTTCGGCTGGGGCTGCGGCCTGGTGCTCAGCAAGATCTGGTATCCGTTCGAGCGCCAGTCACTCAAGGGCAGCGCCTACACGGTTATCTTTCAGAAGGTGAAGGACCTGTGAAGTTTTCTGTTCTCTTGCCCACGAGGAACGGGGGGCGATTTCTGAGAGACTGCATCAAATCCGTGCTCTCTCTGTGCCGTTCGGATGTGGAGATGGTCGTGGCAGATAATGCTAGCACTGACGAGACGGGAGCCATTCTTGCGGAATTCCGGTCTGACTCTCGCCTGAAGTATGTGCGGTCGGAAATGCCTCTTTCTGTCACAGACAACTGGAACGCCGCTCTGGCGGCTAGCAGCGGCGACTACGTGCTGATGATGGGCGATGATGATTATCTGTTGCCGGGCTATTTCTCTGCGGTCGATCGAGTCATCGATGAGTACCATAACCCGGACTGCATTACCTACAATGGTTATACGTACGCTTTTCCCAATTCGATCGCGGGAAACGCCAGTAGCTACTATGCGGACCCGCACTTTCGATTCGGGCCCGAGTTTTCGGCTGGTCCAATGTCCCGTAGTCTTCGGCAAGGCGTTGTGCGTGACATGTTTCGCTTTCGTGTTCGATTTCCTCTAAACATGCAACTCACCCTCGTTTCGCGGCGGGCAGCAGATTCTATACCGGGCGGCATGTTTCGCCCCCCATTTCCAGACCACTACGCGCTCAATTCCCTGCTACTGCTGGCCGACAGTTTCGTCTTCTTGCCTAGGAAGCTGGTCGTCGTTGGGGTCTCGCCAAAGTCGTTCGGCCACTACGCTTACAGCGGCAAGCAGGACCAAGGGATGGAGTACCTCGGCTCACACTCCCATTTCCCAGGTCACCTGCCTGGCAACGAGATGATTAACTCGATGTATCGCTGGCTTAACCTGCTGCAGACCAACTATAGGGAGCAGCTGCCTGGTGTTTCAATCAGTAGAGTGGATTACGTCCGACACCAGGTGTTTGCGTGGTACCTGGAGTTCAGAGTAGGTGCCCTTTCGATTCGAGATGTAGTGAATCGAAGCCGAGCTTTGACCCTGGGGGATTGGCTAGGGCTTAGTATGTCCCCCTTCAACAGGAAGTACGTGGCGGCGTTTCCCAGACTCCTGATGCGAGGGAAGCGCGACCAAAGGCGGGCGAGCTGGCCGGGGTTGAAGCGCGTCGATCACGTGGCGGACATAGCGCAGTTCGCAGCATGGGTTTCCGAGAGAGGTACATGCTGCTGAGGACTTCAGAACATGGACCAAGTGATCACAAGATGTATGCTTGTCAATCGATACGTCGGTTCTGGGCAAAGTGGGCATAGTGTACCCTGTCAAAACTGGATGGGCCCCTAAGCTAGGCCCAGGATCTTAGCAAAAACCTGCCCGAAAACTGTCTTGACAATGGGGTACACCATAAGCCTTGAGAATGGCCGTTCCACCATTAGTAACCGTTTGCATACCTACAATAGGCCGCGTTCATACGCTCCGAGGGGCTCTGCATAGCTTTCGCGCTCAGTCCTATGCGAACAGCGAACTGCTGATTCTCGACAATGCGTGCCCCGCCGACGCACAGGAGATCATCAATCTCTATGTGAAGGAGGAGCCGCGCGCAAGAGTCCTGCGGTCCGAACAGCGTCTCCACATGTTTGCGAACTTCTCGCGGGGGATAGACGCTGCGAAGGGTAAGTACCTTACCTTCTTCCACGATGATGATTTGTACGAACCTGACTTTCTGCAGTCACACGTGTCCATGCTGGAACGCAATCAGGAGGCTGGGTTTTCGGGAAGCAACTGTTATGTAATAGATGCTCGCGATCAGCTGGTGGGAGAGCGGCGCATCATCCGCCGGGATGACGTTTGGTCCGGTCGCCGTTACATCGCTACTCTGGCACGGTTGGGCGTGAATGTGTTTCCTATGCAGAGTGTGGTGTTTCGCCGAACTGCTCTGGGAGCCAGCCCCTTCGACGAGTCAATGAATGTGAGCGTTTCTGATTTCGTGATCCTGATGCGCGTTGCGGAACAGTGGGACGTGGCGCTCCTCACTGCGCCATTGATGAGAATGCGGGTTCACGAAGGGCAGTTTTCCCAACGGATATCCTCTCGGGATTTCGTCACCCTACGAACGGAAGTGTTCAACCACTATTGTATTGAGTTTGCTTCGCGGTTTCCGGAAGAGCGCCAGTTCATGCAGGACCTTGAAGCGAGTGTTAGTGGGCTGCGTCTACGAGGGCTCCTCTGGGGATGGCTGGCGGCTGCGAGTGCGGCAGATGCTGCCGACTGCCTCAACGAACTGGGTGGATCCTTCAAGGAGACCCTGTTGCGATTCCTCCTTTCCAACTCAGAGCGAGCAGGGCTATCCTTCACCGCGAGGCAGAAGGTACTGTTGCCGGCTGTTCGGAGAGCAGGCTATGCGTTGGAGAGGTTTCGGTCGTACTGGTAGTCGCAAACCACCCCTCGACACAAATAATGGCGGCTGATGCGCTGGTTGATCCAGAAAGGAACGTTCGAGAGTGAGTACTGGGGAGGGTGGGGTTGAAGATCGGGCACCGGTGCTGCGCCTGTGGCTGGCCTTCTTCGCCTTTACAGCCACCGTGGCGTGGCTAGTACAACTGGTCATACTGCCCTACGTCATCCCTTCTTGGAATGGGGGGCAAGGCTTGCTCGTAGGGGGTGACTGGCTGCAGTTCCACCGTATCGCCGTCGACCTGGCAGAGAAGATACGGGGCCAGGGTTGGTCAGCCTGGGAGTTGCGCCCGGAGGGCCAGGCTCCCTCTGGAATAGCGGGCGCCATATACGCGCTTACCGTTCCCGCTCCGTGGACTATCGTTCCGCTTAATGCGGCTCTTCAGGCTACTTCAGGGATTGTCCTGCTGAGCATTGTGCAGGTCTTCATGCCCAATTGGCGCTTGGCAATTTGGGCAACCTTGCCCTTCATGCTCTATCCGTCTTCGATGACATGGTACGCCCAGCTTCATAAGGATGGCTACACGATTGCCGGCACTCTTCTCTTTCTGTACGGTTGGATACTGATGGCACAAGTCAACACGTGGCGCAGCGATTGGCGCCACTTGGCTCAGGCCCTGCTGTGCCTCGTTTCTGGCGTGATCCTCGTCTGGTTGATGCGTCCATACGTAGTGCAGATCATGCAGGGAGTAGCGGTTCTCCTAGCCCTGCTAACGACTGTTGTGCTTCCTGTCTGGAAGCGCCGGAACAGGTCAGGTTGGGCCAGCACGGCAGTCAGCGTGCTGCTGGTATGGGTAGCAGTCTTCGCGATGACGCCCTTCACGAGGGGTGGTATCGAGAGGGAGGCCCCTCCGCCCACCGCAGGGCTACCATTGCCTCGTGCCACGGCTGGCGCTGCCCCTCCGCCCTCGGCTGGGCTGCCACTGCCGCGTGCCACGGCTGGCGCTGCCCCTCAGAGTGTGGACAGTCTACCAGAGCCTCTGTGGCGGCCCTCCGAATTGCTGCCGTCCTTCATCGAAAACAAGTTCTATGCCTTGGCCACCGTTCGGGATGATTTTCGGACCACCTATCCCGATGCGGCGAGCAACGTTGATATCGATGTTCGTTTTCACGACGTCTCACAAGTGCTCCGCTATCTGCCTCGAGCGGCCGAAATTGCATTCTTGGCGCCGTTCCCTAGTCAGTGGTTTGAACGTGGTTCCTCAAATGCCAGTACGGCGATGCGGCGAGTATCAGAACTGGAAATGATCGGCGTTTACCTGGCCCTACTCTTGTTGCCCTATTCCATCTGGCGCTGGCGATGTCGTATAGAGGCATGGATTGTCTTGGTCTTCTGTACTGTCTCAATAGTGACTTACGGCATCGCCACTCCTAACGTTGGTGCTCTTTATAGAATGCGATACGGGCACGTTATGATTTTGGCTGCAATCGGCATTTTGGGGGGGCTCGTGGCTGTCGAGAAAGCGGGTTTGAGACGATGGATGATCCGATTCCATCGGCGGGTCCAGCGCAAGCCGGAAGCTGTGATCCCTCCGGGCGGGGGAATCCATTAGGTGTGTGGCATAGCAGGGGTCTTGGAGGCGTCAGGCGACGTGGCCGAACTGGAGCTTCTGGCAGCAGTCACGTCGATGCGCGATACCCTCCAACATAGGGGGCCGGACGATGCGGGGACTTGGATCGATGCGGAAGCAGGTATCGGTCTAGGCCATCGCCGCCTTTCCATCGTCGATCTCTCACCTAAAGGCCATCAGCCGATGACCTCCGCATCGGGACGGTATGTGATCATCTTCAATGGCGAGGTGTACAACTTCGAGGCGCTGCGGAAGGAGCTAGAGGTTGAGGCTACGGGCCGCTGGTTGGGGCATTCCGACACTGAGGTGATGCTGGCCGCCATTACCCGATGGGGGGTGACGGCAGCGGTTCAGCGGTTCAACGGCATGTTCGCCTTTGCCCTGTGGGACCGGAAGGAGCGGGTTCTCCACCTGGTGCGCGATCGCCTCGGGAAGAAACCTCTTTACTACGGCTGGATGGGCAGTACCTTCCTGTTTGGCTCCGAGTTGAAAGCCCTGCGTGCCCATCCCGCTTTCGAACCGGAGATCAACCGAGACGCTCTTTCCCTATACCTTCGACACAACTACATTCCGGCTCCCTACTCCATATACCAGGGGATTCGGAAGCTCCCACCCGGCACTGTGCTGACAGTCCATGGCGAGGGTGCGGGGAGCCAACCACAACCAGTCCCCTATTGGTCTGCCAAGGAAGTCGCAGAACGTGGGGTTGCCCAACCTTTCAAGGGATCGGTGGAGGAGGTGCTGGCCGACCTGGATGCTCTGTTGCGGGATGCGGTCAAGCTCCGGATGGAGGCAGATGTGCCTCTCGGGGCGTTCCTGTCGGGTGGAGTGGATTCCTCCACGGTGGTCGCCTTGATGCAGGCTCAGAGTGGACGCCCGGTGAAGACCTTCACCATCGGCTTCCGCGATGCCGGCTACAACGAGGCGGAAGATGCCAAGGCCGTGGCGCGGCATCTGGGCACCGAGCACACGGAGCTGTACGTAACGCCCGAGGAGGCCATGGCGGTCATCCCGCTGCTGCCCGATCTCTACGACGAGCCCTTCTCCGACTCCTCCCAGATCCCCACCTTCCTGGTGTCGAGGATGGCTCGAAGCGACGTGACGGTGAGTCTATCAGGTGATGCCGGGGACGAGCTATTCGCTGGCTACAACCGGTACTTCTGGGGCCGGGAGCTGTGGCGGCAAGTTGGACGCGTGCCCCGGCCCATCAGGAGCGTGGCAGCTTCAGTTCTGACGGCGGTGTCTCCTCAGCTGTGGGAGGCCACCTTTCGAGGACTTGGTCCGGCTCTTCCGAAGGCTATTCAGCAGCGGCAGCCGGGTGACAAGCTTCACAAGATGGCCGAGATCCTGGCGATGGACTCGCCCGAGGCTATGTACCTGGGCCTGGTCTCTCACTGGAAAGAGCCGGACTCACTCGTGTGCGGTTCTTGCGAACCTCCGACGGCTCTCACAGACAGCAGTCAGTGGGCAAAGTTGCCGGACACAACACAGCGGATGATGTTCTTGGATGCGGTGACCTATCTGCCCGACGACATCCTGGTCAAGGTGGACCGGGCGAGCATGGGGGTGAGTCTGGAGGCGCGAGTCCCCCTGCTGGATCACAGGGTGGTGGAGTTCGCCTGGAGGTTGCCGCTCTCCATGAAGGTGCGGGGCGGGCAGGGGAAATGGATCCTGCGACAACTGCTGTATCGGTACGTCCCCAGGGAGTTGATCGAGCGCCCGAAGATGGGGTTCGGCGTGCCTATCGACAGCTGGCTGCGTGGCCCGCTGCGGGAGTGGGCGGAGGGGCTACTGGATGAACGGCGATTGCGCCAGGAAGGCTTCTTTGATCCCTCTCCCATTCGCCAGAAGTGGACGGAGCACCTGTCCGGGAGGCGCAACTGGCACTACTACATCTGGGACGTATTGATGTTTGAGGCGTGGCTGGACATGTGGATGTGATCGGTTAGCGAGCTAGCCCGGTCCGTTTCCGGGAGTCCTCGTGAGGGCGACAGCACAGCTTCACTCACCACGTACTGCTGAACGACCAGCTGCGATAGGCCAGCAGGGCGATCATGGAGGCGGCATCGAAGACCAGGAGCAATCCGACGAGCGTGGGGTAGGCCCACGGTCGGAAGGGGCCTTCAGGAAGTGAGCCCACACCGTAAGCGGTCAGCAGTGCCAGCGGTCCGAGCGCAGGGAAGAGGTATCGCCCCTGGAGTGAAAAGATGCGCCATTGGTCGTCGGAGGACCAGGCGTAGACGAGGTAAATGGTGACCCACTGAGCTACCAGCATGGCTGCCAGGAAGCCAAGGACGACCGTCTGCCGTGTTGATTGCCCGCGCCTCTGGATCCAGCTCAACAGCACTCGGAAAACGGTGGTGGCCAGACCCACGGTCGCGACGGTGGTGGGGACAGCGTACCAGATTGGTGAAGGGCGCACCGACTCCGCAATGAAGGCTGCCCAGAAGCTGCTGAATTCGTATGAGAGGGCAGCGGCGGCGCCCGCTTGGAAAGGCTCAGCCAATCGCGACCAGTCATGGGAGCTGATGAACCACCACGCTTTGCCCACGGTGGCCGCCCCCGCTGCCGTCTTGAGCGCCAGCAGTGCTACCAGAACCGCAGCGGCGGAATAGATGGCCGCCCGTCGCGGACCGGCTTTCACGATCTTCTGGACGATCCGGGCCAGCAGCACCAGACAGACAAGGGCCAGTACTGGCACGATCGCACCCTTGGTCATGATCCCTGCTCCGATAGCCAGCGCGGTAGTCGGGATTGTCCAGCGGCTCATGGGAGACGAAAGCAGCGAGATTCCCAAGTAGGTTAGCACGGCCGCCATGAGGTTGGCGGCGTTGTCATTGTTGGCAGAGGCACCGATGTAGGCCAGCTGGGGGTGCAGAGCGACGAAGGCGGCGGCGATCGCGGGTACGATGGGCTCGGTCGGCGCCAGTCTCCGCCCGGCGAGCCAGGCGAAGAGCACGATGCCAAGGAGGAATGCCAAGGACGCCAACCTGATCGCCAGGTCCTGCACCTCCTTTGCCTGGCCGGCCGTGAGCCAGTAGGCCGGAACCATCAGGGCGTAGTAAGGCACTGGCTGGCCGCCCTCAGTACCTCGCGGCCCCGAGGCGCCTGCGGTGGCCAGGTTCGCGACGTATTGCAGGTGGGGCTTTTCGTCGGGGGAGGCGAAGGGCGGGTTCAGCAGCGCGTAGATCACGCCCCGGACCAGGGTCAGCGCCAGCAGCAGCCAGAGGAAGTCCACCGACAGGTCGCCGGTGCCCGGCAGCCAGCGGCGGGCCTTTCTTACCTGAGGAGCTAAGCTGATGGCATAGGACGACAACCTAAGGCTACCTCTTCGTGCTGTGTGGGTCGGGAGAGGATCTCTCGGCGGCACCGGCGGAGCAGGGCCGAGTCTACCACCACGTGTATGTTGCTGCAAGGCGGGCTCTACACGGCCACCGCGTCCACCTCGATGGCCTGGTCGGGGGCGACGGCATAGTTCAATCGCTCGAAGCCGATCACCCGACCCATGCGGTCTTTGATCAGGATCACCTCGTCCCCGACCTCCTCCGCGACGAACTCCTTCTCCGGGTCGTCGAACCACACGGTGAGCGTCCTTCCTTCGGCATCGTAGTAAACCTTCAGCGTGGCCACAGCGGTTCCCCTTCCTTGATGGCATCGGTGCGGTAGGCCGTCACGATAAAGCCCTCACCGTCGAGGCATTTTACCACCACACAGACGTGATACGGTGGATCCGGCGCATAGTAAAGCTGCACCGACGGATCACGAGTGCTGCGTCGCACCTGCGTAGGCTCGCGCAGCGCTCTTTGCACCTGCACCTCCCTGCCACGCATGACTGGGTGCTTGAACGTCACGATGCGTGCCCAATAGGTGGCTGTCGTGCGAACGCCCGCGCTCCCGGCGGCGCAGCAGGAACGAAGCTGACTGCATCCTCTCTCACGGTGCTACGAACGGCACCCTGGGCGCACACGCAGGTGCGCCCCTACCCCAGTCAGAGTCCCTCGTTCTTCGGACCCTCCAGATACCGCCTGAGCGGGTTGTCGGGGTCCATTACTCCCTCGCCCGCCGTCTCCCACCGGTGGGGCAGCACGCACACGCCGTAGTCGGTGCGGTCGGAGCGGACCTTGAACATGGCGGCGTGCTCCCGGAAGTCGTAGT
>JAJZQR010000352.1 GCA_021806765.1 Chloroflexota bacterium | reverse complement strand
GGGAGGCTGGATTCCCGCTTCCGCGGGAATGACGGTTTCCAGGCAGCCGTCCCCAAGTTGCTGACACATCCCTTCACCCTTATCAAGCCCGCTTCCCCTTATGGTGCAATCTCAGTCTGCAGTTCCAAGAGAGTGGGGCGGCGACATTGACAAAGGCGCAGTCATAACCCAAACTGGCGCCGGTTGCCCGCTACCTACCAGCCGGTCAACCCGCGCCCTCTGCCGTCCCGCAGTGGCACCGCGGAAGTTGGAGGAGAGGCTGGCAGCATCCCCCTGCTAAGGAGAGGGATCAGGAATAGAACCATGCCCAGCGGCGTCCTCCAGCGCTACAGCTCAGCCCTGCTCAAGATGCTCTTGATCCCCGCTTTCTTCTATCTGCTGGCCTTCTCCCTTCTAACCTATCCTCTGATCCTTCTGTTTTCCACCCATTTCTTTGGGGATACGGGCGACGGGCTCCAGAACGTTTGGAACCTGTGGTGGATAGACAGGGCCTTGACCCAACTCCATCAGTCACCCTTCCATACCTCCTACATCCATTACCCCTACGGCACGTCCCTCTGGGGACACACCCTGAATCTGTCCAACGGCCTGATGGCCCTGCCTTTGCTCCGGGTGCTCACCATGGTTCAGGTCTTCAACAGCCTGGTGCTCTTCTCCTTCGTCGCCGCCGGCTTGACGGCCTTTCTCCTCTGCTACTACCTCACTCGCTCCTACCCGGGTAGCCTGATCGGCGGCTTCATCTTCACCTTCTCCAACTACCACTTCGCCCACGCCCAGGGCCATCTGAACCTGATCTCCCTGGAATGGATCCCCCTCTTCGTGCTGGGATGCTATCTGCTGCTTTCCAGGCCCAGCCTCCTCCTGGGAGTGGTTTCCGCCCTCCTGCTCACCACCATCCTCCTCACCGACTACTACTACTTCCTCTACTCGGCCATCATGGCAGCCTTCCTTTTCCTGGGGCACGCCCTTCGCACCCGGGATCCCCTCTTCTTCTATCGAAGAGAGATGCGCCTCCCTCTGCTCGCTTTCCTCGTCACCCTACTGGTGACGGCGACACCCTTCATACTGCCCCTGCTGCTGCAGAACGCCAGGGATCCCTTCATAGGTGGCCACTCCGCGAAAGAGCTGTCCCTGGACCTCCTCGCCCTGGTCATCCCCGGCGGTCACTGGCGGTTCTCCGATCTCACCCAGGGCTACTGGAGCAGCCTGCCGGGCAACATCCACGAGAGCAGCGTCCACATCGGGCTATCGGTGGTGATAGTGCTGGGCTACGTGCTGATCAGGAGACGCCACTTCGCCCGCTCCGCCCTGGCGCTGTGGTATGGGGTGCTGGTCTTCTTTGCCGTCATGAGCCTGGGGCCGGTGCTGCACGTATGGGGAAGGGAGGTCTCCTCGGTACCGCTTCCCTACTCCTGGCTGGAAGCGGCCCTACCGCCGATGAAGATCTCGGGGGTTCCGGTGCGGATGATGGTGATGGTCACCCTTAGCGCGGCGGTGCTATCGGCCATGGGGTTCAAGCTGTTGTTCCAGCAGTCGAGGGGAACCAGGCTGTTGGCGGCGCTGCTGCTGGCAGTCCTCCTGGTGGAGTACCTGCCGCAGCCGATACCCTCATCCCGGGTAGTCATTCCACCCTACGTCTATGCCCTCGCCCAGCTGCCCAATAACGGGGGCATCCTGGACACGGTCGCCGAAGGCACCCTGCTGCTCTACTATCAGACCATCCACGAGAAGCCGGTGGCCCTGGGCTACATAGCCCGACTCCCCAAGAGTGTGGCCGACAGGGACAACGGCATCTACCTGTACAAGGACAGCAGAGATTACGCCAAGCTCGTCTCGGACTACAGCATCAGGTACCTGGTCACGAAGGCCGGCGACGAGGCTGCGGCCGGGATGCCCGGGGCCAGGTTGCTCTACGAGGATTCAAGGGTAGAGATCTACGACCTGAAGCCGTAATCGCCTCTCCCTCTGGGCGACTTGAATGATCTCTTGGCGCTGGAGGCCCACCCCAGGACCCAGGACTCAGCACCCCGTCAGCCCAGTAGGAAGCCTCTCGGGAAGGGATCCTCAGGATCCAGCACCAGGGTGTTGAAGCCGCTGATGAAGGCCCGACCCTTAATGGTGGGGACCACCGCCGGGTAGTCACCAACCCTGCTCTCCCCCACCAGCTTCCCCCAGAAGAGGCTCCCGATGATGCTCTCGTGGACGAACTCCCGGTTCAGGGGCAGTTCGCCCCTGGCATGCAGCTGGGCCATCCTGGCCGAGGTGCCGGTCCCGCAGGGGGAGCGATCCAGCCCGGCCGGGCCGTAGATGACGGTGTTCTTGGCCGTGGCCTGTGGGTTGGTGGCCGGCGCCGTGAACATCACGTGGGAGACCCCCTCGATCATCGGGTTCTCCGGATGCGCCACCCTCACCGCCTCGTTCAGTGCCGACCGGATCTTCGGGCCAATCCGGATAAAGGCGCTGGCGTTCTGGGGCTCCACCGGGATGCCCACCATCTCCGCCGGCAGGATGGCGTAGAAGTTGCCGCCGTAGGCGATATCCGCCACGATCCTGCCGACGCCCGGCACGTCAACCTCCACGTCCCTTTCATAGAGGAAGGAAGGGACGTTCTCGAAGGTCACACCACGGACGCCCTGCTCCCCCACCTCCACCTGAGCCCGGACGATCCCCGCCGGGGTGTCCACCACCATTTCCGTGATCGGCTCTCTTGCCGGAAGTATGCCGGTCTCCAACAGCACCGTGCAGGCGGCGATGGTATCGTGGCCGCACATGGGCAGACAGCCGCTCACCTCGATGAAGACGAGGCCGATGTCGGCACCCGGCGTGGCCGGCTGGGTGATGATGGCCCCGGACATGGCACTGTGACCCCGGGGCTCGTACATGAGAAGCTGGAGGATGTCGTAGGCCTGTTCCTCGATGTACCGCTTCTTTTCGAACATGGTGTCGCCGGGGATGTAGGGAATGCCGCCGGTGATGATCCTGGCCGGCTCCCCTACAGTGTGGGAATCCACCGCCGTGAACACGCGTTTGAACCGCAACCTTAAGCCTCCTGCTTCTGGAACCGATCGGGGCTGAACCAGCCGGCCGGGAAGTCCAGGGTCTGGCCCGTCACCCACTGCGCGATCAAACGCCCGGTGGCGGGTGCCAGCCCGATCCCCGCCCCCTCGTGGCCCGTGGCCACGTAGAAACCCTCCGCCCCCGACAGAGGGCCGATCAGGGGCAGGTGGTCGGGGCTGAAGGGACGCAGGCCGGCGTAATTCCGGATCGAACGAAGGCCGGCCAGGCTCGGGAAAAAGCGAAGGGCCCGGGCCGTGATGGCGGCAGCAACCCGCGGGCTTACACTTCGATCGTAGCCCACCAACTCCCGACTGCTCCCCAGCAGCAAGGTGCCACTCCTGGTGGACTCCGCCACCATAGCCACCTGGAGGCCGGCCGATCCGCTCTCTACGGCAGAGGTGTAGGCCGCCTCCATCAGCTTGCGGCGGACGAATCTCGGCGCCTTCTCCACCACCACGATCTGCCCCTTGCGCGGAAAGACCCGGACGTCCAGCCTGGTGGTGGCTTCCACCATCCCCACCACGGTAGCACCGGCCTCCGCCAGAGCGGCCGCCAGGGGCAGCAGCAGCGGCCCCGCCCCGGCCACCAGCACCCGACGCCCCGGCAGGACCCGCTGGCTCTTCAGCATCGCCTGGGTGCCACCGGCCGTCCAGACGCCGGGGAGGGTCCAGCCGGGGAAGGCGATTGGCCGATCGTAGGCGCCGGCAGCCACGACGATGGCCTCGGCCCGAAGGGTCTCCGCCTCTCCTCCCTCCCGGTAGAGGAGCAGGGTCATCTCGTCCTGCACACCCCACACCAGGGTCTCGGGAAGTAGCTCCACCGGGGATCCCGCCAACTGCCGGAACAGCCTCTGGGCTTTCCGGTGCTCCTTTCCCAGGATACCGCCGTCCGGGACATGGAAGACCTCGGGTGGCTGCCGGTAGATCTGGCCCCCGGGGCGGGAGTACTCGTCGACGACGGTCACCTGCGCTCCGGCGCGACTCGCTGCCAGGGCGGCAGCGATCCCTGCAGGGCCTGCTCCCACCACAGCGATCTCAGTCTCCCTCATGGCCACCCCTTCTCTCGGGTCCCGGCCGCTCCGTCAGGCTGACCTTCATCCCCGGCCGGACGGCCACCATGCAGCTGCGCACCTGTCCCATCCCCTCCACGGTGACCAGGCACTCGAAGCAGACGCCGATGCCACAGAACACCCCGCGAGGCGCGCCGGTACGCGAGGCATGCCGAAAGACCCTCCGCCCGGCCGCCGTCAGAGCGGCGGCGATGGTCTCGCCGACGTAGGCCGGGATCACCTCGCCGTCCACCAGCAGTTCGATGGCCTCGCCCCGCCGGACGTCGACCTCTCGAAGCTGTTCCTCTCGCATGTAGCTAGAGCCCTCACCCCGACCCTCTCCCAGAGGGAGAGGGAGATGTCAGCGCTCAGTCCTCAGTCCCCAGTCCTCAGTCCTCAGTCCTGAAGACCACCGTCCCGTCCGGGTGAATCATGACCCTGTCCCCGGTCCGGAGTTGCCGGTAGCCGGCTTCCTCCAGGGCCACCATGGGCACCCGCCGGTGGTACAGCTCGCCGCCGACGATGGAGCCCAGGGCCAGCATGGGATCCGCGTAGGAGGCGACGACGGCGACAGGGGCAGTCCCCGCCCGAATCGCTTCCAGGAAGACGGTGCTGGTGGTGCTGGAGCCGCGCGAGTAGGGCATCACCAGCACCCGTCCGGTGACAATCTGCCCGGAAAGGCCGTGGCGGCGGTCGATGACCTCCCCGGTGGCCGCGTCCAGCCCTCCCCAGAAGCTGAGCGGCTCCTCGGCCACCAGGGCAACCCCCTCGGCCGCTCCGGCGACTACCGGCCGGCCCCGCAGCATCAGGACTGAGGGCTGAGGACCGAGTGCTGAGCGGGCGTTCTGGGTGCCGTGTGCTGTAGGGGCGACCGGCGGCCGCCCTCTCGACGCAAGGTTCTGGGTTCTGAGTTCTGGGTGCCGAGGGGTAGGCGGGCCGGCAGAGACGCCGGCCCCTACGACGGCACCGGCATTCCCCACGTCCCCGCGTCCCCACGTCTCCTCGTCCCCTGGCCCCTGACCCCCGACCCCTGGCCCCCGTCCCCCCTCACCCCCTCGCCCC
>JAJZQR010000351.1 GCA_021806765.1 Chloroflexota bacterium | reverse complement strand
ATGAGGCAGGGGTACCTCTTCTTCGGAGCGCCCAACGAGAGGTCGACGGTCGCACCCCCCAGGGACTTCTACGTGTACTTCCTCCAGCCCCACGATCCGCCAGTGTACAGGGACGAGAAGAAGGCGGACGAGCTGTTCTTCAGGCTGACCGGCGCCGACGACCTGTTCAGAGCAACGCTGAAGAGATATGGGGCGGCGCTGGAACTGGCGAACAGGGAGTCCGCGGGCTTGGCGAAGTCCGCTTACACGTCGAAGGCCGAGGCCCACCTCCAGTCGCTGGTCAAGTGGCTCCAGAAGCAGATGGCCACTGCCTACCAGGTGACCCACCAGGGGCATGTCCGCCCCCTATTGGAGTGGCTGAAGGATGCGGCGGTGTCCGGGCAGGCGCTCTCCCAGGTCGGCAGCGGCAACGTGCGAGACACCGTGAACGCGGTTTCGTCCGAGTGCCTCGCCCCGCACTTCCGTGAGCAGGCGCCAGAGTATCCAGACTTCTCGATCCTGGTCACCGTGAAGAGCCGGGGACAGGCTGCGCAGGACGCTTTGCGCTACGTAGCGGGTGGGGCGAAGACCAAGACGGCCGCGGCCGTGCTGGATGCCCTGGAGCTGCTGGACGGAGAGAGGGTAACTGCCGGCTCTTCCAGGTACGCCGGGTACGTCCGGGGGCTGCTCCAGAAGAAGGGACAGGGGCAGGTGCTGAACCGGGGAGAGCTGATCCAGAACGTCTCCGGCGTGGAGTTCATGGCGCCGGAGAGCTATCGGCTCGAGCCCGAGTGGGTGGTGGTAGTGCTGGCGGCCCTGGTCCATGCCGGGGAGCTGGTGCTGGCAATACCTGGGAAGAAGTTCGAGGCCGGCGACCTGGGGATGCTGGCGGCGACGCCGCTGCAGGATCTCCTCGGCTTCAAGCACGTCGAGGCGCCGAAGGAGCCGAACCTCCCCGCGCTGAAGGCGCTGTTCGAGCTGCTGGGGCTCGCGCCGGGCAGGGCAATCCAGGTGACCCAAGGGGACGAGGCTGCGGTTCAAGATCTTCGACAACAGGCGGCAGAGAGAGTAGAACGGTTGGTGATGACTCGCCAGCATCTCCAGGGCGGGCTTCCGTTCTGGGGACGGACCCTATTGAGCGAGGAGGAGCAGGCGGACTACGGGAGCCGTCTGGATGGAACCAAGACATTCCTGGAATCGCTGCAGGCCTACTCGACCCCTGGGAAGCTGAAGAACTTCAGCCAGACCGTGGAGCAGGTGAACGGCCACAAGGCCGGGTTGCAGACGCTGCGCGAGGTGGAGGAGCTGCACGGGCTGGCAAACGACCTGGCATCCTCGGCCTCCTATCTGTCTTCCGCCGAGCTGACGCTGCCCACCGAGCACCCGTGGGTGGCGAAGGTGAGGCAGACCAGGGAAGGGGTGGTGAGCCGTGCCCTGGACCCGGACAAGAGATCGGCAGACGGCTTCCGGCAGTCGGTGCTCCTGGAGCTTGCCAGCCTGAAGAAGGAGTACGTGGACATCTACGTGCCGGCGCACTCCAGGGCGCGGTTGGGAGCCAAGGAAGACCAGAAGAAGGCGAGCATGCTCCACGACCCCCGTTTGGAGCAGCTGAGGAAGCTGGCGACGATAGATCTGATGCCGCTGCAGCAGCTGACCGACTACCAGAATCGGTTGGCTGGACTGCCGTCCTGTTTCTCCTTGACGTCGAAAGAGCTCGAAAGCTCTCCGATATGCCACTGCGGGTTCAAGCCGGGCATGGAGCCGATGGTCGGGCCGGCGGCTGCGCGGCTGGACGCGATGGACGACGAGTTGGACACGCTCCATGCGAACTGGACGCAGACCCTGCTGGCGAACCTGGAAGACCCGACGGTGCAGGGGAATCTAGCGTTGCTGAGGCCGGAGCAGAAGAAGCTGATAGATGCGTTTCTGGCCAATCGCAAGCTGCCGGACGAGCTGGATCAGCAGTTCGTACAGGCGGTTCGCGAGGCACTGTCGGGGCTGGTCAAGGTGGCGGTAAAGGTGGACACGCTGAAGGAAGCGCTCCTGGCCGGGGGATCGCCGGCGACGCTGGCGGAGATGAGGCAGCGATACGATGGGCTCCTGGCAGAACTGGTCAAGGGCAAGGATCCATCCAAGGTCCGGCTAGTGGTGGAGTAATGGCGCTCCGCCGGCCCGGGATCTGCAATAGCTTTCAGTTATGAGGTATACTATGAAAGGCAATTCCCGGGAGATGTCCCGGCTATCGGGGAGAGGACGGCAATGAAAGCGGGCGTGAGTGCTTCCCTCCTGGACGAACTGGAGGAGCTGAAACGCGAGATGGAGTCCCAGGGCCGCGCGTCAAAGGCCAGAGCCCTCCGGGAGGCCCTGGTGGCGCTGGCCAGGCCTGCTCGGGGCTGGATCACAACCGGGCAGGCAGCAGAGCGGCTCGGCATAACGATACCGACCGTCAAGGCCTGGATCCTTCGCGGTGCCCTGGTCGGCCGGCAGGTAGGGGATCGCTGGTGGGTGTCGCGGCAGAGCGTGGACAGCGTGCTGGGCTTCGGAAGCGGGATCGCCCAGTTGGAGCAGGAGGGCTCCTCAACCGAGGAAGAGGCCGGCGAGATGACCAGGGCGGTCCGCCGCCAGATGGGGGCGGAGAAGAGGGCAGCCGGTGGGCGGCAGCGGTAGCGAGGAGCGAAGCTACCTTCCCGCATCGTTGCACCCTTTGATGGTCCTGGACCGGGTGACGCTGGACACCAGCATTCTGGTGGGCCCCAGGAGTCCGGAGTTCGCCATTGCTGCCCGTCTCGGGTACTATCGGGGGCATTGGAGCAATTGGATCGTAGCGGAGTTCAGCCGGGTCAGGACCGAGATGATCCTTCGGCGAGCCAGGCGGGAGCTGGGAATCACGCGGCAGAACGAGGAGGAGGGGGCGATCCAGGAGGAGCTGGAGCAACGGCTGCTTAGGTCCAGGGCCAGGGTGAACGCCGCCATCGACGACTTCACCAGAGTGCTGGTCAGTGTGGATTACCAGAAGGCGGAAGGGGCCGACCTCGCCTGGCTGAAGGACGAGGACGACCACCCGATCATGCAAACGGCGATAGCCGCCGGGGTACCCGGCGTCCTGGTGACGGATAACAGGCGGGACTTTCCGACGGGGGAAGCTCGCAACGGGATCCTGATCGTAACGGGCAAGATGTTCCTGGACTACCTGTATCAGACCTATCCCGAAGCCGAGGCGGTGATCACGAGGTACGCCGAGTGCCGCCGCCAGGCCATCAGGGAGGGAAAGTAGCCAAGACACGGGCGCTGCGTATCCTCCCACATTTCCGGAGGGCAATGCGAACGGAAATGCGGAATCGCATTGCCGTGCGCTATTGCCCCTGCTCAATGTTCGTTCCAATGCCTATCGAAGATCCAGTCGGGCGAGGAGACGGAGATGGCCAAGAAGCGCGGGGCGCAGCCGGCAGGTCCGAGACTGTTCCGCACGAGCGATCAGTTGAATTTCGCGGACGAGCCTTCGCTAGAAGAGCAGGTCGGGGAAGACGCTGGCGGAAACGATGGCTCAGGGCAAGGAGCGTCACGCAGGGTGCGATCCGTCGAGTGCTTGGGGATGATCTTCGAGAGCGAGGATGCGCGGCGAGCCTACTTCACCGAAAAGCTGCGGGAGAAGCTGAAGGACCCGGAGTTTCGAGAGATCGAGGGGTTTCCGATAGGAGAGGACGAGGACATCCTCAGGCTCTCGGACCCTCCCTACTACGCCGCCTGCCCCAACCCATGGCTCGACGACTTCGTGAGGCTCTACGGCAAGGCTTTCGATCCCGCTCAGCCCTACAGCAGGGAGCCCATGGCGGTGGATGTGAGCGAGGGAAAGACAGATCCCCTCTATGCCGCCCACTCCTACCACACCAAGGTTCCCTACAAGGCGATCGTGAGAGCGATCCTCCACTACACTGAGCCTGAGGATCTGGTGCTGGACGGCTTTGCCGGCTCAGGGATGGTGGGCGTTGCGGCCCAAATGTGCGGGAAGCCTGACGCTCAGCTGAAAGCTGTCATTGAGGGGGAATGGCTGAGCCGGAAAGCGGTTGCTCCGAAATGGGGAGCCAGACAGGCGATTCTCAACGATCTTTCGCCGGCGGCGACCTTCATCGCTTCCAACTACAATCTTCCCTTCGATCTCAAGACGTTTGCTAGAGCGGGTCAACAGCTGTTGGAGGAGGTGAAGGAGGAGATCGGCTGGATGTACGAGACCCTCCACACCGACGGCAGGAAGGGGAGGATCGAGTACACGGTCTGGAGCCAGGTCTTTGTGTGCCCAGAGTGCGGCGGGGAGATCACCTTCCTGGAGGAGGCTCTGGACGAGGGCACAGGGCGGGTGAGGGAGAGCTTTCCGTGTCCTCATTGCAGCGCGGCCCTCAACAAGGACAGGCTGGAGAAGGCGTTCGACACCAGGATCGATCCAGGCCTTGGAACTCTTTGGAAGCGAGTAAAGTTCCGTCCAGTTCTGGTGTCGTACACGATCGACGGACAGCGATACGAGAAGAAGCCGGACGAGACGGACCTAGCAGTGCTTGCGAGAGTCGAGTCCATGCCCCTTTCTGCAAGCGTGCCCAAGCGGCGCTTTCCGATCGAGCAGATGTATCATGGTTCACGGCTCGCGCCTAAAGGCTTCACTCATGTGCACCATCTCTACTTGCCAAGGGCTGCTCAAGCGTTGGGGATGTTATGGCAAAGGGCCAGTAGTCATCCGGATGTGCGCATCAGGCACATGCTCCTGTTCCTTGTGGAGCAAGCTGTGTGGGGGATGTCTATCCTGAACAGGTACGTCCCGACCCACTATTCTCATACCAATCAATACTTGACCGGCGTGTACTATGTGGCATCTCAGCATGCTGAAGTATCGCCCTCGTACAACCTTCAGAACAAGCTCGGCAGGATGACAAATGCCTTCGGGCGAGCGCTTGCGAGGAACTCAACAGTCCTGTGTGCTACTGGCACTGCTGCGGAGTCCACTATTCCCGAGAACGCTGCGGACTACATCTTCACCGATCCACCCTTCGGCGAGAACATCTACTATGCGGATCTCAACTTGTGACTTAACCCGTAACTTGGCCGCGAGGGCCAGGATATGGTTCTATGGGTCCGCGGCCAAGTTTGGGTGAGGGTCTTGGGCGGTCAGTGCTCTCTCATCAGGTCTCCCAGCCGAGATCGCGCAG
>JAJZQR010000350.1 GCA_021806765.1 Chloroflexota bacterium | reverse complement strand
ATCCCCCGGCGGCAGCACGCCGAGTTCTCTCCGCAGCCGACCCGAGCTTCCGCCATCGTCGGCCACCGTAACGATGGCGGTGATGTTGGTCGTGTACTCCTTCAGCCCACGCAGCAGGGTCGACAGCCCGGTCCCACCGCCAATGGCCACGATCTTCGGCCCTCGCTGACGATGGCGATGGTTGTAGACGATGTCCACCAGGTTGCTGCGCCCGTTGGGCATGACGGCGGACAGCACCGATTCGTTCAGCTTCCAGAAGCCCACCGCCAGCACCCCTAACCCCACCGTGACGAAAATGGCGCCACGGATCGGCCTATCGATGAACTGCAGGGTGAGGGCGGCCACGAAATCCGGGAAAGGCTGAGTACGATACAGCTGGACCAGCATGTAGGCCAGGCCCAGGCTAACCAGAACGAGGCCCAGAGTCAGGACTGCAAGCCATCGCTTGATGCGCATTCCCGGGTAGAGCCACTTGAGTAAGCTCACCTCTGTTGTCCTTCCGCGGTGCCTACGGGCACCGCCACCTTAGACTCCCCTTCACTAGATGACAGCTGTTCACCTGCGGTCAAGGGGTCGCCTTGGCCAGGACGTAGCTGACTAGACTAACCACCAGAGCCGCCAGAAAAGCGCCGATAAACCCGCTGACGCTCACATCCAGGGGAAACTGCGCCGCCAACCAGAAGACCACGGCATTGATGACGAGAGTGAAGAGACCTAACGTGAGAAGGTTGAGCGGCAACGTGAAGAAGAGCAGCACCGGCTTTACCAGCGCGTTCAGCACGCCCAGTACGATAGCGAACAACAGCACCGCCCCAACGCCCCCGACCGAAAGGTACTCCGGGAGCAGGTACGCGGCCACCACCACTGCGATCGCCGTAATCATCAGTCGCAACAGGGCACCGGACATGTCCGCTCCAAGAGAGAGGGGCAGATGCAAAAAGCATTCCGTTCGCGGTCGGAAGGTTTGAGTGAGTGTAAGGCTACTAGTTGCCTGATGTCAATCGCATAAGGTGCACGGGTGCGGAGCAGGTTTCCGGGGGCGGAAAGCAGACCACGGGAGTGTAGGGGCAAAGCATTCGGCCGTAGCTGAACAACCCATGGGAAGGGCAAAGCGTCGCCTGCGACCGCCTCAAGGGCGAAGCATTGCCTGCGGGCAATGCTTCGCCCCTACGGTGGCTCGGCCCCACCCTCCCAGATAAGAGTAGTAACGACTTCAGTCGTTCGTCCCTTTGCCGATGGAAGGAGAACGAACGACAAAAGTCGTTACTACAGGCTCCCCCCCGTGTACCCGGCGGCTTCCGAAGCCATCATCGTTCGGGGCGACGGTCAGCACCATCGCTACTCACTTCGGGACAGTCTCCATGGCTGCTCAGCATATCACATAGTCATTCGACGTAGATCTCGACGTTCTCCCCGCCTTCCACGTTGGTCACGTCCACCAGCTTGCCCACGGCGCCGTTGCGGATCGAATCGATCAGCTCGTCGAGATCGATCCCTTCCCTCTCGGCATACTTGGTAAGGCCGAAACGGGCGCCCAGCTTGCCGGCCGCCGTGACAACGTCGAGGGGCACGTTCACGTTCACCTTGTTGCGGCCCGTAGCCGCATCGGTCACCCGTATACGGATCCACCGGGAGGTTCGCCCTGCGACCCGGTCCGCCGGCCTGCCGCCCGTGTCCAGAGCAGCCAGCAGCTTGGCCGCCTCCTCGGCGGTGATCTTGTGCTCCTCCACCATCTTCAGGATCTGCATCCGCTCGTCGTCCATGGCCTCCACCCCTTCTTCAGTCTCTACACCGTCGAGAAGCTGGACAGCTCGCTCGGCCCTCGCGACCCCGGCCTCATCACTGTCTTCCACTCCCACCCCGATATCCGCCGGCAGCCGAGGCTTTTCTTCTCGTGACTCCTTCTCCGACGACCGGCCCCACAGGTACCGGCCGATCCTATGACCCACGTCCATGCTCCACTCCCCTGTCTACCGGCCGCGCAGCAGACGGATCGCCTCCTCCGAGGTGATCTCGCCCCGCTCCAGCTGGGCCAGGATCTCCTTTCTCCCCTCAGGGGCCAGCTTCGGCTCCTCGGGCACCTCGTAGCCCAGCGCGCGGATCAGCGCCTCGAGACGTCCGCGAACAGTGGGGTAGGAGATGCCCAGTTCCCGCTCCATATCCTTGATGTTGCCCCGGTTCTTGATGAACAGCTCGGCGAACTGCAGCTGCTCCTTGCTCAGAGACTGGAATTTCCCCAGGGAAAACTGACCCTCCAGAGAGGTACCACAGCTGCGACAGTGCAGCCGAACCACCTCCATCTCGCCTTCACACACCGGACACCGACCCACCACCATGTGCATCGTCACCACCTCCGACCGCGGAATGGTCTGAGCTGAGATAAATCAAGCTTGACCTGCATATTATTCATATGCACATGAAGATTGTCAATATGCTGGAGGGGTAATTTGGACAAGAAGAAAGGAGGACTGTGCAATCGTCTCTCCTGGAGAGGCCGCGCGGCGCTGAAGCGACCGCGCTGAAAAGACGAAGCCCCTGCGGGGCTGGGACGATAGCCCGAAGGGCTTTGTCTTCTCAGCCCGACGGCTTCAGCCTCGGGCTCTCCCACCGCCAGACCAAGCGATGTGAATAACGATGAGCCCAAAGGGAGAGGGGAGGCACTGGCTACCGGCGGCCCAGGCGGACCTCCACGTGGTGGGTTTTCCCATCCCGGAAGTCGGGCAGAAGGTTACCTTCGATCTCCTTGCCGTCCACCCGCACCTGGACCACGCCCTTCGACACGTGGCCGGGGTTATTGATCTCCACGTGGTAACGGGCGCCACGGAAATCGCGGCTGATCTCGGCCTTATCCCACGCCGCCGGCAGAGAGGGATCCACCACCAACCCCCGCACGGTGGGTTGCAGCCCCAGGATCCAATCGGTGCTGGCCCTCCACATCCAGGCCGCGGTGCCGGTGGTCCAGGTAAACTCCCCTTCGCCGAAGTTGGGATGGTCCGGGCCGTAGATGTACTCTGCGTAAACGTAGGGCTCCGCCTTGTAGAGGCTCGGGTCCTTTCCGCGGGTGAGGAAGGAGGTCTCCTTCCAGTAGTGGTACGCCATATCCCCACGTCCCAGGATCGCCTCGGCGATCACCGTCCAGGCCACGGGATGGTTGAAGATAGTGCCGTTCTCCTTGGTTCCCGGGGCAAAGCGGGTGATGATGCCGATAGTATGGTCGGGCTGCCGGTATGCGGGCAGGAAGAGAGCCGGCCCGTAAGGGGTATCGAGCTTCTCCCTCACGGCGTTCATGGCACGGATGGCCCGATCACCCTCGGCCACTCCCCCTAATACCGCCCAGACCTGAGAATTCAGGTAGATGCTGCCCTCCACGTTGGAACGGCTGCCAATCACCTCTCCCGAGTCCTTGGTAGCTCGCCAGTACCAGTCGCCGTCCCACGCGTAACGGTTGATGGCGTCCCTGGTCCGGTTGTACTCGATGAGGGTCCGGTCCCTGGCCCTGGTGTCGCCCAGGACGTCGAACAGGTTCGCCACCTCCCTCAGCATCCAGGCCAGGAAGTGGCTGTTCATAATGCTCTCACCCTGGCCCAGGGGGCCCACGAAGTTCAATCCGTCGTTCCAGTCGCCGGACCTGATCAGGGAGAGGCCCCGCGGGCTGCGCTGCTTCAGGGCGTAGAAGAGACCTCGCACCATGTGCTCCCTCACCGTCCCCTCGCCAGCATCCAGGTAGGGCAACGTCTCCTGAAGGAACGCCAGGTCTCCCGTCTCGTTGACGTAGTTGAGGACGCACATCACCAGCCAGAGGGGATCGTCCACATGGCCGGTCACCGCTCCCGTGTTGGTGAGGGGATCCCAATTGTGGATGGTGCTCCCGTTGGCAAACTGGTGAGTGATGATGGTCACGGTCCGGCGTCTGGCCATCTCCAGGTCGTTGGGCAGCACCCCCAGGATGTCCTGGGAGAGGTCCCGGAACCCCATGATGGAGCCACCGCCGATGTAGTAGGAGGCCATCCGAGCCCAGTGGGCGGTGATCCAGGTCTGGTACTTGTTCCACACGTTCACCGACAGGTCGAACTCTGGGTCCGGCGTCTTCACCGTCAGCTTGTTGACGTAGTCCCCCCAGAACTCCCGCAACTGGCTGAAGGCATACATCACGTCGCTGGTGTCGGTGTACTTCTGCTTGATCCTGACGGCCTCCTCACGGCGCTCCTTGAGTACCGCTCCCAGGGTGACGTGGAAGCGCACCTCCTCGCCCGGATCCAGCTCCAGGTCGTGCTGGAAGACCCCGATGGAGTCGTACCCGTCCCCCTGGCTGTTGGTGCACTTCCCCCGCTCGACGGCCGCGGGCGCCTGCCAGTCCCGGTAGTCCCCCAGGAAGGCCCTCCGCACGCAGTCGAAGCCCTGGAAGGGGAGGCTGGTGGTCATGAAGACGTACTTGTTCCAGTCGATGTTGGGGGTCTGGCCTATCACCAGGCTCACCGTCGGCCAGTACCGCTTGGTGGCGTAGATGATCCCATCGTCCAGCCTCACTTCGTTGAACAGCACGTGGAAGCTGCGCTCGGTCAGGTCCGGGGAGTAGCTGGAGAGGGTCCACTCCGCGTAGGGAAAGAGGCTGATTCGGCGACGGCGGTCGCTCCGGTTCCTCAAAGTGACGGCCCAGAACTCCACGTTCTCGTCCTGCGGGACGAAGTACAGGATCTCCCCCTCGATGTCGTCGGTTCGCGACTGAATCCAGGTATAGCCCAGGCCGTGATGGGCCTCCCATGACTGGAAGGGCTTCAGGGTCGGCTGCCAGTTGAGGCTCCAGTACTCACCAGAATCGTTGTCCCGAACGTAGACGTACCGACCGGGGCGATCCTGCAGCACCGCTTCCCCGGGAAACCACCGGTGAATTCGATCGTAGCCCGAACCGTGGATGAAGGAGTAGCCCCCGCCGGTCTGGGATATCAGGGCGCAGTACTCCTCGTTGGAAAGGTAGTTGACCCACGGCCTCGGGATATCTGGCCGCTTGATGATGTACTCGAGCCCATCGTCGGAAAAACGGCCGTACTCCGTCTCTATCTTTGGTTTCTCCACCACCTGCTGCACCATCGACCTGAACCCCCAGTCAACTGAGGACTCAGGACCGAGGACTGAGCCAGAATCCCACGCCCCTCAGTCCACAGTCCTCAGTCCTGGCCAGGGCGCCCC
>JAJZQR010000349.1 GCA_021806765.1 Chloroflexota bacterium | reverse complement strand
CGCTGAAGGCGGCGGGATTGCGAGAGGGTGTGAAGGTGGGAGTGGGAGGGGCTCCGGTGACCCAGCGGTTTGCCGAGGAGATCGGAGCCGACTTCTACGCCCCCGATGCCACCGGCGCCGTCAACAGGGCTAAGGACTCGGTGGCCGCTTAGCTGCAATTGGGAAGCGGGGGGAGGGAGCTTCGCCCTCCCCCTCGAGAACTGCGGACGACCCACCTGTACGTCAAGGAACAAGAATGGCTGTGAATACCGATGCCATGGTGTTGCCTGACTTCGGGCGATGCCGAGCTTTCTGGGCGCGCGAGGAAGTGGATCGGCCGTCATTGGCAACCTGGGTCGGTTCCTTCGAGATGGCCGGCCTGTATTCCCACGGGCTGGCTCAGCTGCCCGAGGGAGAGCTGACGCCCTCGGACATCCTCCCTGAGGCCTTCCGACAGGACTATGAGACCCTGTTCGAGAAGCATCGCCAGGCATCTGCCGACGTACCCTGGAGCGCCTTCCCGTTGATGCTGCTGCCGTGGCTCGAGGCGATAGCGGGATGCCGCATCGTTCACAACTCGGGCAACATCTGGGCGGAGCCCTGTCTCGACAGCTACGGCCAGCTGAACGGTGGCTCCGGCTTGCAGCCCCGTCTGGATTGGCTCGCCCCGCCATTCGCAGGCGGCTATGGGTGGAGCGTTCAGAACCTGTGGGCCGAGGAGCCAGGAGGCTGGTTCCAGGATGACGCAATCGCCTACTGGTCGCCTTCCCTGTATCGAACACATGCCTTCCCCCGGGAACTGAAGCTGTCGGAGAGCATCGCCAGAACGGGCTGCCACCTTCACTCGACGGCAATCTTCACGGTAGATGAGCTGCTGAAGATGCCGGAGTTGGGCGTGATCGAGATTAACCTGGATGTGGTTGGAAAGAGCATCTCGGAGATGATCCCGGTCTTTCGGAGGATCCTCGAGGCGCAACGGTTATACGTGTGGGGTCATTTCTCCATGGATGATCTGGTGGTGATGAAGGAGAAGCTGCCCACGCGGGGGCTGGCGCTGCAGCTCATGGAGGAGACACCCGAGGGAGTCGTCGCGATGGTCCAGGTGGTCGAGAAGATCTGGTTGGGATGAGAGTCTGGAGGTTTCATGGATATTCGTGAGCGATTGCTCACCGCGCTGACCTGGGGAGAGCCGGACGGGGTGCCTCTGACCGTGTACGACTGGATACTGCCACGGGGCGTGGCGGAGAGGCTGCTGAGGGAATCCGGGGTGGGGTTGATCATGCGCTTGCCCGCCCACCGGGTCGAACATCGCCAGGTCCAGTTCAGCAGCCGGGAGTACTGGGAAGGGGGGCGAAGGCTGCTCCGGAAGACTATCCACACTCCGGTAGGGGACGTATGGCAGATCGTGGACCCGGAGGCCGCCTACGATTCCACCTGGATCCTGGAGCACTTCATAAAGGGTCCCGAGGACTACCGGGTGATTGAGTTCATGGTCCGAGATGCCGTCTATCACGACAACTACGATCGGATCAGGGAGGCGCAAAGGAGGCTGGGCGGAGACGGCCTGGTGTACGTGCGGTTGGCCAAGTCGCCGATTCAGGAGATGCTCTACCAGATGCTGGGCATGGAACAGTTCGCGGTGGACTACAAGTTCCGGCGGGATCTGTTCGACTCCCTGCACGGCGCTATGCTCGAGAGGTACGAGGAGCTTTACGACCTGGCCGCCGGATCGTCGGTGGAGATGGTGCTGCTGGCCGACAATATCACCAGCGACGTGGTGGGCCAGGAGAGATTCCGCTACTACTGCCTCCCCGTGTATCGGCGGCTTCGGCAGCGGTTATCGGTGACCGGAAAGCTTCTCGGGGTGCATTTGGATGGCAGACTTCGGTCGCTGAAGGAAGAGATCGCTGAGGCGGAGTTCGACATCGTCGAGGCTCTGACGCCCCCGCCGATGGGCGACGTCTCGGTGAAGGATGCCAGGAGTGCGTGGCAGGAGAAAGCGCTCTGGATCAACTTCACCAGCAGCATGCACGTAGAGTCACCGGAGACTATCGAGGCCCATACCGTGGAGTTGCTGGAGCAGGCTGGGAGCAAGCGAGGTTTCGCCGTGGGCGTGACCGAGGATGCGCCGGTAGAAGCGTTGGAGCGCAGCCTGGCGGTCATCTCTCGCGTGCTGAAGGAGTACTAAGTAGCTACACCGCCAGGGTAGATCGTGCTAGAATGCCTCACACACCGGGCCGAGGGTGACCCGGTTGTCCCCTCTTCTATCCCAAGGAAGGAAGGAGAAGCTCCTCATGGAACAGGTGCTGGTTATCCAGGGGAACGAAGCCTGCGTTCGGGGCGCCATCGCCGCCGGATGCAGGTTTTTTGCTGGATACCCTATAACCCCTGCCTCCGAGGTCGCGGAGTTGATGGCCGAGATGCTTCCCGGCCACGGCGGCGTGTACATGCAGATGGAGGACGAGATCGCCTCCTTCAGCGCCGTCGTAGGTGCCGCCTGGGGAGGTGTGAAGGCCTGCACTGGCACCTCGGGACCGGGCTTCAGTCTGATGCAGGAGGGCATCGGATACGCCGTCTCCACTGAGACTCCCTGTGTCATCATCGACGTGCAGCGAGGTGGTCCCTCGACGGGGATGCCCACCTCGCCCGCGCAGCAGGACATCTACCAGGCCAAGTACGGCTCCCACGGCGACTACGAGATCATCGCCTACGCCCCCTCCTCGGCTCAGGAGGCCTTCGACCTGACGGTGAAGGCCTTCAACGTGGCGGAGAAGTATCGGGTTCCCGTCTTCGTCATGTCCGACGAGATAGTGGGCCACACCAGGGAAAAGGTCCGCATCCCCGACAATCTCGAGGTGCGGGAGCGGCAGAAGCCGATCTCCCCCCCGGACCAGTACCTCCCCTTCCGCCCGGGCCCCGACGGGCTGCGGCTGGACGGCATGCCGGCCTTCAACCAGGGCTACAAGCTGCTGGTGGAAGGGCAGCTTCACGACGAGTCCGGCAACCGAGCCGGCACGGTGCCGGAGATCAGCGCCAGGCTGACCCAGCGGCTGTGCGACAAGATCCTGAAGCACGACGGCGACCTGCTGGACGTGGAAGGCCGTCTTTTGGAGGATGCCGAGGTGGTGGTGGTGGCCTACGGAAGCGCCGTCAGGCCCTCCATGCAGGCAGTGAGGCAGGCCAGGGCGGCTGGCATCAAGGCCGGACTGCTGAAGATGCGGATAGTCTGGCCCTTCCCGGACCGGGTGATCGCCGAGATAGCGACCCAGGCCGACAGGATCCTGGTGCCGGAGATGAACGTGGGTAAGATGGTCCGAGAGGTGGAGCGGGCCGCCCACGGCCGGGCCGAGGTGGTCCCGGTGACGAAGCTGGGTGGGGTGCTCCACACACCGGCGGAGATCCTCGCCGCCATAAAGGGGGGGTACGTCCGTGCATCCCATAGCTGAGAAGTATCTCCGAAAGAGCGCCTTGCCGCAGTTCTTCTGTCAGGGCTGCGGGGACGGTACCATCATAACCGCTCTGATGCGGGCCGTTGACGACCTGGGGATCATCGACGACGTGGCCTTCACCAGCGGCATCGGCTGCTCCGCCTGGATCCCCGTCTTCGTCAATGCCGACGTGCTGCACACCATGCACGGGCGTGCCATTCCCATCGCCACCGCCCTGAAGCTGACCAACCCGAAGCGGAAGGTGATGGTGTTCGCGGGGGATGGAGACTGCGTGGGCATCGGCGGCAACCACCTGATCCACGCCGCCCGGAGGAACGTGGACATCACCGTGGTGATGGTCAACAACGCCATCTACGGGATGACGGGCGGGCAGACGGCGCCTACCACTCCCCACCACGCTGTGACCAAGACGACTCCCATCGGCAACGCTGAGTTCCCCTTCGACGCCTGCGAGCTGGCCAGGGCGGCAGGGGCCACCTACGTGGCCCGATGGACCACCGCCCATCCACGACAGATCACCAACGCGTTCAAGGAAGGCATCAACCACAAGGGCTTCGCCTTTATCGAGATCCTCTCCCAGTGCCCCACCCAGTCGGGTCGGCTGATCTACGGCAGTTCTGATCCGGTGGAAGCCTTCAATCAGGTGAAGAACATGGCGGTCAGCAAGGCGAAGGCGGAAAAGATGAGCCCCGAGGCGTTGGCCGGCAAGGTGGTGGTGGGCAAACTGCTCCAGATAGAGGGCAGGGCGGAGTTGACCGACGAGGTCTACGCCCTGATGAGCGGCGGCCGGGAGGGGCTTTCGGCCGAGGCGAAGATGGCCACCAACTAGCACTCAGGACTGAGGACCCAGGACTGAGGGCTGAGAATGCACCGGAGGACTCGGACCTCAGTCCTCAGACCTCAGTCCTCATTGATGGGCGGAGTGGAGAATGATAACGATCACTGTCGATAAGAAGTTCTGCAAGGGCTGCAACCTCTGCATCGCCAACTGTCCGTTGGACGTGCTGGCGATGTCCAAGGAGCGCGGCTCGGCCGGATTCCTGGTGCCGGAGGCGACGAAGCCCGAGGCGTGCAACAGGTGTCAGCTGTGCGAGGTGATCTGCCCCGACTTTGCCATTGTGGTGGAGGGCAACCGTGAGAAGTGAGATGAGGATCGCCGGCTTCGGCGGGCAGGGGGTCATTCTCTCCGGATTGATCCTGGCGGTGGCGGCGGGGATCCACGAGGACAAGGAGGTGGCTCAGACCCAGAGCTACGGTCCCGAGTCCCGGGGCGGAGCCTGCCGGGCCGAGGTGGTGATCAGCGACGAGGAGATCGACTACATCAAGCCGATGGACCCCGACGTGCTGGTGGCCATGTCCCAGCCTGCCCTGGACCGATACATTGGCGAGATCGACCGGAAGAAGGCGGCGGTGCTGGTGGACAGCAGTCTGGTGGCCAACGTCCCCGAGGGGATAGCTCGCCTGTACGCCTTCCCCATGACCGACATCGCCGAGTTCCGGCTGGGCAAGAAGATCGTGGCCAACATGGTGATGCTGGGAGCCCTATCCGCCATCACCGGGTTGGTCAGCTACGAGGCGCTGGCGGAGGCGGTGAAGGGCACGGTTCCCAGGAAGACGGTGGATCTGAACCTGGCCGCCCTGAAGGAGGGCTACCAGGAGGGGTCTAAGATGGTGGCCAGCTGAGCGAAGAGGATGGCTGCCCTGCAGCCCGAAGGATAGCGTTTTGTCTCTGCAGGGGCGGTTAGCTAACCACCCCTGCAGGTATACTG
>JAJZQR010000348.1 GCA_021806765.1 Chloroflexota bacterium | reverse complement strand
GCGTCGTTTGTACCCTCTCCAGTTTCCGAGTCACCTGCTGCACCTTTTGTCGCAGGGCAGCCAACTCCTGCTCCGACTGCTCATGGGCCCGCTCCAGGACGGCCTGCTTCCTGTCGTCCAGATCCGCCAGTTCGGCGTTTAGCCGCGCCCGCTGGGCCCTCGTCTGCTCTCGCAGCCTTTCTGCCTCCGCCCTCGCCTCCCTAGCCTGCTCCCGGTCCGTCTGGAGTTGGGCCAGCAGTCCCTCGATTTCCAGGTCGGCAGGCTCCAGCAACTGCTTTGCCCCTTCGATGATTTCCTGGCCCATGCCGAGCCGCGTGGCGATGGCCAGGGCGTTGCTCCGGCCCGGCAGCCCTATGCTCAGCTTGTATGTGGGCGACAGGGTCTCCAGATCGAACTCCACCGAGGCATTCTCCACCCTGGGGGTGGTGTGAGCAAAGCTCTTCAGTTCCGAGTAGTGGGTGGTCGCGATGGCGGGCACCTGACGCTCCAGCAGGTGGGAGAGGATCGACCGCGCCAGGGCCGAACCCTCCTGGGGGTCGGTGCCCGCGCCAAGCTCGTCCAACAGCACCAGGGATTGGCTATCCGCCTTGCCCAGGATGTCCACGATGCGGGTCACGTGAGAGGAGAAAGTGGACAGGCTCTGCTCGATGCTCTGCTCGTCACCTATGTCCGCGTACACCGCCCGGAAGACCCCGACGACGGAGTGCTCGTCGGCCGGCAGTTGTAGGCCGCACTGGGCCATCAGGCAGAGGAGGCCGACGGTCTTCAAGGCGACGGTCTTGCCGCCTGTATTGGGTCCAGTGATCACCAGGACGTCGAAATCTCCGCCCAACTCCACCGTGATGGGCACCACGTGGCCCGATAGCAGCGGGTGGCGGGCGTTGATCAGCCGTACTATGGGTTCTGGGTTCTGGGTTCTGGGTTCTGGGTTCTCCGTGTCTCCGTGTCTCCGCGTCTCCGTGTCACCCCGTCTCCCCGTCTCCCCGTCTCCCCGTCGTCTCTGGGACAGCTCGATCAGGACTGGACTCTCCGCCCGCATGGTCTCGGCGAGCTTCGCCTGAGCCAGGAAGAGGTCCATCTCTGCCACCGCCTCCAGGGTCCGCTCCAGTGCCTCGGAATCCCGGCCTACCAGGCCGCCCAGCTGTCGCAGGATCCGCTCGATCTCGTGCTCCTCGTCGATCTGCAGCTGCCGCCATCGGTTGGCCAGATCCACCACTACCAGCGGCTCCATGAAGACGGTGGCCCCGCTGGCCGATTGGTCGTGGACGATCCCCTTGATCTGTCCCTTGAAATCGGCCTTCACCGGCACCACGTAGCGGCCCGCGCGCTGGGTGACGATGGGCTCCTGGAGGGCCTGCCGGTAAGAGGGCGAGGTGACGATCTCGTTCAGCTTGGACATCAGCCGCTCGTGGGAGCGTCGCAGCTCCATTCGGATCCCGGCCAGCGCCGGGCTGGCGGAGTCCACCACCTCGCCGGTGTCGGAGATGGCCCGCCGGATCTCCCGCTCCAGGTCGTCGTGGAAGCCGATAGGGAGGGTGACCTCCTCCAGGGTGGGCAGCTGATCCCCCAACTTGGAGATGGTGCCCCGAACGATGCGGCTGCTGGCGATGGTGGAGACTACCAGCAGCAGCTCCTCAGGAGTCAGGAGGGCCCCCACCGAAGCCCGCTGGAGTTGGGGACGGATGTCCCTGGCACCGCCGATGCTGAAGTTGGGCTTCAGATCCAGCAGCCTTCTGGCCTCGTGGGTCGCCGTCTGCCGGCGCAGCACCTCCGTCATGCCGGCAGCTGGGCGCAGGGCGAGGGCCTTCTCGTGGCTCACGGAGAAGGATGCGTGGCCCGCCAGCTGCTCCAGTACCTTATTCAGTTCCAGGGTTTCCAGGTAGCGCTCTTCCATGACCTCTTGGTGCCATTCAGACAGATAGCTTCTCTCTGCCGGGAGAAGCTATCTCTTCTTAACGTCTATACCAGTAATTGTACCGCATCGGCTCGAGTCTTTGGAGTGCTACAGCAGGAAAAGGGGAGAGGGAGTCGGCGCGCGCACTCCAAATCGTAGTACAATTGCCCGCCACTCCCTGTGGCTCGCTCATCAAACTCATCACTCACCCGGAGTCCTGCCATGGACAAGCACGATCTCCTGAAGGAACTGGCCGGTATCGTCGGCCCGGAGGATCTCTTCGCCTCCAGGCGGGACCGGCTGACCTACGAATACGATGCTACTCCGGAGAGCGTGGAGCCGGAGGTGGTGCTGTTTCCGTCCAATGCCGGGGAGGTCGCTGCCGTATTGCGGGTGGCCCGGCGCGAGGGTATGCCGGTGGTGGCCCGAGGCGCCGGAACCAACCTCTCGGGGGGGACGGTGCCTCTCAAGGGAGGCGTAGTCCTGGTCTGCACCCGCATGAACCGGATCCAGGAGATCGACGTGGAGAACGAGCGGGCGGTGGTAGAGCCGGGGGTCGTCAACCTGGAGCTGCAGAAGGCCCTGGAGGGCTATGGCTACCTCTACGCTCCCGACCCATCCAGCCAGAAGGTCTCTACCCTGGGGGGCAACGTCGGGGAGAACGCCGGAGGCCCTCACTGCCTGAAGTACGGTATCACCACCGACCACGTGCTGGGTCTGGAGGCGGTGTTACCTGACGGGGAGGTGGTGAACACCGGAGGGCTGGTGGAGGACACGCCGGGCTACGACCTGACCGGGCTGCTGGTCGGCTCGGAGGGGACCCTGGGGGTCGTCACCTCCGCGATCGTTCGGCTGATGCGGTCTCCTGAGGCGGTGAAGACCATGCTGGCGGTCTTCGACCGGCTGGAGGACTCGGGGAACGCGGTTTCGGACATGATTGCCGAGGGGATCATCCCGGCTACCCTGGAGATCATGGATAGGGCCATCGTGGAGGCGGTGGAGGCCAGCGTCAATCGGGCGGGCTACCCGGTGGAGGCCGAGGCCGTACTGTTGATCGAGCTAGACGGCCTGAAGGAGGGGCAGGATCGGCAGGCCGAGCGCATCGCCGAACTCTGCCGAAAGAATCGCGCCCGCGACCTGCAGGTTGCCCGCACCGAGGCCGAGCGAGATCGCCTCTGGACCGGGCGCCGGGCCGCCTACAGCGCGATGGTATCGATGGCTACCGGTGCTTCCATTCACGACACCACGGTGCCCCGCACCAGGCTGGCGGAAACCCTCCACCAGGTGATGGAGATCGCCCACCGTCACCGCGTCACCGTCGGCACCGCTGCCCACGCCGGAGACGGCAACCTCCATCCCCTGATCGTCTTCGATCCGGCGGACCCGGACGAGGTCGAGCGGGTCCATCGAGCGGACCGAGAGATCGTCGAGCTGTGCGTGGCGATGGGCGGGACCCTCACCGGTGAGCACGGCATCGGCCTGGAGAAGCGGGACTACATGCCGCTGCTGTTTGGGGAACTCGAACTGGACCTGATGCGCCAGATCAAGCGAGCCTTCGACCCCGAGGGCCTCCTCAATCCCGGCAAGCTGCTACCCGAGTGATCGTCCTCCGGCAACAGAGAATGCCTGGCGTTTCTCTGTTGCCGCGGCCAGGAGGATGAGGTTCCTGTTCCCCCGGGGCCTTGGGTCTGTCAGGCAGCGAAGCGAAGAATCTCCACCTCCGCACCGCTCTTCACAGCGTCCTCGGCCCGCTCCAGCACGCGGCGGGTCACATCTTCACTGAGGTAGTACTCGCCGCAGTTGTCGCAGACCTCGGCAGGCACCCCTTTGAGGATCACGGTGGTGTCTCCTCGCTGCAGGGCGACTGTCACGTGCCCGGGTCGGGTTTGCCCCTGCTTGCAGATGACGCACTGCATCACGCTCTCCTGGTCTTGTAGTCGGGCTGCCACTGGGCCGGGTCCGGTAGGTACACTGTGATGATATAGCATTCCGAGCGGGCGCTATCTTATCCGCGGTGGCACTTTTCGTCCACATCCCGGCCATGTTCGTATGCCGCTCCCTAGCTGGTCTCACCAGTCGACTTGAGCCCTACACCTGTAGTCGCTATAATCGGCTGCCATCTACAAGGATCATTCTGTCTGGTCACGCCGACCCCGCGGGAGCTGGCTCCTGCCGGCGATCAGTTGTCCAGGAGGGAGGTGCTGCGGTGAGCGAACCAGCCCATGATCTGGCCGATCGTTTCGAGCGGACGAACGAGGAGTTGATCGCGTTCGCCCGGGGGCTGTCGCGGATCCAGTGGCGGATGCTCTGTCCTCCCGAGGGGCGCACCGTCGGAGTGGTGGTGTACCACATAGCCGAGGGACACGTCCTCACCACGGAGGAGGCCCGATCCATAGCCCTGGGGGAGTCGCTGCCAGAGGGGCTGGTTCAGAGCAAGGAGGAGGCTGACCGAAAGAACGCCGAGCAGGCATTGAAACATGCCGCCTGCACCCAGGAGGAGACGGTGGATCTGCTGCGGCGAAACGGGGCGGCGGCCGTCCGGATGGTACGGGGGCTGACCGACGAGCAGTTGGATCGAGTCGGCTTCGTGTGGGGCAACCAGGGGACCGTGGCCGAGCTGATCGAGCATGTCATGATCGGCCACCTGGCCAGCCACTTCGCCACGTTGCGAGCCTGGGCGGAGAGCGAAGAGACAGGCAAGGCTCGTTGACATCCACCTTACCTCTCCCCTAGAGAGAACGCAGGGGTAGCGGATCATCAAAAGATGGTCCGCATACCCTCGCGGAAGCGTGGCGTGCCACCCTGCGAAGGGTGGCGTACGTACACTGCCGGCACTCCCAGCCGCCGGAGGGCGTCTTCCGCGTGCCTCCCGATGGCGACTACCCTCTCGGGAGCCACCGTCGCCACGACGGCACGGAGCAGTTCCAGGTGGTCGGTTACCTCCTGCACCCTCGGGTTCCGAATGGAAAGGGGCTTACCCGGGTCGTGGGGGTGAAAGGAGAGGCAGTTCCACAGCAGGAAGCGGCGATGGTGGGGCAGCAGCAGTTCCCACAGCAGTTGGCCGGACCTCTCCCGATAGGGTGAGGTGGCTAGGCTCGACTGCTGGCCCTTGAAGGGTAGGGTGCCACCGCAGAGCTGCGCCTCCCCTGTGAAGGGCACCCCCGAGAAGCGGCAGCCCCAGGGACCCGGCGCCTCTCCCACCAGCAGAATAGGTGGTGGCTCATGGAAGCTGGCCAGGTAGTTCCTCAGATTCTGGCGACGGATCTCCTGTCCTCCAGGTAGGTCCAGCCGGGGGTCGTGGCCGTTGTAGGGGTTGAAGAGTTTATCGGTAGAGGGGAGCGGGAACAGTCTCTTCTCCA
>JAJZQR010000031.1 GCA_021806765.1 Chloroflexota bacterium | reverse complement strand
TTGAAGCGGCAGGGGGTGACCATCCTGCTGGTGGAGCAGAACGCTCGAAAGGCGCTGCAGGTGGCGGATCGCGGCTACGTCCTGGAGGCTGGTCTCCTCACCTTCCACGCCCCGGCCGCCGAACTGGCCGGCAACCCCGAGGTGCGCCGAGCCTACCTCGGGATGGGAGCCTGAGGGGGCGCTGGGTTCTGAGTTCTGGGTTCTGGGTTCTGAGTTCTGAGTTCTGGGTTCTGAGTTCTGGGTTCTGGGTGCTGAGTGCTGAGTGCTGAGTGCTTTCCCTCTCCCTCTTCCTCTGGGAGAGGCGAGACGCTGCGCCAGGTCGCGTCACGGGGTGAGGGTGAGATGAGCCGGGCAATCCTCCTAGTAGAACATGCTGCGGAGCTGGTCACCCTGGCCGGGCCGGCCGGTCCGCGGAAAGGAGCCGCCCAGGGCGAGTTGGGCCTGATCCACGACGGCGCCCTGGCTGCGGGGGAGGACGGCCGGATCCTGATGGTGGACGCCACCGCCCGGGTGCGCGACTCTGTGGATCTGGCGCCCGGTGCTCGGGTGATCGACGCCTCAGGCCGGACGGTGCTCCCCGGCTTCGTGGACCCCCACACCCACGCCGTCTTCGCGGGGGACCGGGCCGACGAGTTCGCCCGTCGCCTGGAGGGGGCCGACTACCTGGCGATCCTGGCCGCCGGTGGCGGGATCCTGAGCACCGTGCGGGCGACGCGGGCTGCCTCTGCGGAGCAGTTGGAGGAGCGGGCGCGGGGCTATCTGCGGGAGATGCTGCGCCACGGCACCACCACGGTGGAGATCAAGAGCGGCTACGGTCTCTCCACCGAGGGCGAATTGAAGATGCTGAGGGTCGCGGCCGCCTTGGGCCGGCAGGGGCCGCAGCGGGTGGTGGGCACCTTCCTCGGGGCTCACGCAGTCCCGCCCGAGTACCGGGAGAAGCCCGAGGAGTACGTGGATCTGGTGGTCCGGGAGATGATCCCCCTGGTCGCCGCCGGCGGACTGGCCCGCTACTGCGACGTCTTCTGCGAGCGAGGGGCCTTCTCGGTGGAGCAGAGCCGGCGGGTGCTGGAGGCCGGGCTCGCCCACGGCCTCGTCCCCAAGATCCACGCGGAGCAGAAGTCCTCCCTGGGGGGAGCCAGGCTGGCGGCGGAGTTGGGTGCTGTCTCTGCCGACCACCTGGAGCACGCGACGGAGGAGGACATCGCGGCCCTGGCGGGGGCGGGGACCATCGCGGTGCTGCTGCCGGGGGCGGCGCTGATGCTGATGGAGACCACCTGGGCGCCGGCCCGGCGGATGATCGAGGCGGGCGTGCCGGTGGCCCTGGCTACCGACTTCAACCCCGGTAGCTGTCCGATCCTGTCGATGCCCCTGATCCTGAGTCTGGCCTGCCTCCGACGGCTGCTCACCCCCGCGGAGGCCATCGTGGCGGGGACGTTGAACGCGGCCTGCGCCGTGGGGCTGGGCGATGAGGTCGGCAGTCTGGAGCCCGGGAAGCGGGCCGACGTGGTGATCCTGGAGGCGCCCTCCCACGTCCACCTGGCCTACTGGTTCGGCCGGAACCTGGTCCGCACCGTCCTGAAGGACGGCCGCGTGGTGTGGGACTCGTAGTAACGACTTTAGTCGTTCGTTCTCTTTCTCGTAACCAGGTAATGAACGACTGAAGTCGTTACTACAGGTAGTTGCGTTGAGCGTGTTGGAGGCGGACTGTATGCCTGGCCTGGTAGAGTGCGTACCCAACTTCAGCGAGGGTAGGGACGATGCTGTCGTCGACCGGATCGTCGCCGCCATGACGGCGGTGCCGGGGGTCCGGCTGCTGGATAAGAGCATGGACGCCGGCCACAACCGGTCGGTGGTGACCATCATCGGGAACCCCGAGGCGGTCGGCGAGGCCGCCTTCCGGGGGGTGGCGGAGGCGGCGAAACTGATCGACCTGCGCCACCATCGGGGGGAGCATCCTCGCATGGGCGCGGCGGATGTCGTCCCCTTCATCCCTATCCGGGGCGTCGATATGGCCGGCTGCGTCGCCCTGGCTCGCCAGGTGGGCGAGCGCATCGGTCGCGAACTCTCTATCCCCGTCTACCTGTACGAGGAGGCCGCGACCCGCCCCGACCGGAAGAATCTGGCGGACATAAGGGGACCCCAGTTCGAGGGGCTTCTGAAGCTGGTGGGCAGAGATCCCGCTCGGACGCCCGACTTCGGCCCCAACGCCCTGCACCCCTCGGCCGGGTCCGTGGCCGTCGGCGCCCGCCACCTGCTGGTGGCCTACAACGTCTACCTGAACACGTCGGACCAGTTGATTGCCAAGGCGATTGCCAAAGCGGTGCGCCACCAGGCCGGCGGCCTTCGCTACGTGAAGGCGTTGGGAATCGCCGCCAATGAGGCCGGTCGGGTCCACGTCTCTATGAACCTGGTCAACACCGCGGGTACCCCCGTCCATCGAGTGGTGGAGATGATCCGCTCGGAGGCGGCCCGCTACGGGGTCACCACCGTGGAGAGCGAGGTGGTCGGGCTGGTCTCGGCCGACGCCCTGCTGGACGCGGCGGAGCACTACCTGCAGCTCAACTCCTTCTCTCGTTCCCAGGTGCTGGAGTATCGCTTGCTGGAGGAGATGTCCTCCCCCACCCTATCGGGGGAGAAGAAGGAAGAAGGCAGTTTGGGGACACCGCAAACCCCGCTCGTAGAGACGCGACATGTCGCGTCTCTGCACCCTCTGGTGGAGGAGACCGCCGCGGGATTCTCCTCGCGGGTGGCCTCATCGGAAGCGGTCCCAGGTGGTGGCAGTGTCTCCGCACTGATGGGTGCTCTATCCGCGGCGTTGGTGACCATGGTCACCCGGCTGACCCTCGGCCGCAAGAGGTTCGCCACAGTGGAAGGCAAGATGAAGGATCTGGAGGGGCGGGCGGAGGCGCTGCGCGCTCGGCTTCTGGATCTGGTCGATGCGGATTCGGCTGCCTATCTGGCCTACATGGAGGCAGCCCGCCAGGCAAGAGGCGGTGGTCCGGATGGGGCCGCGCGGCTGCAGGAGGCTTCCCTGCGGGCTGCCCAGGTGCCGATGGAGAGCGCCCGCACATCCCTTGCGGCCATGGAGCTGGCCCTGGAGGCAGCGCGGCTGGGGAACCCTGTAGCCCGAACCGATGCCTGCGTCGCGGCCCTGGCCGGCCACGCGGCGGTCCTGGGGGCGGCCCTGAACGTTCGGGTGAACCTCCCTTCTCTGGGACCAGAGCAGCAGCCGGAGGCCCTGGAGTCTGAGGTGGCATCCCTGGAGCAGCGAGCCGCCACCCTGCTATCCGAGACCCTGGCGCTTGGCAGAAGCTGATTCCCGTCTATCCTGCTCTTCTTTCCGTTTCTTTGCCGTGATGAGGGGCTTGAGGACTACAGGATCCCGTAGTCCCGGAACACCTGGCGAATGCTGGCCCCCCGGCTCAACAGATCGCGCACCTGGTTCTCGTCGGACACCTTCTGCATGGCCAGCCGGATGGCTTCGTCCTCGACCGCTTGAGGCACGGCCAGGCAGCCGTCCTGGTCGGCTACCACCAGGTCCCCGTCCTGAACCAGCACGCCTCCCACCTCGATGGGCTTTCGGATGGCGACGATCTCGCACCGGCCCTTGGAGTCGGCCGGCGTCAGACCCGTGGCGAAGACGGGGAACTTCATCTCGATGATGCCCCAGGCGTCCCGGGTCATCCCGTCGAGGATCGCGCCTCGGCCCCCTCGGGCCCGAGTGTGGGTGCTGAGTAGCTCGCCCCAGACGGAGGAGGTGGGCGCGCCCTGGATGGTGCACACCACCACCTCGCCGGCTTTCAGGCTGTCCAGTAGCTCTAGCTCCAGCATGTAAGGCTCTTCGGGGACCGTGTAGGCCTGGACCCCCAGCATGGTGGCGGCTCTGCCCACCACCCTGGCTTCTGGATACAGGGGGCGGATGTCGTAGCGCATCACCTGGTTGCGGTAGCCCAGCCCATCCATGACGTCGGCCAGGACAGCCGTGTACAATTTCTCGCCGATCTGGTCGTAGTACGCTTGGTCGAACTTGTCCACCCTCAACTCCTCTCTTGTTCGAGATGTGCCGGCTCGCAAGGGACCGGCCTTTGAGTCACCAACGGGTGTTCATTCCCATTCCGGGCCTGGGGAGCGCGGGGTTTCGTCGCGGGGCTCGACGGGGAAAGGCTTCCGAGGCGATTGTACCGGCTGAGTTCCGGCCTGTCCATCTGGATAGCCGGATGGAGGCCGGGAAGGGCGATGTAACCATCCCTCTGAGGGGGATGATCTCCCTGAACTGAGATTGCACCATAAGGGGAAGCGGGCTTGATAAGGGTGAAGGGATGTGTCAGCAACTTGGGGACGGCTGCCTGGAAACCGTCATTCCCGCGGAAGCGGGGATCCAGCCTCCCGGCGTGGTTAATGGATTCCCGCTTTCGCGGGAATGACGATGGGGTGCCCCACCCCTACAAAGGATTCCTTCCTGCGGCCGTCGCCAAGACGCTCCCTTATGGTGTAATTTCAGTCCCTGAATGTCTCGGTTGACCGCCGCAGGCGAACCTGCTAGAGTCATCTGGGCAACCTACATCCCGATCGAGACGAAGCCGTCATCGTTCCCGCAGGGCCGCACATCTCTTCTTTCCCTAGCTGGGAGTCAGCCGTACCTCTCTTGTGTATCCATTTCCCTTGGGAGGTCCCGACGGCGGATGGTCCAGGTATCTGACGAGATGAGGGACATGGAAGGGTTTTGCCCCCCTCGCTCCCCCCCGATTTGGTGCCGAAGTGGTTTCTCGGCTTGGTCTCGGTCTCGTCCCTGGTAAGCCAGCCTTGGTAGTCATTGCCGCGTTACAGTCGGATTATGCCGATATCCCATGAGGAGGTTACCGATGAAGGACTCGATGACACGTCGCGACTTCATGCGTCTGCTGGCCCTGGGATCAGGAGGCATCTTGCTGGCAGGCTGCAGCCAGGCCTCTCAACCGGCGGCCCAGCCTACCGCTGCCAAAGCGGCAGCTCCCGCGGCCACCTCCGCCCCTGCTGCCGCGGCGCCCGCTGCTACTTCCGCGCCGGCGGCCGCAGCAGCTACCTTCAAGCCGACCCGGCCCGTGACCCTCATCTGCCCCTGGGCGGCGGGTGGAGGTACCGACCAGGTGGCTCGCATGGTGGGGACTCTGCTGGAGAAGGAATTCGGCCAGCCGGTCAACGTGGTGAACCGTACCGGCGGCGGAGGTGCAGTGGGCCACACGGCGGGTGCGACGGCCGATCCCGATGGATACACCTTCACCATCGTCACCGTCGAGATCGCCATGATGCACTGGATGGGTCTGGCCCAGGTGGGACCCAAGGATTTCACTCCCATCGGCCAGGTTAACTTCGACGCTGCGGGCGTTCAGGTGAAGGCCGACGCCACCTGGAAGACGGTGAAGGAGCTGCTGGACGACGCCAAGGCTAATCCCGGCAAGCTGAAGGCATCCGGCACGGGTAAGGGCGGCATCTGGGACCTGGCCCGGGCAGGAATGTTGAAGACCGCCGGCATTTCGGTAGATGCCATTCCGTGGGTGCCTTCCGAAGGGGCAGCACCTGCCCTGCAGGAGTTGATCTCCGGCGGCATCCAGGTGGTCACCGCCAGCCTGCCCGAAGGGCGATCTCTGATCGAGGCCAAGAAGGTCAAGGCGCTGGGCATCATGGCGGATGACAGGCTGCCCAACTTCGCCGACGTCCCGACCATCAAGGAGCAGGGCATCAACTGGGTGATGGGCGCCTGGCGAGGCTTCGGTCTCCCGAAGAACACCAAGTCCGAGATCGCGGCTTTCTACGAGAGCGCGGTCAAGAAGGTGTTCGACTCGACCGAGTTCAAGGATTTCATGAACAAGGGCAGCTTCGGCATGAAGTGGCGCGGCTCCAAGGAGTTCGGTCAGTTCATGGACGAGAACGACGATACCATGGGCAAGATCATGAAGGAGACCGGGCTCATCAAGTAACGGCACCCAGGGCGGATCTCGCGGGTACCCGCGAGATCCGCCCCGAGGCATAAATCTTCGTGGATCGAGATTTCGGAGGTTATTGGTGAAGCGTTCGTTGACACGTCGCGATTTCATGCGGCTACTAGCCCTGGGGAGCGGGGGAGTCATTCTGGCCGGTTGCGGCCAAGCCTCTCAACCCGCTGCCCAGCCAACCGCGGCAAAGGCCGCCGCGCCGGCCGCCACCGCGGCACCCGCCGCCGCTGCGCCCGCTGCAGCGGCAACCGCTGCTCCCGCCGCCGCTGCGGCCTGGAAGCCTACCCGCCCTGTGACCATGATCTGCGCCTGGGCCGCTGGCGGAGGTACCGATCGCATAGCCCGCATCGTGGGAACTCTTCTGGAGAAGGACTTTGGCCAGCCGGTCAACGTGGTCAACCGCACCGGCGGGTCGGGGGCTGTGGGACACACCGCCGGCGCCACCGCCGAGCCGGATGGCTACACCTTCACCATCATAACCATCGAGATCGCTATGATGCACTGGCAGGGGCTCGCCCAGGTGGCCCCCAAGGACTTCGTGCCGATCGGGCAGGTCAACTTCGACCCGGCCGGTGTCCAGGTGAAAGCCGACGCCAAGTGGCAGAAGGTGAAGGATCTGCTCGACGAGGCCAAGGCGAACCCCGGCAAGCTGAAGGCTTCCGGCACCGGCAAGGGCGGCATCTGGCACCTGGCGCTGGCCGGAATGCTGAAGAGCGTTGGCCTGGCTCCCGATGCCATCGCCTTCGTGCCTTCCGATGGTGCGGCTCCAGGCCTCCAGGAGTTGCTGGCCGGCGGCGTTCAGGTCGTTCCCGCCAGCCTGCCAGAAGGGGTGTCGTTGATCGACTCCAAGAAGGTGAAGGCCCTCGCCATCATGGGAGAGAATCGCGATCCGCGCTTCTCCGAGGTCCCGACTCTGAAGGAGCAGGGGATCAACTACGTGATGGGCGTTTGGCGCGGATTCGGCTTGCCCCTGAACACCAAGCCCGAGATCGTGGCCACCTACGAGTCGGCCCTGAAGAGGGCGGTCGATTCGGCCGAGTTCAAGGACTTTATGAGCAAGAACGGCTTCGGGGTTCAGTATCGAAACGCCAAGGATTTCGGCCAGTTGATGACCGACACGGACAAGACCCTCGGCCAGACGATGAAGGACGTCGGGCTGGCCAGCTAAGGCGAGAGGCTCGCCTTCGTGTCGCCGGGCCGTGGCAAGGAACTCCTTGCCACGGCCCGGCGAGAGGACCACGGTTTCGCTGGAGTGTTTCTTAGATATTCGGACTGGTCGGCTGGGAGAACTAGGATGAAGCTTTCTGACACAGTTCTGGGGGGCGGGGCCGCTATCTTGGGCGCGGCCGCTTTCCTGGATACCCTGAGCTTCCCGAAGATGGCCGATGGATCGCCTGGGCCGGCCCTCTTTCCCCAGATCCTTGGGGTGCTGCTGGTCATCTTTGGGATCATCGTTATCGTGCAATCCGCGCGACCTCATGGGGGAGAGGAGAATCACTACGAATCGGTAGCGATCCTCAAGGCCGGCGGGGTGCTGGTGGGCATCGCCCTATATGTGGCCTTCGCGCATACGTTGGGCTTCTTGATCACGGCTACTCTCATCCTCCTCGGCTTGATGCTGATGCTGAAGGCCCGCCTTCGGGTCGCATTGCCGGCCGCCGTGGCCGTAGCTCTGTTCAGCATGGCGCTCTTCGAGAAGGTGCTTCGAGTTCCACTACCGCCTGGTATCCTGGGAGGGTGACATGGAGGCTGCCCTGAGCGGGATCAGCCATCTGGCGGATCCCACCATAATCATCACCATCATTCTAGCGTCGGTACTGGGCTTGCTCTTCGGCGCCATCCCCGGTCTCACTGCCACTATGGCGGTCGCCCTCCTGGTGCCCTTTACCTTCTTCATGGACCCCATTCCAGCCCTGGTCGCTATGGTTACGGTGTCGGCCATGGCGATCTTCGCGGGGGATATCCCGGCCGCCCTGGTACGCATACCGGGCACGCCTGCCTCCGCGGCCTACACGGACGAGTCCTACAAGATGACCCAGAGGGGCCAGGGGGAACTGGTCCTGGGGGTCGACATGGTCAGCTCGGCCATCGGCGGCCTCGGCGGGGCCATCTGCCTGATGGTGGCGGCCTCACTGCTGGCGGAGGTGGCGCTGCAGTTCACCTCCTTCGAGTACTTCTGGATGGCTGCCATGGGTCTGTCCGCCACCATCATGGTGGCCTCGGAGTCCCAGGCCAAGGCCGGGATTGCTGTGCTGCTGGGGCTGCTGTTTTCCACGGTCGGGCTCGACATCACCCTGGGTTATCCCCGTTTCACCTTCGGTGAGATCGAACTGCTGAACGGCATCGACTTCATTCCCGCCATGATCGGTCTCTTCGGGGTGGCGGAGGTCATCCGCAACGTGCTGGACGGGGATGTGACCTTCAAGCCGGTCAAGGTTAAGGCTGAGAACATCTTCCATGGGGTTTCCAGGACGCTATGGCGATACAGGGGCAACATGCTGCGCTCGGGTATCCTCGGGGTGATTGTCGGCATCATGCCTGGGGCAGGCGCCGACATCGCCGCGTGGCTGGCCACTGCTATCTCTCGCCAGCGAACCAAGGAGCCGGAGAAGTTCGGCACCGGACATATCGAGCCCATCGTGGATGCCGGAACCGCGAATAACTCGGCTCTCGGCGGCGCCTGGGTGCCTGCCCTGGTGTTCGGCATCCCCGGCGACTCCATCACGGCTATAGTCATCGGCGTGCTGTTCATGAAGGGGCTGCGACCCGGACCGTCCATCTTCGACGAGCACCCGGATATCATCTACGCGGTCTACTTCTCCTTCATCCTGGCGAACATCCTGATGGTCATATTCGGCTACCTGGCCATCAAGGGGTCGACCTACATCCTGAAGGTGCCGCGGAACGTCCTGCTCCCTGCCATCGTGATGTTCTGCATCGTGGGCGCCTTCGCCATCAACAACTCCCTCTTCGACGTGGGGGTGATGCTGGCCATGGGGGTGGTGGGGTATTACCTGGAGGTCAATGGGGTGCCGGTGGCGCCGGTGGTGTTGGGGCTGGTGCTGGGGCCCATTCTAGAGAAGAACTTCATGTTCAGCATGATCAAGACTAACTGGGACATGACCCTCTTCTTCAGCCGGCCGGTCGCGGCGGTGCTGGGGCTGATCACCATAGCCATCTGGCTGTCGCCGCTATTCCCGAAGCTGATGAGCAGGGGCCGGAAGAAGGCCGCGACGGTATAGCCGCAGACGCGGGGACACGGCGACACGGAGATGGACCAAACAGGATGGACAGGATAGACAGGATAGGAACCGGTTCTTATTCTGAATGTCCTGTCTATCCTGTTTCTCCTCCCCGTGTCTCCCCGTCTCCCCGTCCAGTCAGGGCATCACCTGGTTCTCGAAGCGGCCGTGGTAGTGGGCGCGCCCCTTACACTCCTCGAAGATGAACTGGCAGATGGCGGTGCCGGGGTAGATGGCCAGGGGGACCGGCCCCACGTTGATCATCTCCAGCACCTGCTTGTTGGAGATGCCCGGCTGCATGAAGCTGGCCGTCATGTGGACCATCAATCCCACCCGCGCGAAGCGGCTCCGCCCCTCCAGCCACCCGCACAGGTTGTCCGGAAGGGTTATCCGCTCCACAGTGATCCCGTGGACGGCCTGCCCCGGCATCAGCAGCAGGTGGTCGTCCACCTCGATCAGCTCCGTGACGTCCTCGAAGCTGGCGTCTTCAGTGACCGGGTGGATGTGGGGCAGGGCCCGGAAGACCCGGAACTTGTTGTTCAGGTGGAGATCCACGGAGGCCGGGCCCACCTGATCCTCGAAGAAGGGCTCTATCTGGATGGTCCCCTCCCGGATCAGCCTCAGGATCTCGTCGTGGGTTAGCACTGCCATCTCTGGTTCCTTTGCTTGTCGCCGGTTCCGGGGAGGGTAGGGCAGGGCCTTGTGTGGTAGCGGCGGCAGGGGACAAGCCCCTGCCCTACACCGTTGTCTGTCCCCGTCGGGCGGCAGGGGACGAGCCCCTGCCCTGCATTTCTCTGAGTTCCTTCCAGCGTTACGCCGCTGCCGGCCGCTGCCGCCGTCCGGCGATGGTCAGCAGGTTCTCCACGTAGACGACGCCGGCCGTGTACCAGGCGTCTCTCTCCGCCGCCTGCCGCTCCTCGGCGCTGGCCACGGTGCCCTGCAGTCGAACCGTGCCCGCCACCGACTTGGCGCTGACCTGCGTGGGGTCGGATATGCGGGCGTCGCTGTCCAGGGCCGCCCTGACGTCCTGCTCGATCTCGTGATCGGGACGCCGCCGGTCGACGGAGATGGTGAGTTCGTTGGAGACGTCCACCACCCCGTCGGTGTGCCACGCTTCCTCCTCGGCGGCCCTGCGCTCTGCCTCGTTGGAGACGGCTCCCGACAGTCGTACGATCCCCTCCGCCACGTTGACCACCACGCTGCGATCGTCCACCCGCGGGTTGGCGGTCAGAGCCGCCGCCACGTCCGCGGCGATCTGCTCGGACGGGCGGAGGATGTCGGGCTTCACCTGGAGGCCGTTCTTCACCTCGACCACACCCTTGATTCGCCAGGTGTCCTCGGCGGCCACCATCTTGTCCAGGTGGCGGCCGACCGTCCCGGTGAGGGTGACGACGCCTCGCTGGACCTGGATTGATATCCCCTCCGGCCGGAGGCGTGAGTCGTGATCCAGAACCTCTCGGACCTCGCCGGCTATCCTGTCGTCCGTAAACCCTTCAGCCATGGGCATTTTCAAAGCTCCGAGCTATCAGCCATCAACCGTCAGCTCGCAGTTCGAGTTGGGCGCGGATGGCTTGGGAGTTGCTGAGCAACGACCATGCCACTGTGGAGTCTCGATCCGCTTCGGGACAGTCTCGTACGGCCATCGGGTCTCCGTCGTGGCACGTGATGTGCGAGACCCAGTGGTTATTCCCGCCACCGGGTCGGTGGTTAGGAGCCCCCGAAAGGGGGTGGCGAGATCCCCCGAAAGGGGGAGCCGGCAGAGGGAACCGGTGGCACGGGATGTGCTCTTGACATAAGACGTGAGGGTCGCGAGAGCGACCGGCGCGAACCTTAACAGCCGAACAGTGGTGAGAGGGCGTGGCATCTCGGTGAGAGGCGTCATTCTGATGGGTTCGATCCTGGCCCAGGACGAACGCTGGCGGCGTGCCTCATGCATGCAAGTCGGACGGGCTTGGCGAAAGCCGGCCAGTGGCAGACGTTTGAGTAACACGTGGGTAACCTGCCCCCAAGCGGGGGACATTCGGCCGAAAGGCCGGTAAATCCCCCATGTGGCCTCCGGGTACTAGGCCCGGCGGCTAAAGCCCAGAAGGCGTTTGGGGAGGGACCCGCGCCCTATCAGGTAGTTGGTGGGGTTACGGCCCACCAAGCCGATGACGGGTAGCTGGTCTGGGAGGACGGCCAGCCAGACGGGGACTGAGACATGGCCCCGACTCCTACGGGAGGCAGCAGCAGGGGATCTTGCGCAATGGGCGAAAGCCTGACGCAGCGACGCCGCGTGGGGGAGGAAGGCCTTCGGGTCGTAAACCCCTTTTGCCGGGGAAGAAGGCCTCACTGGGGCTTGACGGTACCCGGCGAATAAGCCCCGAACAACTACGTGTCAGCATTCGCGGTAATACGTGGGGGGCGAGCGTTGTCCGGATTCATTGGGCGTAAAGAGCGCGTAGGCGGTGGTACCCGTCGGCCGTGAAAGCCCCCGGCTCAACCGGGGAAGGGCGGCCGATACCGTATCGCTGAGAGGGCAGCCGGAGGAGGTGGAACTCCCGGAGTAGCGGTGAAATGCGATGATACCGGGAAGAACCCCGATAGCGAAGGCAGCCTCCTAGACTGTTCCTGACGCTGAGGCGCGAAGGCGTGGGGAGCGAGCGGGATTAGGAAACCCCGTTAGTCCACGCAGTAAACGATGGGCACTAGATCCGGAGGGTATTGACCCCCTCTGGGTCGCAGCTAACGCGATAAGTGCCCCGCCTGGGGAACTACGGCCGCAAGGCTGAAACCCAAAGGAATTGACGAAGACCTACACCAGCGGCGGAGCACGTGGATTAATCCGAACGTGACCGTAGAACCTTACCAAGGCTGGATGCCGGCAGTAGAACCCGGAAACGGGAACGACCCGTAAAGGCGGGCACCGGCACAGGGGCTGAATGGCTGCCGTCAGCTCGTGTCGTGAGACGTAGGGCTCAGCCCCCTAACGAGCGAAACCCTCGCTGTTAGTTGTCCCCCCCAAGGGGGGACCCTCTAGCGGGACCGCCGGGCAACTCGGAGGAAGGAGGGGACGACGACCAGTCGGCATGGCCCTCATGCCCTGGGCCTCACACGTGCTACAATGGCCGGTACAAAGGGATGCCAAGCCGCGAGGCGGAGCTAAACCCAAAAAGCCGGTCTTAGTTGGGATTGCAGGCTGCAACTCGCCTGCATGAACGTGGAGCCGCTAGTAACCGCCGGTCAGCCACACGGCGGTGAATGTGTTCCTAGGTCTCGCACAGTTAGCCCGCCGTGTCCCGGGAGTTCATCCCGTCCGAAGCCCAGCTAGCCCCCACTGTCCGAGAGGACCGTGCGGACGGTTGGACCAGGGCGGGGCTGGCGACCAGGGACACTGGCGTAGCAATGTAGCCGTACCGGAAGGTGTGGCTCGCAAGTGCCTTTCCGGCACGACGGGCCAAGTCCCGTTCGTGTTGCCGGACATCTGCAGTGGTTCTCTCACGCCTCTCTCGAGGCGCCCCGCCCTCTCACCATTGTCGGTTGGCTGGTCCACCTCTTGCGACTGCCGGATACACTCGGCGGCCGGTCTGGTCCGAACCCAGACAGGAGGCAGGGGCCAGGGGTCGCGCAAGACGCACCTTTACAACCAGATAGCTTCCATTCCGCTCACGAGTCATCAGTATCAAGCTACCAAGGGCACACGGGGAATGCCTAGGCACGTGGGGCCGATGAAGGACGTGGCTGACTGCGATAAGCCACGGGGAGCCGCCAGCAGGCTTCGATCCGTGGATCTCCGAATGGGGCAACCCGCCCGGGGTCATGCCCGGGCACCCCGCGCCTAACTTCAGGGCTGAGGAATGGGGACTGAGGACTGAGATCGATTTGCTCAGCCCTGAGTCCTCAGCCCTCAGTCCTGGAGGAGGGGCGTTGGGGAGGGAACCGAGGGAACTGAATCATCTCAGTACCCCGAGGAAGAGAAATCAACCGAGATTCCCCGAGTAGCGGCGAGCGAAACGGGAACAGCCCAAACCCATCTGCCTTAGTGGTCTGCAGGCCTATGGCAGATGGGGGTTGGAAGCCACGGCCGGGCTGCTGCAGCGAGCCCAGGGAGTTACCAACGCCAACCCTAGTCGAATCCCATCGAACGGGGAACCGCAGAAGGTGAAAGTCCTGTAGGCGAAAGGGAAGGCGCTCCCGCCGCGAGCTTGAGTACGACGGGGACCGAGGCTCCGTCGGAAGCAGGGGGGACCACCCTCCAAGGCTAAATACCCCAGTGACCGATAGCGCACCAGTACCGCGAGGGAAAGGTGAAAAGAACCCCGGAAGGGGAGTGAAATAGAGCCTGAAACCGTGTGCCTACAGACAGTCGGAGGGAGCAATCCTGACGGCGTGCCTATTGGAGAAGGAGCCGGCGAGTTACTCTGCGTGGCAGGTTAAGGGTGTAAAGGCCCGGAGCCGCAGCGAAAGCGAGTCCTAACAGGGCGTTCCAGGTCGCGCGGAGTAGACCCGAAACCGAGTGATCTACCCATGGACAGGGTGAAGTCCCGACTACCGGCCGGGGCGGAGGCCCGAACCCGTCGGTGAAGCAAAACCGTGGGATGATCTGTGGGTAGGGGTGATAAGCCAAACAGACTCGGAGATAGCTGGTTCTCCCCGAAATGCATTTAGGTGCAGCCTCGGGAATTAGGATGCGGAGGTAGAGCCACCGGTTGGATACCGGCCTGGCCAAAAGCCGGGTGCAGGTCCTGCCGAACTCCGAATGCCGCACCCCGGACCCCGGGAGTGAGACGGTGGGGGTTAAGCTCCATCGTCGAGAGGGAAACAACCCAGACCACCGGCTAAGGTCCCTAAGTCCAGGCTAAGTGGAGAAAGGCGCTCCACCGCTGAGACGGCCAGGAGGTTAGCTTAAAAGCGGCTATCCTCAAAGGAGTGCGTGCGAGCTCACTGGCGGAGCGGTGGGGTACCGAGAATATGCGGGGCTAAGCCTGGCACCGAAGCCGTGGGAATAGCCAAATGGCTATTCGGTAGGGGAGCATCGTGGGTGCACTGAAGCTGGATCGTAAGGTCTGGTGGAGCTGCCCACGAGAGAGAATGCCGGCACGAGTAGCGAACAGGCGCGTGAAAATCGCGCCCGCCGAAAGCCTAAGGTTTCCTACGCTATGCCGATCAGCGTGGGGTTAGTCGGGCCTAAGCCGAGGGCTATGGCCGTAGGTGATGGACAGCCGGTTAATATTCCGGCACCGGTTGTCACCCGCTATCAGCCACGGGGCGACGCGGGGGGAAAGGCCGAGCGCGGCGTTGGAGATGCCGCGTCCAAGCCTGTAGGAGAACGGTGGGGGATCGAGAGGTCAACCGCCGTGGAACCGAGAGGTGATGGGGTAACTCAGTTAGACCCCCCGACAAGAAAAACCCCCGTGGCGAGGGTGGCAGCCGCCCGTACCGCAAACCGACACCGGTAGGTGAGGATGAGTGTCCTCAGGCGAACGAGCGAGACTCCGCTAAGGAACTCGGCAAACTGAGCCCGTAACTTCGGGATAAGGGCTGCCCCTTTGGGTGTAGGCAGACACTGGCGAAGCCCGAGGGGGTCGCAGAGAAGAGGCCTGGGCGACTGGTTACAAAAACCACAGGTCCCTGCTAAAGCGAAAGCTGACGTATAGGGGCCGAGGTCTGTCCACTGCCGGGACCTAAAGGGAGGGGTCTACGTATATAGGGCCCTGAACCGAAACCCCGGTGAAGGACGGGCGAACACATAACGCTCCCAAAGTAGCGAAGTGCCTTGGCGGGTAAATCCCGTACCATGCACCAACGACTTAACGACCCAGGCGCTGTCTCAGCGGAGCGCTCGGCGAAACTGAATTGCCCGTGAAAATGCGGACGACCCGCGGGGGGATAAAGAGACCCCGGGACCTTCACTGCAGCTTGGTATTGGGTCACGGTTCCGGACGAAGCATAAGGCGGGAGGCTGGGAAACCCCGGCGAGAAAGGCCGGGGTGGAGCCACTAAGACCGCCCAATCCGGAGCACGGACTCTAACCTGGCCCTAGAAGTACGGGGCCGGGGACAGTGCCTGGTGAGCAGTTTGGCTGTTTCGGCCCCCTCCTAAAAGGCAACGGAGGGGTCCAAAGGTCGGCTCAGCACGAATGGAAACCGTGCAGTGAGCTACAAGAGTACAAGCCGGCCTGACTGTGAGGCCCACAAGCCGAGCAGAGACGAAAGTCGGGTCTAGCAGACGCTGCGGCTCCTAGTGGACGGGCCGTGGTTTCAAGGGATAAAAGGTACCCCGGGGACAAAGGGCCAATGCCGCCAGAGAGACCCCATCGACGGCGGAGTTTGGTACCCCGATGTCAGCTCGCCACATCCTGGGGCCGGAGGAGGTCCCAAGGGTTGGGTTGACGCCCATTAAAGTGGCACGTGAGCTGGGCCTAGAACGACGTGAGTCGGTTCGATCTTTATCTGCCGTGGGCGCAGGGGACTTGAGGGAGCCCGCCCCAAGTACGAGAGGAACGGGGCGAAGGGACCTACGGCGTGCCGGTTGTCGCGCCAGCGGCACCGCCGGGTAACCGACGTCCTGAAAGGATAAGCGCTGAAAGCATCTAAGCGCGAAGCCGTTCCCAAGATGAGGTCCCCCATGGCGTAAGCCAGTAAGGCCCCAGGGAGACCACCTGGTAGATAGGCCGGAAGTGTAAGGCCGGCAACGGCTTTAGCTTACCGGTACTAATAGGCCGAGGGCTTGAACTGGTGCTCGACGGAATGGAAGTTATCTGATTGTAAAGGTGCAAAAGGGGGCTCAGTCCGCGGACTGAACCCCCTTTGACGTCGGTTCAGAAGCGCAGCGCCAGCTCCGCGTAGACCTCGGCGGCCTGGGCCACCTGCTCGACGTCCACCCACTCGTCCTCAGTGTGGGCCTGGGCGATGTCGCCGGGTCCCAGCACCACGCAGGGGATGGCCGGCGCAATCTCGCTGGCGTCGGTGCCGTAGGGCGCTCCCGCTGGCTCCGCACGACCCGTGATGGCCCGGCAGGCCTCCAGCGCCACTCTGGCGATGGGCGCGTCCTGCGGCGTGTCCAACCCTCTGTAGGAGCGCAGCATCTGATTCACCTCGACGTGAACCCATGGCTGATCGCGATTCAGTTGGTCCAGGAAGCTGCGGAGCCTCTCCAGCACCTCTCCAATGGGATCCTCGTCCGGTAGGGTTCGCCAATCTATGTCCGCGAAACAGTCAGGGGGCACGATGTTGATCTGCAGCCCTCCGAAGATGCGGCTGACACTGAGGGTGGCGGAGCCGCACAGCGGATGGCGGCGTTGCGGCAACTTCGTCTCTACCTGCTCCCGCAGGGCTCGGATCACCTCCACCATCTGATAGATGGCGTTGTCGCCCAGTTCCGGACGTGCCGTGTGCGCACTCCGGCCGTGAGTGGCGATGCGGACCCTGAGCGCCCCCTTGTGGGCGACGACCGGCTGAAGCCCCGTGGGCTCGAACACCACGGCGGCGTCGGCCATGCCGCCCTGCTCCACGAATACCCTGGCACCCGTGTATCCCAACTCCTCATCGACGGTTCCCAGGTAGAGAAGATCGGCGGGGAGTTGTTCTCGATGAGGTGCCAGCAGTTCCAGGGAATGGAGGAAGGCCGCCGTGGCCCCCTTGACGTCGCAGGCCCCTCGACCATGGAGCCGTCCACCCTCCAACCGTGGGCGCAAGCCGTCGGTCATGTTGGAGGCGGTGACCGTGTCCAGGTGGCTCTGGAAGAGTATGGTCCGATGGGAGTTCGGGCCTCTCCAGCGGGCCAGGACGTTCGGGCGCCCCGGCAGGGCTTCCTGCATCGATACCTCGAGGCCGAGTCCTCGTAGGAAGCCGGCCAGATGGCGGGCGAGTTCGCCCTCGCCCCGGCCGCTGCCCTCCACCGAGGGGTTGACGCTATCGATGGCTACCAGCTGGCTTAGCAGCTCGACCACCCTCCGGCGGTCGGCGCGTCCCTTGAACCCGGTCATGTTCTGCACCTCGACGACCTTGAAGTAAGTGACCAGCTAATAATAGCGCGATCTCGGCCAGAATCCGAGGAGTCGAGGCTTTGGCCGGAGGCTTCCGGCACTATCCTCGACTCCTCGTCGCGGAACTGTTCCCGATGTCGATCCCCGGCGGGGACTACCCTCAGGCGGCCTTCCTCTTCTCCGCCGGCCCTTCGTGGTGGCTTTGCTGCTCGGTCCGGTACTGGACCTCCTCCTGGATGTCCGCCAGCTCATCCTCGTTGACGGGAACGGTCCGGCGGACCGTCTCACTGGTATGGCTGATCCGTTTCCAGTGGGTCTCGTTCCGCTTGTTGGCCAGCAGGTGCTTGAGCTGCTTCTCCAGTTCGGCGGTCACGTTGACCAGGCCGTTATCCAGCGTCTCGGACTTTTCTGTCGCGAACAACCGGTCGCCGGGAAGTTCCAGCACCACCCTGAGGTCGTACATCTCATCGGTCACCGGCAGCCGGTGCAGCCTGACCGAGGCCATGACGGAATCCGAGGGGTAGTCCCGCATCAGGTGCTCCAGCAACCCCAACTTCTCGTGAACCAGGGCCTGCACCGCTTCGGTGAGTTCCAGCCCTTTGGTCCGGATCTCGTAGTACATGGCGACCCCCTTCTAGTAGTGAGACGCGGGGACGCGGAGATGGGGAGACACGGAGAAGGGGAGACTCGGGGACGCGGAGAGTCTTCTCCCCTTGTCCCCGCGTCCCCATGTCTCCGCGCCTCCGTGTCTCAATCGCGAGCCCATCGCACCCGGGTAAAGGTCTCGTAGGGCAATCGCTGGATGGTGAGGCGGCCCTTGAAGGCGCTCTTGAGCCCACTCCCTATCCGCCGTGCTAGGGCCTGGCTGGTGGTCAAGATGTAGATGCCGCCCTCCCTCTCCTGGACCGTCGCCAGGCGCGCCATGGGGTTGGTGCTGCGGGCGCGCTTCTCCTCGTTGCGCACCCAGTTCAGCACCTCCTCCTTGTGAGTCTGCAGCCACTCGCCACGCAGCATCACCTCGCCGTCGAACATCTGGCGGCGGATCCGCTCGTCGGCTGGGCACAGTTCCACCCTCACGTTGGGGTCCTGGCGGAGCCTCCGGTATTCCTCCTCGTCCAGGAGCCAGTGTTTGCCGTCGGAGATGGCGTGGCAGACGGGACAGATGACCTGGCCCTGGACGGCCTCAGGCCCCTCGAAATCCTTGCGGGGGTAGTTCCCCCTTATGCTGTCCGCCTCTATCGGCCACTGCGACTGGCGCCAGGTGGGCTCCACCCGACCCGGCAGGATCGGCCGGGTCCCCGGCTTGACTACAGGGGTGCGTACTCTGCGCATGGTTACCTCCCGGTGGAGAGATGGGTCCGAGCCTGGAAATCGCGGAAGAGGGTGTGGTCCACCTGGATGTGGGTCTTGATGCCCCTGACTCCAGCGATCTCGCTGAGAACCCGGCGAATTCGGAGGACATCTGCCAGCGACTTGACCCTACCCGCGATCTCGACGACTCCGTTGCTGACGCGGACCCGGCGGTCCAGCATCACCAGATCGTTGATCGCCAGTGCCTGGTTGGCCAGGCTCTTTAGATCGATATCGTCGGTATACTCCGGCGTGCGCACCTTGAGGTTGCTGAGCACGTCCCGTAGCCCCTTGACGCCGGCCGCCGTCCGGACGGCCAGGTCCTCGTCGGCCAGTCTCTCCACGGTTCCCACCAGTCGCGCGATGCCGTGGGAGACCCTCGAGCCCACCCCGGCGAAGCCGGAGTCGTCGAGTCTCTGTCGTACCCGGCGGCTGAGGTCCTCGTCGTCCAGGTAGCTGTCCGTCGAGACGGTCAGGGCGTTCTGCACCAGGGCAACGCCCGGAATCGCTTCCACCACCTCCTCAGCGACCATCCGCTCCTCGGCGGAGTCCACCACGCCTGTGAGGGTGGCGATGCGGCCCTCGATCTTGACCGCGATTCGGTTATTCAGCCCGTCTCCCAGGTCGATGCGACCATCCTCGGACAGGGCAAAAAGGGCATGGCCGGCGATCTCCTGATCGCGGAGGCTGCTTCCTACCTGGCGGTTGGCCAGGCGGGCGTCGTCCAGCGAGGCCCGCAGCCCGGGCTCTTTCAAAGTAGTGTCAGTGGGAGGGAAGGGCTCCTGGGCCAGCTTATCCTTGGCATGTTCTTCCGATGGATCCATCTTCGGGCCTCCTTGCCACAAGCGGATTCACCGGTTCGGGCAAGATCTGTACCGGGTGCGCGGGCACAAGGCGCGGTTCATAGACAGCGTAACAGTCTGGAGAAGGCAGCCTACCTTGATCGTCATGCCCGACCTGATCGGGCATCCAGAGGCCCACGGCGATGTGGAGGAGTGGCCTCACGAGGAGATGGGATGCCTGGACCCCCGCCTTCGCGGGGGTGACGAAGGAGAGGCTGGGGGTGACGTTGGCATCAGACTGTAACTCTATCTACCCGCCCTCGTGAACCGTGGCGGCACAAAGGCAGGGGCTTGTCCCGACGCATCGCGGAGAAGTGTGAAACCGGCCTGTCAGTCCAGCTTACAGTAGGGCGGCTTGTCCCTAAGCCGCCCGTGGTGATGGCGGGGCTGAGACAACCCCGCCTACTACAGGCAAGTGGATCACCCATTACCGCGATGCGCCCTTGTCCCCTGCCGCCCATATCAAGTAGGGGCGGGTTCTGAGAACCCGCCCCGCACGGACAATATGGAAACCGGGGCGCCCCGGATTGTTATGCCCCTCCTAAAGCAAGAGTCGGGCTGGGCTTTCCAGCAGCTTTCGAAGCTCCCCCAGGAAGCGGGCGGCGTCGGCGCCGTTGACCAGGCGATGGTCGGCCGAGAGGGTGGCCTTCACGGTGTTGGCCACCGTTAGCAGGCCGTCCTGAACCACCGGCCGGGGTGCCACCGTCCCCACGGCCAGGATGCCCGCCTGGGGTGGGTTGATGATGGCGCCGAACTCCTCCACCCCCAGCATCCCCATGTTGGTCACGGTGAAGGTGCCGCCGCTGTAGTCCTCCTGGCGGAGGGAGCCTTTGCGGGTTCGGGCCACCAGCTCTCGAGACTCCCTGGCGATCTGGAAGAGCGTCTTGCGGTCGCACTCCCGAATCACGGGGGCGATCAAGCCGTCTTCCACGGCTACGGCCATCCCCAGGTTGATCTGCTGGTAGAGGATCCGCTTCCCCTCGCTGTAGTAACCGTTCAGGCGCGGGAACTCGGTGAGGGCTATGGCGGTCGCCTTCATGACGAAGTCGTTGAAGGAGATACGCTCCTCCTCGGACAGCGTCTCGTTCAACTCTTCTCGCAGGGCGGCGACCCGATCCATGTCGATCTCAACCGTCGTGTAGAAGTGAGGGATGGTGCGCTTGCTCTCGGCCATGTGCCGTGCGATGGCCTGGCCCATCCTGGAAAACTCTTCGGTTCGGATGGGCACGCCCTCGGGCGGCGCGACCGCAGCCTCCGCAGCGGCGGCTGGCGCGGGCGCTGCCGGAGCCGGCCGCTCCTGGGGAGCCGGCGGAGGGGGTGGCGCCGGCCGTTCGGCGGCCGGTCTAGCCGGAGCCGCCTTTTCGGGCGCTCGCTGCCGGCGGACTGCCTCGGTCAGGAACCGCTCCACGTCCTCCTTGGTGATGCGACCCCCGGGGCCGCTGCCCGATACCTGGCCTAACTCTATCCCCTGCTCCTGGGCCAGGCGGCGGGCCACGGGGGAGGCTTTGATCCGCTCTTCCTCCGGACCCGGAACAGCTTCTGCCGGCGGGACCACCGCCTTGGGCTCCCTGGCGGTGACTTCTATGGGAGGGGCCTCGCTTCCCTCGCCCGCTCCGACCCCGTGGGCGGGCAACGCCTCGGCCGGTGAGACCTCCGCCGGCTGTTCGCCGGGCTCCCCGATGTTAGCGATTGGTTGGCCCACCGGTACCGTCTCGCCCTCGGGAACCAGGATCTTCAGCAGGGTCCCCGAGGCGAAGGCTTCTATCTGGATGTTCACCTTCTCCGTCTCGATCTCGGCGATGGGCTCGCCCTTCTGAACCTGATCACCCTCGCGCTTGAGCCAATGGATGATCCTTCCCTGGGTCATGTCGTAGCCCATCTTGGGCATGACTACGGTAGTGGCGGGCACAGGAACCTCCTCGCGAGCGATCAGCAGTCAGCCATCAGCTTTCGACTCCGAGACTTGCTGACTGCTGATAGCTGACTGCTGATCGCTGACAGCTATCTTTTCACCAGCTTCTTGACTGCTTCGATGACGTCCTTCTCGTCGGGGAGCGTCTCCCTCTCCAGGGTCTTGTTGTAGGCTACCGGGACCTCGTAGGCGGCGACCCTGGCGACGGGGGCGTCCAGGTAGTCGAAGGCATTCTCGTAGATGCGGGTGGCTATCTCCGACCCTATCCCGAAGCTGCGCCATCCCTCTTCGGCTACCACTACCCGGTTGGTCTTGCGGACCGACTCCAGCACCGGGTCCAGGTCCAGCGGCCGCAGGGAGCGCAGGTCGATGACCTCCGCCTCGATCCCTTCCCTGGACAGCTGCTCGGCCGCCAGCATGGAGGCCACTGCCATGCGGGAGTAGGAGACGATGGTCACGTCCGTCCCGGGACGAAGCAATCGGGACTTCCCCAACTCCTCGACGAAGTCGTCCTCGGGGACCTCGCCCCGCATGCTGTACAGGAGGCTGTGCTCCAGGAACATCACCGGGTTTGGATCCCGGATGGCCGCTTTCAGCAGCCCCTTCGCGTCTCGCGGAGTGGAGGGCGCTACCACCAGCAGCCCGGGGACGTAGGCGAAGTAGTTGTCGAAGGTCTGGGAGTGGGTTGGCCCTAACTGGCCCCAACCCGAGGCCGTGCGGATCACCAGCGGCGCGTCGATCTGTCCCCCGAACATATAGTGTATCTTGGCCGCATGGTTGACGATCTGATCGAGGGCCAGCAGGGAGAAGTTGACGGTCATCAGTTCGGCAACGGGATGGAGTCCGGCCATGGCCGCGCCGAGCGCGGAGCCCACGATGACGGATTCGGCGATGGGGGTGTCCTTCACGCGCTTTTCTCCGAACTCGTCCACCAGCCCTTTGGTGACCGCATAGGTGCCCCCGTAGGCAGCCACGTCCTCCCCCATGACGAAGACTCGTTCGTCGCGGCGCATCTCCTCTCGGAGCGCCTGGCGTAGTGCCTCGCGGTAGGTGAGATCTGGCATGGCTACCTCCCCGCCCCGGCCGTCACTGGGGTACCCACTTCCCTCTCCTGGGTGCCCGCGTAGACATTCTCGCAGATGGCCGCCGGCTCCGGCTCCGGGCTCTTCTCGGCGAACTCCACCGCTTCCGCCACCTCCTGGTCTACCTGGCGGGAGATCGCTTCCACCTGCTCGGCCGTCAAGAAGCCTCCCAGCTCCAGGCTGGTCTCGAAGTGGCGAACCGGATCCCGCAACTTCCAGGTCTCCACCTCCTCCCGGTGCCGGTACAGCTCAGGGTCGGCCATGGAGTGACCTCGATAGCGGTAGGTCATCGCCTCGATGATGCTGGGCCCCAGCCCGTCCCGGGCATACTCCAGGGCGCTGGAGATCGCATCGCGCACCAGCAACACGTCCATTCCATCCACCTGCCGGCTGGGCATCCCGTATGCGCATCCCTTGGAGTGGATCGCCTTGAGGGCCGAGGCTCGAGCCAGGTGGGTGCCCATCCCGTAAGCGTTGTTCTCCACCAGGTAGACCACGGGCAACCGCCACAGCGCGGCCAGGTTCAAAGACTCGTGAAACTCGCCGATGTTGGTGGCGCCCTCGCCCATGACGCACAGCACCACCTGGTGGTTCTCCTGGTACTGGCAGGCGAGGGCAATGCCGGTGGCCAGGGGAAGGTGGCCTCCCACGATGGCGTATCCGCCCCAGAAGTGGCGGCTCACGTCGGCCATGTGCATCGACCCTCCCTTGCCGCCGGAGAGGCCGGTCGCCTTTCCGAACAGTTCCGCCATGGCCTTCTTGGGATCGACCCCCTTGGCCAGGGCGTATCCGTGGTCCCGGTAGTGGGTGACCAGGTGGTCCTCCTTGCTCATGGCCGACACTGCGCCCACGGCGACTGCCTCCTCACCTATATAGAGGTGCAGGAAACCGCCGATCTTTCCCAGGGCGTACTCCTCCGCCGCCTTCTCTTCGAAGTGGCGAATCAACAGCATCTGGTGGTAAAGGTTAACCAGTTCATCTTGATTCATATTCGGTCCAAGCTACAGCGCCAGCTCGCGGCGCACTTTCTCTGATAGTTCCGAGGGATTTCCCAGCCCGATCCAGTGGATGTCGCCGGCCGGAGCCATGTCCTCGATGGACTCGGGAGCCAGCACCAGGGCCACCTTCTCGATGAACTGGACCCGCGGATCGGACTCAGGGGTGTTATTCTCGACGGCGTCTCTAAAGTAACTCTGAATGGCGCCGATCTCCGGTTGGAACTCCCCTACCTTCGGGAAAACCCAGAGTCCAAAGACCAGGAGCCGCCCCGCGTTCAGCGCTGCGAGGGCGGGGGTGAGGTAGGGGAACAGCGCCTTGTCCTCGGTGACGATCTGGAAACCGTGGGCGTTCAGCTGCTCGGTCAGGTTGGACGTCATCATCTGCAGGGTTCGGTCGATTTCGATGTGTGACATCGGGATCCTCCACATCCTGGTGTATGGGCGGACTGAGGTGTTACCGATAAGTGGGAGGGCTGTTGCTGGCAGCGCGACCAAGGTGGTTGTACCGCAAGGGCCGTGCCTGGCTCTAGCTCTCGCAGGCGATCTTGCCGTAACAGCTAGCGCCACGCAAAGACAACAAGAAACAAGCAAGAAAAGTGATAGTCGGTATCGATCTTGCAGGGGATCAAGGATGCCGGGGCTGTGCGGCCCCTGGGTTGGAGTCTGCCTGAGCGGCTTCGGTCGTACCCTCATTCCATACAGATCTGGAGGTGGAGAGACATGGCGATCAGCAGGTACGAGCCCTTCACCCGGTTGATGACGCTGCGGGATGCCATGGACAGGATGTTCGACGAGGCCTTCGGTCGAACCGGCATGGCCCGGATGGCGGCTACCGCCCTCCCAATCGACATGTTCGAGCGGCAGGACGAGCTGGTGGTGATGGCTGCGGTGCCCGGCGCCAAGCCGGAGGACGTGGAGATCACCGTAACCAGCGACAGCCTGACCATTCGGGCGACGATCCACAGCGAGGCGGAGAAGGAGGAATCCTCCAAATGGAACTGGTACTTTCACGAGTTGGAATACGGCCAGTTCACCCGCACCGTCTCGCTGCCCTTCTCGGTCTCGGCAGATCAGGCCGATGCTCGGTTTGAAAACGGGATGCTCTATTTGAGATTGCCGAAGTCCGCCGAGGCCATGCCCAAGCGGATCAAGGTCCAGGCGGGTGCCGGGCAATCCCAGCAGATTGGGGTCGGCCGGCAGCAGGGCGGCCAGCAGCCCCGATAACGATCCAAGGGTTAGAGCATGCACGTACGTGCATGCTCCAACCTTCGAGGTGCAGTCCATGCAAGTCGATCAGCAGCGGGTGGATCGGGTGGTGCACCAGATGCGCACCGCCGGCCTGGACGCCCTCCTGTGCCGTCTCCCCCACAACGTCTTGATGCTCACCGGCTACGCACCGGTGGTTGGCAACTCCTTTGCCCTCTTTCCATTGGAGGGAGAGCCGGCCCTTGTGGTGCCCGAGGCCGAGGAGGAGATGGCTCGTCAGGGGTGGGTGAAGGACGTCCGTGCCTTTACCGCCGAGACCCTTCACCGCCTTTCCACCGTGGGTGAGGTGGTCGAGCCGGTCCTGGCCCAGCTGGCCCGCGACCGGGAAATGGCGGGTCGAGTCATCGGGTACGAGAACGACTTCGGAACCGTCCCCGCCAGCTACACCCAGTTTGCCGTAACCTCGCCGGGCACTCTCCAGCTATTTCAGGAGGCCTTTGGCGACACCGAGTGGAGGGCAGCCGATCGGGAGTTGGAGGAGTTGGAGGCGGTGCTCACCAATCGGGAGGTGGACCTGGTACGGCTGGCCAACCTGGTAGCGGCTCAGGGGGTCACAGCGGCCAGGGAAGCGATTCGGTCCGGCGTTCGGGAATGCGACGTGGCCGGCGCCGTGAGCAAGACAGTGCTGGCGGCGGGGCTGCGGATGGAACCGGTGCGGAGGGTGATGCCTTTCCCCCACGTGCTTTCCGGGCCCAGGACCGAGACGGCCTGCCGGCCCTTCAGCTACAGCTCTGGCCGGAGGATCTCCAGGGGGGACCAGGTGCTGGTGCAGCTGGAGGTGTATCTGGACGGCTTCTGGGCCGAAATAACCCGCACCTTCTTCGTGGGGGAGCCCAGCAGCGAGCAGCGGGCTGCGTACGATGCCTGCCTCGAGGCCATGGATCGGGCCAGGCAGGTGGAGAGGGCCGGGGTTCAGGCCGCCGGGGTGGACATAGCTGCCCGGACCGTGCTCACCCGGCACGGATACGGCGATGCCTTCCGCCACGGCCTGGGACACGGAGTGGGCTTCCAGGCTACCTCTCACAACCGCTCTCCGCGCCTTCACCCTGCCTCGACCGATCTCCTGCGGGCGGGGATGGTCCACAATGCGGAACCGGCCGTGTACATGAGAGATTTCGGTCTGCGTATCAACGACGACCTGCTGGTGACGGCTGGGGCACCGGAGCAGCTCACCCCCCTGGAGAAGGAGTTGGACTGGGCCATCTGCGGGCGGCGCGGCAAGACGCTGCGGGCGGCGTGAAGCTCCCTGCTGCACGTGGTACAATTAGATGTACGGAGAGCGCCGCCACGCCGGCGTTCTCCCGTGTATCCCCCCGCACTGCCGGGTCGTCTAGCGGTAGGACTCGGGACTTTGGATCCCGTTACCCAGGTTCGAATCCTGGCCCGGCAGCCGAACGACATGAAAGGTAGAACCTCGGTAAGGGGCTCTAACTTCGCGCAGAGTCCTGCCCGATGCAGTGACGATCTGGGGGACTGCAGCCGTGGTTGGAGCCGGTGTGCTGCTTCTGTTCGGAACGACGCCCCAGAATCCCCCCGCGTTCCTACTGCTGCCCCTCGCCTGGTACTGGCCGAGTGCCATCTGCCTCGTTATCTGAAGGCGGCTGTGGCTACATGCCAACCCTGTCAAGAAGATCAGTGACCCGCTGGCTGTGGTGCTTCTGGCGCCCGTGACGCTGACCCTCAGCCTCCTCGTTGTCCAGACCGGCTGGGCCACGCCAGAGAGCTGGCAGAGCAGGATCGCCATGTGGGACAACGGCGAACTCCTATGGGGGCAGCCCAGTGGCTCTTCGTCGCGGCGCTGGCGGTGTGGACGCTGCTGCTCGCAGCCGTGGTCGCCGGCCGCATGATCGATCCGAGACGCCGACTCCAAGGGTACCTGCTGCCGCTGCACCATCAATGGCCGGAGGCCGATGCTGGATGAGCAAGAAGAGAAGGGCAAAGCGCACTCGGAACATGGATGAGGCCGATCCTCTGCGAGAGTGGAAGGACTGGCAGGACCACCAGTACCTGCCGGGATACTGGGTCGGGGGCAGGATCCCGCCAATCTTGCTTGGCAGGCGGCCGAACAAGTTCGGGTACGTCCTGATAGCCAGCGGCATCGGGACCTGCCTGTTGGCCGGTGTACAGTTCATTCTCAACGGTTCGAGAGTAGACTGGGGAGAACTTCTCACTGTCCTGCTTGGAGGCCTGCTGCAACTGGGGGCAGGAGTCAGCCTCCTCTGGAGGTCGTAACAGGATGAGACTCCAATCTTCGCTGTGGTTGACCCTGGTCGCGGTGTCTCTCACGGCGGCCTGTAGCTCCTCTCTGGCCCAGAAGAACTCAACACCGACGGCGATGCCGGTCCGTCCGACTGCTGCCCAACCGGTCCAGGCAACTCCCATCCCCAAGCTCCAGCTGGGCAGGCTCGCCTTCGTGAAGGGTGGAGACATCTGGGTGAAGGATCTGCCCGATGGACAGGCCCACCAGCTCACTCACGACGGACGCAACGGAGAGCCGAGATGGTCCCCATCGGGCGAGTGGCTCACCTTCGTGAAGGACGCGGGAATCGACGGGTCGCAGCTGTGGGTCATTCGCCTATCCGGTGGCGAGCCTCGTCTTGTTGGCTCTGCTCCACGAGCCCGCGCCTTCTGGTCCCCGGTAGCCGACCGGTTCGCTTGCGTCACACAGAACGGCTTGGCCATGGAGGACGCCGACGGTTCCAACCGACGGGGGGTCTCGGCAAGGGTTCAGGGCGACCCGGTCTGGAGCCCGGATGGGTTGTGGCTGTCATTCGGCAGAATAGACACGCTCACTCCCACTGAGGGCATGAAGGGCCCGGCCCTCCGAGGTAGTATCTGGCGCGTTCGGGCCGACGGTAGTGATGCCAGAGAGATACTGGACGGGGGAAGTCCATCGCTAGCGGGCTTCCTCGTGGCGTGCTGGACGCCGGACGGCTCCAACCTGCTCTACTGGACCAATCCCTACTTCTCGGGCTCCTTTGCGGCCGACGGTGGGGCGCTGATGTCGGTTCCCGTCGACGGCGGCCAGCCAAGGGAACTGGTCAAGGGCATGCTGCTTCACCGCGACTTCCTGAGCTGGTCTCCCTCCGGCCGGGAGCTGGTCTTGGTGGACGGCTCGTATCGCAGCAGCTGGTACAGGAAGCAGATAGCGGTCTCGGACCTCTTGGGCCAAGTACGACCCCTCTCCGAGCCCTCCAACTCGGACCTCTTCCCGTCGTGGTCTCCCGACGGGCGCAGCATCACCTACACCAGCGCCCCGGCCGTCCAGACCGACGGCGGCAACGACGCGAAGCAGGCGTCCTGGGAGCGACGCATCTGGGTGATGGCGCCGGACGGCTCGGGCAAGCGCCAGCTCACCAGCGACCCCACGTATCGAGACGAGCGTCCCGTCTGGTCGAGGGACGGCGCCTTCATCCTCTTCGGGCGCATGCTCGACGACCAGATGCAGCTCTGGCTGATCCGACCCGACGGCTTAGATCTGAAGCAGGTGGTGGAGGAGGTGAGCCCCCTCCCGGACCCGGTCGCCCGGTGGTTCGGGTACTATGGCTACCTCGACTGGGGGCAGATGTACGACTGGTGGCTCGGTCCGCCCTCCAGAAGAACGGCCGGATAGAGGCCACCTACGCCGGGGTGGTGGTGCCGCCGCGACATGACGAGGTAATGCACTACGAGAGAACCTCGATATGATGATCTTCGACCGGGAGACGAGCCAGTTCCTGGGAAACGCCGGCTTCCCCAGGTTGAACTGGGACGTTCGCTCCTTCGAGATCGGCTACTGACTGCGGACATCAGCAGAGGGGAAGGGATTCATGCGAGAGGCCGTGGTTGTTCGGACGCCGGCGTCGTCTCCAAGCTCGGGATAGAGCACGCGCTGTTCGATCTGGACGCGATTCGGCCATCCACGACCCCGGGAGACTGAAGATGGTGATAGAACTCCAACCCTTCCATGAGCAGGACGTTTACCGACTTCTAGGGTGGATCGACTCTCCCAGATTCTTGGTGCAGTGGGCCGGCCCTGGCTTCTCTTTCCCTTTGGATGAAGGCCAGTTTCGCGAGCACCTCCTGCAAACCGAGGGGCCTGATCCCAAGCTGATGGCATTCAAGATGGTCGATACTGCCAGCCAGGCGATGGTCGGATATTTAGAGTTGGCAGGGATCGACAAGGTCAATAGAACAGCCATGCTCGCTCGAGTCCTGGTAGGGCCCAAGGAGTTGCGTGGTCACGGGATCGGCCCTCAGGCCATTCGGGCAGCATTGAGGATCGCATTCGGGCAACTCGGTGTACATAGAGTTGGGCTGGGCGTCAGATCGG
>JAJZQR010000030.1 GCA_021806765.1 Chloroflexota bacterium | reverse complement strand
ACCCGATGCATCGGGAGTACTATGAGGTCTCGGAAGAGGTGGCGGCCCAGGTGAGCGCCGCCAAGCGGGGGGGCCGGCGGGTGATCGCCGTGGGGACCACCACCGTGCGGGTGCTGGAGAGCGCCGGCGTTGATGGCACCCCCGCTCGACTGCAGCCGGGTTCGGGATGGACCGAGCTGTTCATCTACCCGGGCTACCGCTTCAAGGTCGTCGATGCCCTGGTGACCAACTTCCATCTGCCCCGCTCGACCCTGGTGATGCTGGTCAGCGCCCTGGCGGGACGCGACCTTCTCCTGCGGGGCTACCAGGAAGCCGTGGAGCAGCGCTACCGCTTCTACAGCTTCGGGGACGCGATGCTGATAGTGTGACCCCCTACCCATTCCCTCACAGAAGAGTGAAGTTGTCTACCGATCTGCCCTGTGCCTCAGCTGCTCGGCCAGGTCGGCGATCCGCTCGGGGTTCACCCTGTCGGTGAAGCCGTCGAAGGTGAGGCTGATCCACGGCTTGTGGTCGTGCTCTTTGGAGATCTCCTGGGATAGGGCCGCCACGATGCCGCCGGGCATGCAGCCGTGGGGCATAACGGAGATGACCCCGGCGAAGTGGGGATCGGCCATCTGACGCACCCCGCTGCCCAGGGAGAGGATCGCCTCGCTCCCGTTGCGGCCGGGCAGGTACCGGCCCGAGGCAGCCATCAGCTGCCGGCTGCTGGGCTCCCGCTCGTGGATCAGCGCTCCGAACCAGGAGGCCACCTTCCCCTCGTAGTAGCCGGTGGCCAGCTTCCTCAATGCCCCCGTCAGGATGCGACCCACCTCCCGGTTGGCCCAGCCGTCCTCCAGGTTCCGCATGGTGGTGTACTTCAGCCACTCAGACATGGGGGCCACTTCGACTTCCAGGCCGTTTGCCTCGCACAGGGCCACCAGATCCTGGTTGCAGAAGCGGTTCGCCCGCAGGTAGATCTCCCCGTTGATCCCAACCTTGGGGCGGCGGGGCCGGGCGGGATCCATCAGCTCCCGGAATGTGGCCGTGGCCTCCCGCATCGGCGCGGCCAGGGGGCGTCGGGCCTCGAGGGCGGCCACCAGCTTCGCCACGCAGTGCTGGTAGGCTCGATCGGCCTCGCCGGGGTGCCGTTCGTAAGGGCGGGTCATCCAGAGCAGCCTCTGCAGGTGGTCGGTGGCCACGATCCCCTGCCAGGCCAGCAGCTCGAAGCGAGGTCCCAGCCCCAGGTCCGAGTAAGCGTTGTTGGAGACCGTGGTCATGACCTCCAGCCCGATCCCCCGCTCGTCCAGGATCTTCTGCTGCTCCTGGGCGTACTTGCCCAGGCGGCAGGGGCCGAAGGAGCCGGCCATCATGGCCCGCGCCCCCCTGGGGATGGAGCCCTCCTCCGCCATCCGCAGAAATACCCCCAGGGTGTCCCGGAAGGGCAGGCACTCCTTGCCGTTGGTCACGTCGCGGCTGAGGGCCATGCTTCGCTCGTCGGATTCCGGCAGCACCTTAGCCTTCACACCAAAGGAGCGCATGGCCGCCGCCACGATCTCGGCGTGGTCCGACATTCGGGCGATCAGAACGTTCTGGCCCGAGCGCACCGAGGATGGAACTCGCCGGGTGTACTTCTCCGGCGAGCCCGCCAGCTGGAGACCGGAGCGGCGGTAGCCCTTGATTGTGTCCACCATGGCTTCAAGCCGGGTGATGTAGCCGGCCTCGGCGGCGTGCTCGTCCAGCTCGATCTGGCCCAGCGGCTTGCCGCCCATGATGTCCTCGACGATGTTCTGGATGATGGAGTTGGGGCCGCAGCCAAAGTTGGAGAGGAAGAGGCCAAACAGCTGAGGGTGCTCGGCGACCAGCTTCGCGGCGGCCAGCAGCTTCCTTTCGTAGTTCCAGTAGGGGCGGTCGGAGATCTCCCTAACGTCCACCCGATCCAGGGGCAGGTAATCCAGGGGGATCGGGACCACGCCCAGCTTCTTCAGCTCCTGGGCCATGCCCAGGTTGGCCCCCGCGTCCTGGGCGTTGTAGGCCCGAGCCATCAGCACCACACCCACAGCCCCGGGGTCCGCCTCCAGCTGCTCCAGGAGCCGGCGCCCCGCGGCCGCAAGCTCGGCCTCGAACCGTCGCTGCCCGGACAGTGCCTGTCGGGCTGCCTCGGCGCCCTTGCCCGGACTGAAGCCGAGCCGCACGGCGATCTCGGAGAAGCTGCGGATCACCAGGTCATCGCCGCTGGACAGGTCGATGATGGGGTCCAGCAGCCGGTCGCCCAGGCCGAAGACGGAGCGGACGATGTAGGGCGCCGCCTGGACGAGGGGGCAGGAGTAGCGCTGGTCCTCGTCGCCCTCCTTCTCCCCCATCCGGATGGCGTTGGGGATCAGGATGAACTCGGCTCCTTGCTCCGTCAGCTCGGCCACGTGGCCATGGAGCAGCTTGATGGGGAAGCAGCTATCGGTGTAGGCCAGCTCCAGCGACTTCTCTATCACCTTCTGGTTGGTGGGCGAGGAGTAGCGCAGCTGCACGCCCAGGGCGTCGAGAAAGGCGGTCAGCAGCGGGGCCAGCTCCATGGTCATCAGCGCCCTGGGCACGCCGACCACGGGGCCGGTTCCGCGGGAGGGATCGTAGCCCTCGAACAGCAGCTTCTCCCGCTCGTCGAAAGGGGTGGGAGAGTGCTGAGCCCTGGGTCCTGGGTGCTGAGTGCTGAGTGCTGAGCGCTGAATGGTGGCAGAGCCCTCACCCTGACCCTCTCCCAGAGGGAGAGGGGATTCGGCTACTCTCTCTCCCCCTGGGAGAGGCTGGGGGTGAGGGCCGCCGCGCTGAGACTTCGAATCGAACAGGTCGCAGCGTGAGCCGTAGAAGAGACGGGCGCCGCTGTCGGTCACCATGGAGCTGATGGCGCAGCTGTTCTCACACCTGTGGCAGGTGAAGTTGGTGAGGCGGTAGGTGGCCTGGGCAACCGCGTCGAAGCCCTTGAAGCCGGACTCAGCCCCCTCGGGCATCGCCTCCAGGGCCAGCAGGGCGGCGCCGATGGCGCCGGTGACCTCCTTGTGCTGGGGCACCACCAGGGTCTTCCCCGGGAACTCCGCCTTGAAGGCCGAGACCGCCGCGTCGTTGTAGAAGACCGCGCCGGTGAGGAAGATCCTGTCGCCCACACGGCGGGTGCCCACCACCTTGGAGCGATAGTTCTTGGCCAGGGAGGTGGAGAGGCTGGAGACGATGACGCCCATGCCCACCCCGGCGTGCTGGGCCGAGGTGACGGCCTGGCTCATGAAGGCGGTGCACTTCTCCCCCAGGTCCAGCTGGCAGTCGGCGGCGAAGGCCAGGCGAGCGAACTCCCCGGTTCGGGTGGAGATCCCCAGCTGCTCGGCCAGCTCGTCGATGAAGCTGCCCGTGCCGGCCGCGCAGGCCTTGTTCATCTGGTAATCCAGGACGGTGCCGTTCTCCAGGTAGACGTACTTGGAGTCCTGGCCGCCCAGCTCGAAGATGGTGTTCACCTGGGGATCGATGTGGAGCGCCGCTCGGGTCTGGGCCGTGATCTCGTTCTTGATCAGGTCCGCGCCGAGGAAGTTCCCCACCAGGTAGCGGCCGGAGCCGGTCACGCCGACGGCCTTCACCTGCACCTTCCCCTCCACCATGGGGACCAGGTTGGCCATCAGCTGCTTGACCGCCTCCAGGGGCTGGCCGGCCGTCATCAGGTAGCTCTTGGCCAGCAGCCGGCCGTCCAGGTCGATCACCGCCGCCTTGGTGCTGGTGGATCCAACGTCCACCCCCAGGGCGACGTCGATCATCTGTTGGCCCAGCTCTACCGGCCTCCAACCGTCCGAGGAGAAGCAGCTGTCCAGGCGGCGGGGCAGGGAGAAGATCTGGTCCTCACGGCCGGACCGAGGGTAGAGATCGACCGGGCGGCGGGCGGATCTCCTCGCCAGCAGAGCCGCACCCAGGGCCTCGCGGTTGGCGTGCTCGGGCGGCACGATCACCTCCAGCCCCCCCAGGACGGCAGACAGGGCGCGGACCACCCCCTGGTTGGCCGCCACCCCGCCTATGCAATATACCGGCGGCTCGAAGCGATCCCGCCATTGGGCCACGATCATTCGGGCGACGCTGTCGGAGAGCCCGGCCAGCATGGCCGAGATGGGCCAGCCCTTCTGCTGCAGGTGGATCAGGTCCGACTTGGCGAAGACGCTGCAGCGGGCGGCGATGCGGGGAGGAGGATCTTTCCATTCCAGGGCCGTGGGGCCGAAGTTTTCGATGGGGATGCCCAGGCGGGAAGCCTGCTGCTCCAGGAAGCGGCCCGTTCCCGCGGCGCACAGGGGCGAGCGCGCCACACGCCACCCCTTCTCCATCCCCTCGGCAAGCCCGATGACCAGGGCCGTCTGGCCACCGATTGCCACTATGGTCCTGGGGTTCGTTCGATCCCAGAGCAGCCCCGTGATGGCGGTGTAGGGAGAGCTGAACAGCCGCCATCCGTCCTGGACGTCGTAGATGTGGCGGCCGGAGCCCGTCGCCCCTGCCCCTGCTATGCCCTCCAGGGGAACGTGGTCCCGAAGGCGCTCGAAGAGAGCCGACACCGCCGTGGCCGGCCCCTTGTAGATGCGCTCGCTGTCGAAGTAAACCGGCTGGCCCTCCTCGGTGGCCACGGCCGCTCGCACGTTTACCGATCCGATGTCCAGCCCAAGAAACAGTCGACTATCCTTCATGGCTGCCCGTTCCACCTGTAAGCATATAAGCATAGAACCCAGCAAGCAGGTTGTACTTGCCGGGTGCCCCATTATAGCAGCGAGAGCAGGGCGGCCGCATACTGGAAGGAGCAATTGGCCGGGCTACAGTTTGCTATAGTGCGATTGGTGGGGTAGAATCCTAAAAAACCCTGATCGCGCGACCAGGCCGGCAGGGAGGTTGGAATCACAATGGCAGTTAGGCCGATCGTACTGCTGGGCGACCCCATCCTGCGCCAGAAGGCCAAGAGGGTCTCCCGGTTCGACCAATCGATACAGCAGTTGATAGACGACATGATCGAGACCCTACGGGATGCCCCTGGACTGGGGCTGGCGGCACCGCAGGTTGGTGTTCCGCTGCGCATCGTGGTCATCGACCTGGACGAGCAAATCACAGTCCTCTGCAACCCAGAGATCACGGAGATGGAAGGGGAGTACGAGCCCGAGGAGGGCTGCCTCTCGATCCCTGGGTACGTGGCGAACGTGAAGCGTGCCCTGAAGATCACGGTGAAGGCGCGGAATCGCCGGGGCAAAGTGATCAAGATCAAGGCCGATGGCCTGCTGGCTCACGCCATACAGCACGAGCTGGATCACTTGGACGGCATTCTCTTCATCGACCGGCTGGCGAGCCTCGATCTGTTGCGGAAGGTGCCGGAGCAGCCCGAGGAGTCCGAGCAATCCGAAGAGGATGAGGAGACCGTCGAGACCGGCGTGTGACGGAGGCACAGGACTCAGGACGCAGCACTCAGCACCTCAGCGAAATTGACATTTTCCGGGGCCGGGAGCTATACTTCCACGGCAACCGGTGGCGAGGAGGGTCGCTCCTCTACCCGGTCCACTTTAGGCACCACAGTTGGTTGGAGGACGGGCGAGGGCCACGTCCTCGCTTTGTGTTGACCGACTGGACAAGCCGTAAGGCCCTCATCCTTTCGTCTGATACCAAGGGCGGCGGGGATTCTCACGCCTGAAAGGCGGCATCGCGCATGAGAAGAAATGTACTGGTCACCTTCTTCGGCATCGTTGTGCTCTCCATATTTGCGCTGGTCACCATTTGGCCGCACAATCCCGACAAGTACCTGCCCTTCGGCGCCGGTCTCCCTCAGGGCGAGGGCATCCACCTGAAGATAGGTGACTGGGAACTCGACCGCGGCTCCTTCAAGCTGGGTTTGGACCTGGTTGGTGGCACCCACCTGCTGCTTCAGGCGGACATGTCCAAGGTCGCCAAGAGCGATCAGCCCGCCGCCTTGAAGGGCGTGATCAACGTTATCGAGCGGCGCATCAACGCCTACGGTGTCAGCGAGCCCATCGTCCAAGCCCAGGGTGACGATCGGGTGATCGTGGAACTGCCCGGTGTCAAGAACGTGGAGCAGGCCATCAGCCTTATTGGCCAAACTGCCCAGATGGACTTCCGCGAGCAGGTCACCGGCTCGGACGGCAAGACCCAGTGGGTCGTCGCCAAGGCAAAGGGCTCAGACGGGCAGGAGCACGAGCTGACCGGCCAGTACTTCAAGCGTGCCGACGTCGGCTTCGAGCAGACGACCGGCGCCCCCAAAATCCTGTTCCAGTTCAACGACGAGGGCGCCAAGCTGTTCGAGCAGATAACTCAGCGCAACCTCTACAAGCCCGTAGGCATCTTCCTGGACAACCAGCCGATCTCTACCCCTACGGTCCAGGCGGTCATCTCCGGCCAGGGCGAGATAACCGGCCGCTTCACCCTGGACGAGGCGAAGAACCTGGCCATCCAGATGAACGCAGGCGCGCTGCCCGTCCCGGTGAAGGTGATCCAGCAGCAGGACGTGGACGCCACTCTGGGGAGCGACTCGGTGGCCAGGAGCCTCATCGCCGGTGAGATCGGTCTGGCGGTGGTGATGGTCTTCATGATCCTGTACTACCGGCTGCCGGGCGTTCTGTCGTCGGCCGCCCTGGGCGTGTACTCGATGGTGGCGATGGCCGAGTTCAAGATGATCCCGGTGACCCTGACCCTGGCGGGCATCGCCGGCTTTATCCTGTCCATCGGTATGGCGGTAGATGCCAACATCCTGATCTTCGAGAGAATGAGAGAGGAGATGCGCGCCGGGAAGACGTTGCGGGCGGCCATCGACGCGGGATTCGATCGCGCGTGGCCCTCCATCAGGGACTCCAACTTCTCGACGCTCATCACCTGCGTCATCCTGTTCTGGTTCGGGTCCAACTTCGGGACCAGCATCGTCATGGGCTTCGCCCTGACCCTGGGGTTGGGCGTCATCACCAGCATGTTCTCGGCCATCACGGTGACCAGGACCTTCCTTCGGATGCTGGTGAGCACCGGTCTGGCGACCGGTAGCTGGTTCTTCGGCCTGGAGAGGTCGGCGACGCCGGCCACCACCTCGGCCGCGACGCAGGAAACAAGGGGGTAGCCGAAACATGATGCTAGACATCGTCGGAAAGAGATACTGGTTCTTCCTGCTGTCGATCCTGGTGTTGGTGCCGGGGGTCATCTCCCTGGCGCTGCCGGGGGGTCTGAGGCCCGGCATCGACTTTGCCAGCGGTTCCATCATGACCGTCCGCTTCGAGAAGGCGGTGGACCAGTCCGACTTGCGAAACGAGTTCACCACCCTGGGTCACCCCGAGGCGATGGTGCAGAGGTCGAACACCGGCTCCGGCGGCAGCACCTTCATCGTACGCACCTACACTCTGAAGGCTGAGCAGAAGGATGATTCCGGCAAGGTGACCGCCGCCTCCGAGCGGCAGGCCGTGGAAGAGGCGATGAAGCAGAAGTTCGGCAACCTGGAGGTGCTTTCCTTCGACTCTGTCTCTCCGCTGATCGCGTCGGAGATCGTCCGGAACGCCATTATCGCCGTCGCGGTGGCCTCGGTGGGCATCCTGCTCTACATCGCCTACGCGTTCCGGCGTGTCAAGAAGTCGTTCCGGTGGGGCACCTGCGCCGTGATCGCCCTGGTGCACGATGCCCTGGTGGTGCTGGGGATCTTCTCCATCCTGGGCCGCTTCTTCGAGGTCGAGGTGGACGCAATGTTCATCACGGCGGTGATGACCATCATCGGCTTCTCGGTCCACGATACTATCGTGGTGTTCGACCGGGTCCGAGAGAACTACGGGCGGCGCATCGGGGACCGTTTCGAGAACGTCGTCAACCACAGTATCATGCAGACCATTGGGCGGTCCCTGAACACCTCCCTGACGGTGCTGCTGGTGCTGGTGGCGCTGTTCCTGTTCGGCGGTGTGACCACCAAGACCTTCGTGCTGGCGCTGCTGATCGGCATCGTTACCGGGACTTACTCTTCGATCTTCGTGGCCGCCTCCCTCCTCGTCGTGTGGGAGAACGGGGAGATCAAGAGCTGGTGGCGGCGGATCTTCGGCGGCAACGGCCGGCAGGCGGCGAGCCCGGTCCGGTAGAGACATGGGTGCAAACCCGGGGTACAAACGCGGTAGGGGCGGTTCGCGAATCGCCCCTACTTTGATTCTTGCGACCTTCGGGGATCAGAGCAGGCGCCGGAGCTTCTCGTCCCCCTCCAGCTGCTCGACGATCTTCTTCACATCCTGGGCCCTCTCCCTCGTGGATACCAGCAGCACGTCGCCGGTGTCCACGATAACCAGGTCGCGGAGCCCGATGGTGACTACCGGCTTCTCCGTGGCGAAGACCAGGGTTCGCTCGGTATCCAGCCCCAGGTGGACCCCCCTGACCAGGTTGCTGCCCTGGTTGGGCGGGCAGACCTCCATCAGCTCCTTCCAGCTGCCCACGTCGCTCCAGCCGAGATCGGTGGGCACCACGGCGACCTCTGGGGCCTTCTCCATGATCCCGTAATCGATGGTCTCCTTCTCCATCTGAGGGTACACCTCGGCTATGGCCTTGGCCTCGTCGGGAGTTCCCAGGTACGGTTTGATCTCCATCAATAGACGGTGCATTCCGGGCATCAGCTGCTGGAACAGCCTCATGATCACGGAGACCCGCCACACGAAGATCCCGCTGTTCCAGAGGTAGACGCCGCTCTCGAAGTACTGCTGCGCCCGCTCGGCGTTAGGCTTCTCCACGAAGCGGATGGCCTTGTGCACCAGCCCATCACCCAGCTCTCCCAGCGGCTCGCCCATCTCGACGTAGCCCAGTCCGGTGGAGGGGGCCGTGGGCCTCACCCCCAGGGTGACCAGGTGATCGCTGGCGGCGGCCACCTGCTCGGCCAGTCGAAGGGCGTGGAGCAGCTCGCCTGGATTGGTGATCACCGCGTCGGAGTGGAGGGAGGCCATCACCGTGTCTGGGGCGATGCTCTCGATGAGCAGGGTCGCCAGGGCCAGGGCGGGGGCCGTGCCCCGCCGCGTGGGCTCTATGACGAAGTTGCGCTCCGGGATTTCCGGCAGCTGAAGCTTGATATCCTCGGCGTGGGATCGCTCGGTCACGATGAAGATCTGCTCCGGGGAGACCAGGGGCTCGACCCGGTCGACGGTGTCCTGGATGAGACTTCTCTCCGTCACGAGAGAGAGAAGCTGCTTGGGACGCCTGCTGCGGCTGAGGGGCCAGAGTCGGGTGCCGCTGCCGCCGGCAAGGATCGCTACGTACATTTCCAATCTCCTGCTACCGGACTACCGAACCCAAGGATACCAGAGACGCAGTTTCAGGGGCAAAGGGTGCACGCCGATTTCATGATACACCATACAGTAGCCCCTTTTTCCCATTGCCAGCCCCCATCTTCGGCGCTAGCTTGACGCAGACCAGCCCGGAGGCGGGTCGCGGAGATTTGGGAAAGGTCCCGATCTCGCCGGACGACGGTCTCCCCTGCACAACTGGGGGATTCCTGCCGATACCCTAAGGAGGAGATGGCTGGTGAGAGGGGTTTGCGAACGAACATCGTGACCGCGCAGTTCTATCCACGGCTGGCCGCGGCTGGAGTCGCTGCCTCGCTGGTCGTTCTGACCTTCGCCTTCGTGGTGGTGAAGCCTTGGGTTCCCGAGGCTCCACTGGTGAACGACTTCATCTCCTTCTGGACCGCTGCCTCCCTGGTGCGGGAGGGTGCTGGCTCCACCCTCTTCGACATGGGGCTGCAGCAGGGCTTCCAGCGGGATCTGCGTCTTCAGGTGGCCACCCTGGAGGAGGTGCGCCGGCAGGCCGGTTTTCTCATCCCCTACCACAATCCGCCGGCCCTGGCGCTGCTGTTCCTGCCGCTAACCTGGCTCCCTCTCTACTGGGCCTATCTGCTCTGGTCGGCGCTCAGCCTGTTGGCTACCTGGGTGGCGGTCGCTCTGCCTCTCAGGAGCCGTCCCCGGGCCTGGACGGTGGTGTTGGTGCTGCTCACCTTCGCAGGGGTAGCCGACTGCCTGCTGTGGAGCCAGATCGCGGGGGTGTTGCTGCTGGCCGTCAGCCTGGGGTTGCTGGCTCTGACGTCCGGGCGCCCGGTACTGGGTGGCGCTCTGCTGGGCCTCCTCTGGTTGAAACCCCAGTACGCGGTGGTCTTCGCCCTGGTCTTCCTGGTGAAAGGCCGCCGGCGGGAGTTGGCGGGCATGGTGGGGGCTGGGCTGGCCGTGGCGATCCTCTCCCTGGCTATGGTGGGGTTCGGGGGCATCCTCAGCTACCTGGAGCTGCTCAACCGCATAGGGGAGTTCAATCCGCCCGCCGATTCCCTGGTGAAGCCCTACGCCATGATCAACTGGAGAGCCCTGCTGCTGGCTCTTTGGCCCGGGATCCCCGACTCCCTCGGGTCGGCCCTGATGCTGGGGCTGGGCGCGGCTACAGTTCTCGCGTCGCTCCTGGCCTGGCGCGGCGAGTGGAACCCCGCTTCCCCCCGTTTCCCCCGCCAGATGCTGGTGGCGGTGCTGGCCACCCTGGTCGCCAGCCCCCACAGCCACTTTCACGGCACGGTCCTGCTGTTGGCTCCCCTCTCCATGGCTCTGGCCAGACCGATGCCGGGAGCGGTGCTATCGCGGGCCTGGGGACCGATGCTGGCGCTGGGGTACCTGCTGGCGTTGTTGATCTGGCCGGTCAGGTCCGTGGGCTGGCTGTTCGTTCCCTACTCCCTGCTGGCCGTGGGGCTGCTGCTGGTGCAGCTTCGCGCCGGGGAGAGCCGAGTGGTTGCCCTGTGACGGCCGTCGCTGAGTCTCCCTCGGTTTACCTGCCGGGCGTCACGTTGCCAGGCATGGTCATGTAGCAACGTTGCTTGAGGCGAGAGCAAGGCCTGGAGATAGCATGGAGCGTATCAATACTGCCCCACGACGGGACCGGTATCTGGTGGTGGCAGCGGTCACCGCCTCGATCGTCCTGCTGGCGTTCGAGCTATCTGAGTTGGCGTCCTACTGGCCGGATACACCGCTAGGGACCGATTTTCTGCCCTTTCGGACGGGCGCGTCTCTGATCCGAGAGGGAGCGGGCCCGGCCCTATACGATATGGGGGTCCAGCAGGCTTTCCAGCACAGGTTCCTCAATGGGGTCACCACCCTGGAGGCGGCTCGGGTGGCCAACTGGCTCGATCCTTACCACAACCCACCGCCCCTGGCGCTGCTCCTCGTGCCTCTGACCTGGTTGTCGATCCCCTCGGGGTACCTTCTCTGGTGGGGCGTCAGTCTCATCGCCTTCCTGGCAGCCATCGCCCTTCCCCTAAGGGGCAGCCCTCATGCCCGCACCTGCACGGGGTTGATGCTCACCTTCGGCGCGGTAGCCGACAACCTGGTCTGGGGCCAGGTGGACGCGCTGTTCCTGTTGGCCCTTAGCCTGGGCCTGTTGGCCATGACCCGAAAGCGGCCGTTCCTGGGCGGGGCTCTGCTGGGCTTCCTCTGGTTGAAGCCTCAGTACGCCGTTCTCTTCCCCATCGTCTTCTTGGTCAAAGGGAGGTGGCGCGAGTTGTCCGGGATGGCGGTGGCCGGTGTGGTAGTAGCCGGGCTGTCCCTGGCCCTGGTTGGGCTGGAGGGGGTGCTCCGATACCTGGAGTTGCTGCGTCGCATCGGGGCTTTCTACCCCCCGGTATCTTCAATGATTCTGCCGGAGATCATGGTCAACTGGCGCGGGCTGCTGATGAACCTGTGGCCGGGGCTTCCGGGAGCCATGGGCTCGATCCTGGTGATGGTGCTGGGGGCCGGAACGGCCCTGATTTCGCTGTTGGCCTGGCGGGGCGAATGGAATCCCTCGTCGCCATGCTTTGCGCGCCAGGTACTGGTGACGATCCTGGCTACTCTCATCGCCATCCCCCATAGCCACTTCCACGGGCTGGTACTGCTCTTGGCTCCCGTGGGGCTGGCCGTGGCGAGGCCGATGTCAGGCACTGCGTTGTCCTCGTCCTGGCGACCCCTCTTGGTGGTGGGATATCTGCTGGCCTTCATCCTATCGCCCTTCGAACACCAACGCTGGCTGACGGTGCCCTTCTTCTTGACAGCAATGGTGATCTTGGTCGCCCAATGCTGGGGGACGGTCAGGACCGGGGCCACTGCGTTACCCGTGGCCTGGTTTGCCTCAGCTTTTCCCGCAACGAGTAGTAGGGATGCCTCAGTGATTGGGGAGCGGGATGCAGAGGGTTTTGTTAAGTAGCTTTCCCTCGAGGGTGCAGGCGGATAGGCTTCTAGCTGCCGCGGTAGCCACCGCCTGGATTCTATTGTCCGCCTGGGCCGTCCACTCTCGGCTCGCCCCCTGGCCGGATGTGCTCCTGCGCAACGACTTCATCTCTTTCTTGACCGGTGGGTCTCTGGTGAGGACCGGCACGGGGCCGGACCTCTTCAACCTGGAGATTCAGCGGGCCTTCGAGGAACGGTTGCGCCTCGGTTTGGCCACGGTCGATCCTCAGGGGCTGGCCACCGCCCCCGCACGATACTTCTACTATCCGCCGCCTCTGACCATGGTGAACTGGAGAGCGCTGCTGGCGAACGTGTGGCCGGCCCTCCCGCCGGATACCGTGTCGACCCTGGTGCTGGTCTTGGGGATCGCCACGGTGTTGATCTCCCTCTTGGCGTGGCGGGGCGATTGGGACCCGGCATCAGACCGTTTCCCTCGTCAGGTTGCGGCGCTGACCCTGGCAACCCTGTTGGCCACCCCGCACGGCCACTTTCACGGTACGGTACTCCTGCTGGCACCGCTGGCCCTGGCGCTGTCGCGGCAGCCGGACCGGGCTCCTCTATTATCCTGGGGGTGGAGCCCGATGGTGGCCGTCGGCTACCTGCTCGCTTTCGTCGGTTGGCCGTTGAGGATACGGCTGATGGTGCCATATCTACTGCTTGCCTTGGGATTCCTGATAGTTCAATGCTGGAGGGAGCACTGTTCAGGATGATCCCTTCGACTGCCGGCACCTCTGCCGGTCAAGACGTTCGACGTCTGGCGATGGCCGCGAGGGCCGCCTGGGTCTTCACCCTGCTCTCGCGAGGTGGACACCCTGTGACCTCAATCCTCGATGCCTCCCCAGCCAGGGGAAAGGGAAGAGATCTGTCGTCCGCGCCCGTCGACCTGCAGAGCTTTGCCCTGGCGGTATGGAGCTCGCCGGCCTGGTCGGCCACGGCCTCCACTGTCGTCTACCTTCTCCTGGCCGTTCTCTTCGGTCCTTACGGCCTCGGCCAGACCCAGAATCCTTACTTCGTCTATCTCGCGGATGCCCTCCTTCATAGCCAGCTAACCCTGGTAGATGTACCCCCCAGTACTCACGACCTGAGCCTGTATCAGGGTCACTACTATCTGTACTGGCCGCCCTTTCCCTCCCTGTTGTTCTTGCCGTTGGTGGCGGCTTTCGGCAAAGGCGTGAGCGATACCCTGGTCACGTTGCTCGTGGCGGGACTCAACGTTGCCCTGGTCTCTTTGCTGTTGAGGGCGTTGGATGCTCGCCGGGTGGCCAATCTACCACTGGAGAAGCGGGCCTGGCTGACCGCTTTTTTCGCCTTGGGTACGGTCCATGTGGCTCTGGCTCCATATGGGCGAGTGTGGAACACCGCTCTACTCGTTGGCTTCGCTTTGCTATGCTCCGCCTACCTGGCGGCCCTACGGCTGCCAAGGCGGTGGGCCCCTCTGGCGGCGGGGGCGCTGGTCGGCGGAGCTTTCTTGACCAGAAACAGCACTCTTCTGGCTGCCGGCTGGGCCGCCTGGTATCTGTGGGTCAGCCGCGACCGTTCCGACCGTCTCGCCATCATCAGGATCTCTCTGGCGGGACTTGCCCCCGTGGCCGTAGCCGCGATGCTGCAGGGCGGTTACAACTATCTTCGCTTTGGCAACCCCCTCGAATATGGACTGGCCTACCACCAGATGGCCGAGCGCTTCCTACCGGACTTCCAGAGCTATGGTGCCTTCAACCTCCACTATTTGCCAACGAACCTGTTCTACAACTTCGTGGCCTTTCCCCTCCTGAGTCTGTTCGAGATTCAGCCGGCAGCCGACCTCTGGATGGGTGGCAGCCTTTTCCTCATGAGCCCGGTCTTCCTGCTGGCTGTCTGGGGCACGTTCAGGTGGTTCAGGTCACACGGCTGGGCTCTCGCCCTGTCCTGTGGTGTCGGCCTGGTACCGGCCCTGGTGCTCATGGGAACCGGCTGGATGACCTACGGCCCGCGCTACACCTTCGACATAACGGTGCCGCTGCTGGTGGCCACAGCCCTGGGGGCCTCGATAGTGCCCACCAGCCTGCTGGCGAGGCTGAGCATGATCTCTTTCGTGGTCTACCTGCCGGGCGCCGTGATCTTGTCGAATGTGATGGGGTGAAGCGGTTTCACGCTTTTCCGCGATGAGCCGTCGTCTGCCACGGTTTGCCGCCGCGCTGCAACCTTGGTAGACTCAAGGGACATGGAAGAGCGCTACGACGTCATAGTGGTGGGAGCGGGACACGCCGGCTGCGAGGCTGCCCTGGCGGCGGCGCGCATGGGGTGTCGCACCCTCGTGCTCACCATGAACCTGGATACCATCGGCTTGATGCCGTGCAACCCCTCCATCGGTGGCCCGGCCAAGGGCAACCTGGTGCGGGAGATCGACGCCCTGGGCGGCGAGATGGCGAGGGCCATCGACGACACATTCCTCCACATTCGCACCCTGAACACGGGCAAGGGGCCCGCCGTTCAGGCCCTCCGCGCCCAGTCCGACAAGGCTGCCTACCGTCTTCGAATGAAGCGCGCCCTGGAGCGCCAATCGGGGCTGGATCTGAAGCAGGGCATGGTGGCCGGCCTGCTGGTCGAGCCCGTATCCAGGACTGAGGACTCAGGACCCGGGACCGAGGATCTCCTCGGAGCGGCTCAGTCCCGAGCCCTCAGTCCTCAGCCCTTCGTCGCGCGGCTCAGCAGCCAGCGGCTCCGGATTCGGGGCGTGGTCACCGACCTGGGGCATCGATACCTGGCCAAGACGGTGGTGCTCACTACCGGCACCTCCCTGGCCGGGCGGGTGATCGTGGGCGAGGTGGCTTACACGGCGGGGCGGTCGGGCGAGGCAGCCGCCACGGAGCTGCCCCTCAGCCTCCGAGAGCTGGGCTTCGAGCTGGGGCGGCTGAAGACGGGCACCCCGCCTCGGGTTGACGTGCGCACCATAGACTTCTCCAAGACGGAGCTGGTGCAGGGGAGTCCTACCCCCCTGCACTTCAGCTTCTGGCCCACTTTGGACGCGGACCGGCAGCCCTTCCCCGAGCCCCATCCGGCCTACCCTCGGGGAGATGCGACTCCCTGGAGGCCCCAGTTGCCCTGCTACCTCGTCTACACCACCGAGGAGGCTCACCAGGCGATTCGGGCCAATCTCCATCGGGCTCCCCTGTTCAACGGGTTGATCCAGGGAACGGGACCCCGTTACTGCCCCTCCCTGGAGGACAAGATCGTGCGCTTCCCCCACAAGGAGCGCCATCAGCTGTTCCTGGAGCCCGAGGGATGGGAGACGGGGGAGGTCTACGTCCAGGGAGCCAACACCAGCCTTCCCGAGGACGTGCAGATAGCGATGTTGAGGGCGATCCCTGCCCTGGCCGGGGTCGAGATCACGCGGGTGGGATACGCCATCGAATACGACTACCTGCCGCCCAGCCAGATCACGGCCTGGCTGGAGACCAAGAGGGTGGCCGGGCTCTTTACGGCGGGCCAGATCAACGGGACATCGGGCTACGAGGAGGCGGCCGGCCAGGGGATCCTGGCGGGAATCAACGCCGCCCTGGCGGTGGCCGGCCGGCCGCCCTTCCTGCTGGATCGATCCCAGGCCTACATCGGCGTCATGGTGGACGACCTGGTCACCCGGGAGATCCTGGAGCCATACCGGCTGCTCACCTCTCGGGCCGAGCACCGGTTGCTGCTGCGGCAGGACAACGCGGACGAGCGGCTGACCCCCCTCGGCTACCGGCTGGGTCTCGTGGACGAAGCGCGGCACCAGACCACCCTGGAGAAGTACGAGCGGGTGAGGCGCGAGACGGAGAGACTCGGCAGGACGTGGCTCGCGCCCTCCCTGGAGTTCAACCGGCGGTTGGAGCGGCTCGGGATCGAGCCCCTCTCCAAGGAGATGGCTGCCGGCGCCCTGCTCTGCCGTCCCGAGATGGACTATCGGGTTCTCTCCCAGGCCCTGGGCGGGGCGGGTGAGGAGGACCAGGGGGTGGTCGAGCAGGTGGAGGTGCGGCTCCGCTACGACGCCTACATCCGCAAACAGGAGGCTCAGGTCGAGCGATCGGCGAAGCTGGAGCAGCTATCGATTCCGGGGAGCCTGGATTACGATGGGGTGGCCGGTCTGCGCCTAGAGGCTCGGGAGAAGCTGGCCCGCTTCCAGCCCGCGACCGTGGGGATGGCTTCCAGGATCAGCGGGGTGACCCCCGCCGACGTGGCGGTGCTGTTGGTGGCGCTGGAGAAGAGGCGGCGCGAACATCACCCTCACCCCGACGCTCTCCCGGGGCCGGAGGGAGAGCCGCCGTCTTCTCACCCTTCGAGAGCGGTGTGGACCGGCCAGAGGGCGGATCCACGGGGTGAGGGTGTGCTGTGAAGATCGCCAGCAGCTGGCTATCCCCCTCCAAGGGGGAGGCGACCACGGAAGGGATCGAGGCGGGTGAGCTGATCCCGCTCGTCCTGGTGGTGGGCGTTGCCCTGGCTGCCCGCCTGGTGCTGCTGGATCGGGTGCCCAGCAACGTCATGCCCGATGAGGCCGACAACATGGTGGACGTGTACCACGTCCTCGCCGGCACCGGTCCGGGGTTGATCGGCTTCGACTGGACCCAGCTGCCGGCCCTCAACGTCCATCTGATGGCCGCCTTCGTCCGTCTGTTCGGACTCTCGGTGGTCGGGATGAGGATGGCCGTCGTGGCCACCAGCACCCTCGCTCTTTTCCCCTTCTACCTGCTCTCACGGCGGGTGGTGAGACCCCTGCCGGCGCTCCTGGCGACGCTGCTGCTGGCCACCGGCCTCTGGTATCTCAACTTCTCCCGGACCGCCTGGTCCAACATCCACGTGGTGCTCTTCGGATTGTGGACCCTCTGGTTGCTGCTGGAGGCGCTGGACCGCCAGAAGTGGTACCTGTACGTCCTGGCGGGGGTGGGGCTCGGCCTCACCCTCTACGGCTACTATTCCGGCAGGGCCATGGTGGTGGCTATCCTGCTGTTCCTGCCCATGGGGCTCCTCCTCCACCGGCACCACTGGCGCTCTACCCTGGCCGGTTACCTCCTGATGGGGGGCGTGGCTACCCTGCTCTTCCTCCCCCAGGGGATCCAGATCCTGGCCAACTGGGACTACTCCAACACCAGGGTGGATTCGGTTTCCATCTTTCACCAGCGGCAACCCTATCTGGGCGAGACGGACCCGGTTCGGCTGCTGGTGCTGCAGGCAGAGCGGGTGGCGCGCGGGTTCCTGCTGCTGGATGGAGAGATGTTTCACACCCCCCGCTACACCCCCGAGGGCCAGCCGCCGTTGGATTACGCCACCGGCGCTCTCTACGTGGCCGGCCTGTTCCTCGGTCTGGCCGCGCTGCGCGCGACCCTGACCTGGTACCTCCTGTTGGCGGTACCTCTCTTCTTGACCCAGCTGCTGAGCATCGGCACCCCTGATACCGGCCGCGCCGTCGTCGTGGTGCCGGTCTTCTACCTGTTCGTCGCCGTGACCCTCCAGTCTCTGGTAGGGGCGGCCAGGAGCCGCCGGCTCCTCCCCGTGCTCGTGGTCCTGGTGGTGGCTCTGGCGGTGCACAACCTCTGGTGGTACTTCGACTGGGCTCAGAGACCGGAAACGGCCCAGGCGAGACAACCGGCCGTGGAGTACTCGGAGTTTGGCCGGTGGCAGCAGCTGCAGATGGAGCGCGCGGCGCGAGGTGAGCGGGGCTTCACCGTCACCGACTGGCACAAGATGCGGACCTCACTTCCCTAGCCTCTCGCCTCGTTCGTCCGAATGGCATGCCTTCTGCATTAGCCCCCTCCGCAGTGAACCGCAGCGACGCGGAAGCGGTCGAGCGGATCAAGTCCGGCACGGTTGCAGCGGTGGCTGAGGCTACGGCAGCCCCTGATCTTCCGCCGGGCCTTTGACTGCAGCGGCAAGGCACGCGGAGGGCCCATCGGCAAATCTCATACTTGAGCAGCACAACGCGCTAGAAGAAAAGGGCTGGCATCGACCTCGACTCTATTCGGTGGCGGTTGCGCGGCCCGTTTTTGTTCCAGAGCTGGGGCGGTCGCAAGTGCGTGGGTGCCTGGCGCAACGGTTCTGTGGCTGGGCCCGCCCTGCAGTGTCTCCAGAAATGGGGGCAAGAACCGAAACCCATGAAGCCGACTGCAGAGGAGGCAACAGGCAAATGAATCTGATCGAGCGACTGGAGCAGTTTCGGGCGGAAGAGGAGAAGCTCAGTTGGCAAGGTACCTTTGCCGACTACTGGAGTCTGGTACAGCAGAGCCCCGAAATCGCCCAGCTCGCCCACGCCAGGATATACAACATGATTATGTCCGCCGGGGCCGAGCAGAATGAACGGGGCGACAAGCAGTATCGGTTCTTCACCAAAGAGATCTTCGGACTGGACAGGACTCTGGGCCAGCTGGTGGAGTACTTCAACTCGGCTAGCAAGCGGCTGGAGGTCCGGAAGAGGATCCTGTTGCTGATGGGTCCTGTGGGTGGCGGGAAATCCACCATCGTATCACTGCTGAAGCGGGGGCTGGAGGCACACACTCGCACGGGCGGGGGCGCGGTATACGCCATCAAGGGTTGTCCGATGCACGAGGAGCCGCTGCACCTGATACCCGATACCATCAGGCCCGACATCCAGAGGGATCTAGGCATCTACATCGAGGGCGAGCTCTGCCCCCACTGCCAGCTGATGCTGAGGGAACAGTACGGCGGAAGGGCGGAGGAGGTCGTCATCGAGAGGATCGCCTTCAGCGAGAAGCATCGCGCCGGAATCGGGACTTTCTCACCGAGCGACCCTAAGAGCCAGGACATCAGCGAGCTGACCGGATCGATCGACCTGTCCACCATCGGCGAGTACGGCAGCGAGAGCGATCCGAGGGCCTACCGATTCGACGGAGAGTTGAACATCGCCAACCGTGGGTTGATGGAGTTCATAGAGATGCTGAAGAGCGACGAGAAGTTCCTGTACGGGCTGCTCACGCTCTCCCAGGAGCAATCCATCAAGACCGGCCGGTTCGCGATGATCTACGCCGACGAGGTGGTCATCAGCCACACCAACGAGAACGAGTACAACGCCTTCATAGCCAACAGGAAGGCCGAGGCGCTGCAGGACCGCATCATCCTGATCCGGGTGCCCTACAACCTGCGGATTGCCGATGAGGTGAAGATCTACGAGAAGCTGATCGGCCAGAGCGGGCTGCGGAACGTCCACATCGCCCCCAACACCCTGAAGCTCGCCAGCATGTTCGCGGTGCTGTCGCGGCTGGAGCCCTCCAAGAAGGCCGGAATGAGCCTGATGAAGAAGCTCAAGCTGTACGACGGAGAGGACACCGAGGACTTCTCCCAGAAGGACGTGCGGGAGCTTCAGGAGGAAGCCGAGCGGGAGGGGATGGACGGCATCTCGCCTCGGTACGTTATCAACCGGCTCTCCAGCGCCCTGGTGCAGGAGGGGGTGACCTGCATATCCCCCATCGACGCCCTGAGGGCTCTGCGGGACGGCTTCGAGCAGCACACCTCCCTGAAGCGTGAGGAGAAGGAGAAGTTCCTGAACCTGATCTCGGAGACTCGGAGAGAGTACGACGAGATGGCGAAGAACGAGGTTCAGAAGGCCTTCGTGTACTCCTTCGAGGAGAGTGCCAAGACCCTGTTCAACAACTACCTGGACAACGTCGAGGCCTACGCTAACAGGGCCAAGTTGCGGGACCCGATCACCGAGGAAGAGGTCGAGCCCGACGAGAAGCTGATGCGGAGCGTCGAGGAGCAGATCGGGGTGACGGAGAACGCCAAGAAGGCCTTCCGGGAGGAGATCCTGATCCGGATCAGCGCCCTGGCTCGCCGCGGCCAGCGGTTGGACTACCGCAGCCACGAGCGGTTGAAGGAAGCCATCGAGAAGAAGCTGTTCGCCGATCTGCGCGACGTGGTGAAGATCACCACCTCCGCGAAGACGCCGGACGCCGAGCAGCTGAAGCGGATCAACGACGTGGTGGACCGACTGGTCAAGGAGCAGGGCTACTGCCACGTCTGCGCCAACGAGTTGCTCAACTACGTGGGTACCCTGCTGAACCGGTAACCGGAGACAAGCAACTGGAGACTGGGGACTAGCGACTGGCAACTGGAGGAAACGGCCGCAAGGGCGCTCTCCGGTCTCCCGTCTCTAGTCCCTATTCTCTGGTTGGAGGGACTAACACTCCCCGAAGAGGGAGATGGACATCATGAACAGGCCGATATCCCTTTCAAGGCACGACTGGTCGCTGCATCGCAAGGCGCCGGCCGACCAGGCCCGCCACAACGAGAAGGTGAAGGAAGCCATAAAGAGCAACCTGGCCGACATCGTTGCCGAGGAGGCCATCGTCACCTCCGACGGCAACAAGGTGGTCAAGGTCCCCATCCGCTCGCTGGAGCTGCCCCACTTCAAGTACGACACCAACCGGAAGGATCATCTTGGGCAGGGCAACGGTGACTCTCAGGTGGGGGACGTCATCGGCCAGGTCCCGGGCCAGGCCGGCCCCGGCAAGGGCAAGGGGGCCGGCGACCAGCCCGGCATGGATTACTTCGATGCCGAGGTCACCATCGACGAACTGGCCGATCTGATGTTCGAAGACCTGGCGCTCCCCAACCTGGAGCAGAAGCAGGCTCAGCAGATCGAGAGCACCGTCATCAGGTTCAACGACATCCGCAAGACTGGGCCGTTGTCCAGTCTCGACAAGAGGCGGACGATCCTGGAGAACATCCGGCGCAACGCCAAGGCTGGCATGCCGAAGGTGGGAGGCATCAACAACGACGACCTTCGGTTCAAGACCTGGACCGAGGACGTTCGCTTCGAGAACAACGCGGTCATCATCGCCATGCGCGACGTTTCGGGCTCCATGGGGGAGTTCGAGAAGTACATCAGCCGGAGCTTCTACTTCTGGATGGTGAAGTTCCTCCGGCGGAAATACAACCAGGTTCAGATCGTCTTCATCACGCATCATACCGAAGCCAAGGAGGTGGACGAGCAGACCTTCTTCACCCTCGGCGAGAGCGGCGGCACCAAGGTCTCCTCCGCCTACCGATTGGCGCTGGACATCATCAAGCAAAGGTACAGCCCGCACGACTGGAACATCTACCCGTTCCACTTCTCCGACGGCGACAACTGGGGGGAGACGGATAACCGTCTGTGCGTCGACCTGGTGCACGAGATGCTGCAGAAGTGCAACGTGTTCGGCTACGGCGAGATCAGGCAGGGGGGCTACGGCTCTCTCAGCACCCTGATGTCCGCCTTCCAGAACATCAAAGACCCCAAGTTCATAGGCGTCACCATCGAGGAGAAGAGCGGGGTCTACCCAGCCTTGCGGCAGTTCTTCAGCAGCAGGCAAGCCGGAGTCGAATCATGAGCAGCGAACCCATCATGAGCAGCAGGGACCTGAACGAGTTGGAGCGGTCGATCGACGAGATCTGGGACGTCGTGCTGCGGCTGGGCCTGGAGCCCTTCCCGACCCACTTCGAGATCGTGCCCGCGGCGATCATGTACGAGTTCGGAGCCTACGGACTGCCTGGCCGCTTCTCCCACTGGACGCATGGCAAGGCGTACCAGCGGATGAAGATGATGTACGACTATGGTCTCAGCAAGATCTACGAGTTGGTGATCAACACCAACCCCTGCTACGCCTTCCTGCTGGAGGGCAACAACACGGTGCAGAACAAGCTGGTGGCGGCCCACGTGCTGGCTCACAGCGACTTCTTCAGGAACAATCTCCACTTCCGGCACACCTCCCGGCAGATGCTGGAGGTGGCCAGCATCAACGCCGAGCGGATCCGAAGCTACGAGTTTCGCCATGGCCGGCGGGAGGTGGAGGAGTTCCTGGATCGGGTGTTGTGCATCGAGGAGCACGTGGATCCGAGTCTCTCGATGAGGCCCAGGGAGTGGGAACGGGAGCAGGAAGAGCGACCGGCTTCCGCGGCGGAGACTCCCTACGACGATCTGTTCCGGCTGGAGAAGGCGGAGGAGGCACCGCAGGAGGAGGAGCCGCAGCCGGTCAAGCACAGGAGGATCCCGCGCGAGCCGGAGAAGGATCTGTTGCTGTTCGTTGCCGAGCACGCGGCGGACCTGGAGGATTGGCAGCGCGACATAATCCACATCGTTCGCACGGAGCAGCTCTACTTCGTTCCCCAGATGATGACCAGGGTGATGAACGAGGGATGGGCCAGCTACTGGCATCGGGCCATCATGCACGAGCTCGATCTCAGTTCGGAGGAGTACGTTCAGTTCGCCAACCTGAACGCGGCGGTCACCGCTCCCTCCTCCCACCAGATCAATCCCTACTACGTCGGCCTGAAGATCTTCGAGTCCATCAAGGAGCGGTGGGACAATCCGACGGAGGAGGAGATCCGGGAGCTGGGTCGACAGCAGGGGCAGGGGCTGGCCAAGATGTTCGAGGTGCGGGAGCTGGACAGCGACGTATCCTTCCTCAGGAACTACCTGACGAAGGATCTGGTGGACGAGCTGGATCTCTACATCTACAAGCGCGAGGGTGACCAGTGGGTGATCGTGGAGAAGGACTGGCAGAAGATCCGCGACATGCTGGTCGCCAGCATGACCAACTTCGGCGTGCCCTACATAGTGGTGGAGGACGGCGACTACCGGCGCAACCGGGAGCTGTACCTCATGCATTCATACGAGGGGCAGGAGCTGGATCTGAAGTATGCCGAGAGGACGATGCAGGCCGTGTACGACCTGTGGGGCCGCCCCGTGCATATCGAGACGGTGGTCGACGACCGCAGGATGCTGATCTCATTCGACGGTCAGCGAGCCACCCAGACCTACCTGCAGTGACCGGCCTCACTGTAGTAACGACTTTAGTCGTTCCCTAACACGGGGACGAGCGACTAAGGTCGTTACTACTCGTCTTCAGCTACTCCAGACGGCCGTCCACGAACCGCCCAATCTGGGACGCGAGGAACTGGGCGATGGCCGAAGCCTCGAAGGGCCAGGCGTAGAGGAAGGAGATCTCAGGATACCGCTCTTGCGCCCGATGCACCGCCTCGGGGATGTCCACCTCCGAGTGTTCGCCGCCTCGGGTCATCATCGGCGTCACCATCACCACCCTGTCGGCACCCGTGGCCGCCGCCTGGTCCAGGGCCTCGTCCAGACTGGGACCGCAGAACTCGCCGAAAGCGACAACCACCTCGTGGGCCGATGCCTCTCTGAGCTGTGCCCCTAGCTGGTGCGCTCCCGCAAAGTAAGGGTCGTTCTGCGCCGTCCGGGGCCACGCCCGCATCTTCGCTTCCAGTTCGGCGTGGCGCCGCTCCAGGGCGGCCCGTTCCGGACCGACGGAATGATCCAGCCGGGTGCGGAGACCGAAGAACTCACCCATCTCCTGTCTCGGAAAATCGTTAGGCGGCGCGCCATGCATAGCGAGGACTACGACGGTTTTCAAAGCAACTCCTCGTGCTATTCCTTAGTCGGCTCCGGCGGCTCCGGCTGGGGCTGAGCGGACTCTTTCGGCTGCTCGGGCTGGGCGGGACGTCTCGCCGCCGGCCGCGGGGTGGGACGTTGCCCCTGGGTCTGCACCCGACCCTGTCCCTGAGGCTGCTCCTGGGTGCCGGCGGGCTTGGGGGTCGTCCTGGGCCTTCTGGGTGCGGGTGGCCGGGTGGCGGCGGGCACGATGGGCGCAGGTCGTTCGGGTTCAGCGGCGCGTGGCCTTACCGGAGCGAGAGTGGAGGCGACGCGGGTGGCCTTGCGCTTCTCCTCCAGCTTGCGCTGTTTCACTCGGTGCTTCTGTTGCGCCACTCTCTTTCGCTTGTTCAAGCTGCTGCCTCCATTTTATGTGCTTCCCATCCCGAACCGGGGGTGGGATGGCTAGGGCGGGGACACAGGTCCTCTAACAGGTTGGAACCTGCCATCTGCTCGAATTGTACAACTGTCGGGGTTACCTAGTCCACTGGAGGCTCAGACGGTTGACAGAGTGGTTGGAGTTGACGTACAACTGTGCCCGCCGATCCGGCGGTGGATCGGTGATGATCATCCCGCCGAAGGAGACTTCCCCGATGAACTTCAGACTGTTGCCTATCCTTGCCCTCGGCACCCTCCTGATGTCGGCCGCGGCCTGCTCCAATTCGGCACCGTCGCCGTCGGCTACCTCGGCAGCAAAGCCGGCATCCTCGGAAGCGGCAGCCGCGGGCAGCGCCACCACCGCTCCTGCCGGTAACGCTACTTCGACGGCTTCCGGCAGCCCCACCGCGGCGCCCGCTGGCTCTGCCGCTAGCCCGACCGCGGCCGCCGCGGCCACGAAGCCGGCGAGTGCCGCTGCCCCTACCACCGCTGCGAAGCCGGCCGGCGCTCCTGCCAAGATGAAGAGCCCTGAGGCCGGGGTGCAGCTCTTCCTATGGGGTGTTCCAGACATAGGGCGCGACCTGAAGCTGGCCAAAGATGGCGGTTTCACCTGGGTCAAGCAGATGTTCCAGTGGAACTACATCGAGCGGGACGGCAAGGGCAAGTTCCTGTGGGAGGAGCCGGACCGGTTGGTGAAGGCCGCCAACAACTACGGACTGAAGATCGTGGCTCGCATCGACTACTCCCCGGATTGGGCCAAGGCCACCAAGAGCTACAACTCGCCCCCCAAGAACATGGCGGATTTCGGCGACTTCATCTACGCCCTGGTGAGCCGCTACAAGACCGGATCCCCCAACGGCCAGATCGGCGCCTATGAGATCTGGAACGAGCCCAACCTGTCCCGGGAGTGGGGCGACAAGGCCCCCAGCGCGGCCGAGTATGTGGAGATGTTGAAGGTGGCTTACACGGCTGCCAAGAAGGCGGATCCCAACGCCATGATCGTGACCGCGGGGCTCTCGCCCACCGGAACCGTGTCCCCCGAGGCACGGCCGGACGACGTCTTCCTGGACGAGATGTACAAGGCCGGGGCCAGGGACTACTTCGACGTGTTGGGCGCCCACGCCGCCGGCTACAAGGCGCCGCCCGAGATGAGCCCTGACGAGATCGCTGCCAAGAAGGAGTACGGCGGGCAGCGCTTCTTCGGGTTCCGGCGGGTGGAGGACCTGCGGCAGATCATGGTGAAGAACGGCGACGACAAGAAGCAGGTGATGGTCCTGGAGATGGGTTGGACCACGGACAATCGCCCGGGCTCGCCCTACGCCTGGCACGCTGTGAGCGAGAAGGAGAAGGGCGACTACATCGTGCGGGCGTACCAGTTCGCTCAGAAGAACTGGGCTCCGTGGATCGGACTGATGAGCAGCATCTACCTCAGCGCGCCGCAGTGGACCGAGAAGGATGAGCAGTACTACTGGTCGCTGACCGATCCCAACGGCACCCCGAGGGCTTCGTACAACATCATCAAAGGCAAGCTTCCCTGATCCATGACGGGGAGACGGGGCGATTCCCTCTCCCTTTGGGAGAGGGTCAGGGTGAGGGCTGTTTGGTTGGCAACGCGCCAGCCCTCACCCGCCCTCGCTACGCTCGGGCGGCCTCTCCCCCCATCGCCCTGTCTCCTTGTCTGCCCTTCTCCCCGTCTGTCCCCTTGTCTTGCCTCTTACTGGCGTGGGTGTTATGATCTCCCCATTCGCGACGTGCCGGACTCGATGAGGGGGGCAGAAGCGTTGGAACAAGAGGCGAGATCGATACTGGTAGTTGACGACGACGACGCCATCCGGCAGATGGTTGGTACCCTGCTGGTGGAGGAGGGATACCAGGTTGAGATGGCCCAGAATGGCGAGGAGGCCATGCGGCTGGTGCGCCAGAGGCGATTCGAGCTGGTGGTCCTCGACATCCTGATGCCTGTCATGGACGGCTGGGAGGTCGCGAGTCGGATGCTGACCGAGGAGAAGACCCGGGACATTCCCATCGTCTTTCTGACGGCCCTGAGCAGCTACACCGATCAGTTAAAGGGCTGGCGCATGGGTTGCTTCGACTACATCACCAAGCCCTTCGACATCGGGCTGTTTCTCATCAGGGTGAAGGCTGCTCTGGACAAGTCCAGCCAGATGAAGGCCGCCACCAGATCCGAGGTGGAAGCCCTGGTAGAGAAGAAGATCGAGCAGCTGTTGAACCTGATGGGTGAGACGCTGCAGCGGGACTATGGCCTGCGGCGTTTGGGCGTGGTCGACGTGGTGGATGATTACGCCGTCAAGGAAGAGAGAGAGTAGGCCAGTCCGATCCCTCTCGATAGCGAATCGGGACCGATGAGCTTGGGGCCGGACAACGCGTCCGGTCCTGGCCTGAAGTCTTACTGAATGAACCGGTCTCGTCTGATTGGCAATATCCTGTTGGCAGCGGGCGTACTGAGCCTGCTGATGGCCGGTGTGGCCTACTACACCGGTTTGATGGGTGGCGATAGGGTCCTGCCTCGACCGGTGGCTTTGGCCGGCGAGAACGGAGGCGTCCTGGCGACGCGGCAGGCATCGCCCACTGCTACCGAGACTGCTACCCCTGAGCCCACGGCGACGGCCACCGTGCTTCCGACGACGACTCCGGTGCCCACGCCGGCCCCGACCCCCATTAAGTCTGGCACTCCCGTCCGGGTGGTGATCCCCAGCATCGAGGTCGACTCCCATGTGAAGGAAGCGGGCACCTACTGGTACAATAAGCAGCTATACTATGAGACTCTGCCTTTCGTGGTGGCTCACTACCGGATGACCGCGAAGGCGGGGGAGAACGGCAACGCCGTCTACTCCGGGCACGTGACCAGCCGCAACGCCGGCAACGTCTTCAGCGATCTCTACAAGATGCAGATGGGGGACGAGGTTCGCTTCTACTCGGACGACAACGAGTACGACTACGTGGTCACCGACATCAAGCTGGTGGAGCCCACCGACGTCAGCGTAATGAATCCGACACCGGATGCGACGGCGACGTTGATTACCTGCGCTGGGGAATGGATCCCTGCCGAGCGTCAGTACTCTCAGAGGCTGATAGTGACGGCGAAGCTGAAGAGATAAGGGGGAAACAACACCGGTGAGGAGTGACGAAGTCAAGAAGGGACCAGCCCGAGCGGCGCACCGCTCGCTTTTCTACGCCATGGGGTACACCCCCGAGGAGCTGGATCGGCCGCTCATCGGGGTGGTCAATACCCAGAACGAGATCGTTCCCGGCCATTTCCACCTGGACTCCATTACCAGGGCGGTGAAGGACGGGATCAGGTCGGCGGGGGGCACGCCGGTAGAGTTCTCCACCATCGCGCTGGACGACGGCATCGCCATGGGCCACGCCGGTATGCGCTATCTCCTGCCCAGCCGCGAGCTGATCGCCGATTCGGTGGAGGCGATGACCATCGGGCACCAGTTCGATGCCCTGGTGCTGGTCACCAACTGCGACAAGATCACCCCAGGTGTCCTGATGGCCGCCGCCCGGCTGAACGTTCCCGCCATCGTCGTCAGTGGCGGCCCTATGCTGCCCGGTGTTGTCAGAGGCAAGAGAGCCGACGTGACCGCAGCCTTCGAAGTGACCGGCAAGTACATCGCCGGGACCGTCACTCCGGAAGACATGGAGGGGCTGGAGGAGAGAGCCTGCCCCGGCTGCGGCTCCTGCGCGGGCATGTTCACGGCCAATACCATGAACTGCATGGCTGAGGCCCTGGGACTGGCTCTCCCCGGCAACGGCACCATTCCGGCGGTGGACGCCCGGCGTATCCGGCTGGCTAAGCGGGCCGGCGCTCGCATCATGGAGCTGCTGGAGAAGGATATCAAGCCCCGGGACATCCTGACCCGGGAGGCCTTCGAGAACGCCGTCGCCGTCGACATGGCGCTGGGTGGATCCACCAACACAGTGCTGCATCTTCCCGCCATTGCCTACGAGGCCGGGGTCCAACTAGATCTGGCAAGCTTCGACGCCATCAGCCAGCGAACCCCCTACCTCTGCTCAATGAGCCCCGCCGGCAAACACTTCCTGGTCGACCTGGACGAGGCCGGCGGCATCCAGGCGGTCATGAAAGAGTTGAGTCGCAAGGGGCTGATCCACAAGGATGTGATCACGGCGACCAGCAAGACCGTGGGCGAGAATCTGGATCAGGTCCAGGTGGTCGGTCGAGATGTAATCAAACCTGTGGAGGAGCCCTACCGGCCTCAGGGTGGCATCGCCATCCTGTTCGGGAACCTGGCGCCCCAGGGGGCTGTGGTCAAGGCTGCTGCCGTCGACCCCTCGATGTTGACTCGCACGGGCGTAGCGAAGGTCTACGACTCGGAGGACGCGGCCTTCGCCGACATGATGGCCCGCAAGATCGAGAAGGGCGACGTGGTGGTGATCCGCTACGAGGGCCCCAAGGGCGGCCCCGGGATGCGGGAGATGCTGATGCCCACCTCGGCCATCGTCGGGATGGGGTTGGACAAGGATGTGGCGCTGATCACCGACGGCCGTTTCTCCGGCGCCAGCCGAGGCGCTGCCATCGGGCATGTCTCGCCTGAGGCGGCGGAGGGCGGCCCGATAGCCCTGGTGCGCACCGGCGACTCCATAGAGATCGACATCCCCAACAAGCGGCTGGAGCTGAAGGTCTCCGAAGATGAGATGGCCAGGCGTCGAGCTGAGTGGCGAAAGCCGGCGGCCAAGGTGGCGACGGGCTACCTGGCCCGCTACGCGGCGCTGGTGACCTCGGCCGCGACCGGTGCCGTCCTGAAGGTGCCGGACATCCTGAAGTAGGGGGCGATCTCTGGAACGATGCTCGTGTAGGGGCGGTTCGCGAACCGCCCCTACACCATATCTCCCTACGCTTTCTCAGCCAGCTGGGACGCCACCACCGCCAGCCCCACGTACAGCCAGAATAGGGCGATCATGTGGGGAAACACGATGTTGGTGTTGTGGT
>JAJZQR010000347.1 GCA_021806765.1 Chloroflexota bacterium | reverse complement strand
CCTTTTGTTGATCAGTTCATTGATCCCCAATGAAGCGGCACTTCTTCCCTCCACCTTGGACGTGGCAGACCCCGCAGCTACTGGAATCGGCGCGCGCGGGCAACCGAGCGGAGTTGGGGCTCTGGACGTGGCCTGCTCCCGCCCCGTGGCATCCTTCGCAGGCCACACCGGCGTCCACCCCCCGTCGCTTCTGCGGATCCCAACCGGTGACATGGCAGCCGCTGCACTCCTGGCCCCAGTCCAGCAGCTCTGGATTGCCGCCCCTGTCTTTGCGCAGGTCGAACCTCTTCCTCTGGAGATCGTACCGGTACGGTGACACCAACAGCCGGCCTTCGGCATCGGTGAAGACGTAGGCTTCCCCCTGACTCCAGCCTCCGACCACCCAAGTCCAATCGCGTCGGTCGACCGGCGGGGCCCCTGGCAGACTGAGATCGGCCCGAGCAGCACTCAGATCACCCCTGGCTGCCGGTCTGACCGAGCAGGAGTGGCCGGTGTCTTTCCTCCACGACTCGTTGTGGCTGGGGTGGCACCCCCGGCAGGTATCTGAACCCACGAAGGCCGAACTGCTGCCCATGACCCGGCTCTCGGTCTCGGCCGCGACCATCTCCTGCCGGGACCCTGCCCCCTCCTGGAGGGGACGCCCCGCGACAACACCCCCCGAACTCCACATGCCTGCCAGGGCCGCCAAGAGGGCGATCACCAGGATTCGTCTTCCTGCAAGAATCTCCGTCGTCTCTCTCCTCTTCCCTGCCCTGCTCTGCCGATCACTGCCCGTCGGTTTCCCGGACGATGGCCTAAGTGGCGCGTCCACCAGGTCCGTTGGACCGGCGCGAGGGTCTGAGATGTGGATTCCCCACTGCCTGAAGATAACTATCGGCAGAATGGCCGGGTTCCACAGGCCGGTCTGCGGGAAACAAGGCAAGGGGCAAGCCACCTTGCCAGAGCAGACAATGGTGGATACACTAGTAGGAGATTGACATAGCTGATCCAGGCACAAGATCCAAAGGTGGAGCGCTGGCTGCTCCAAATGCACGTCCTGAGGTGGCGTTGAGTCCGTTCTTGGGTCTTCACCACAACCTGATCCTCGTTTTCCTCACCTACGGGCTCGCCTTCTTCACCATGGGCATTGCCGTGCTGTTGGAATGGAGGAGCGATTCGCATCTTCCGCTGACCCGAGCCCTGCCGGCCCTGGCCACCTTCGCCTTTCTCCACGGCCTCATGGAGTGGACTCACATACTGCTGATCGACCCCGCGGGAAAGGTGATCCACGGCAACGATCCCCAGGTGGAGATACCTCAACTGTTACTGTTGAGCGGCTCCTACTTCTTCCTCCTCTGGTTCGGCATCGACCTGGCCACCGGTCCGAACCCGCGCCGGCGCCATTGGCATTGGGCCACCCTCCTGCCCTTCGGGCTCTGGGTCGCGGGCGCCGCCGCTCTGGCGGCGCGGGGTGGCTTGCCGGAAGGGGAGTGGGTCGCCAGCGCCAACAGCCTCGCTCGCTACCTGTTGGGTTTCCCCGGCGGTATCGTGGCGGGCTGGGGGCTGTATCGCCAGATCAGGGTTTTCCGCGAGCTGAAGATGCCCCGAACGGCTTCGGACTGCTCATGGGCAGGGGTTGCATTCTTCCTGTATGCCCTGGCAACAGGGCTGGTGACCCCTCAAGCTCCCCTACCACCGGCCACATTCTTGAACTACGGCTCCTTCTGGGCTGCCACGGGGCTGCCGGTGCAGATCTTTCGCACCCTCCTGGCGCTGGCCATAGCCTACTTCATCCTACGGATACTGCGAGCCTACGAGGAGGAGCAGGACCGCCGCTTGGAGAAGGCCAACCGGGAGAGATATGCGGCCCAACAAAGCCTCCTGGAAGCCCACGGCAAAGCCGAGGAGCAGCTGCAGCTTTGGAACGAGACCTTGGAGCACGAGGTGTCGGATCGAACGTCCCAACTGGAGCGTCGCCAGCAGGAAACGGAGGCCATCTACCGGATCGGAACCGAGATCACCGCGATGCTGGATCTTCAGACCGTTCTTCGTTCGGTGGTGGACAAGGCCCGCGACCTCCTCCAGGCGGATCTGGCTGCGGTGGCCGTCTTGCGGGAAGGTCAGGAAGGGATCGAGATGCGGGTTACCAGCGGAGCGCGGACGGAGAACTTCGGCCGTCTGGTGCTGGAGGGGGGGAAGGGGCTGACCGGCATGGTGGTGTCGACCGGCGAGGCCGTAGCCCTGGACCACTATCTCGGCGATCCCCGCATCGACCACACGCCGGAGGTCGACGCCGGGGTGGTCGCCGAGGGGCTGGATGCCTTCCTGGCGGTCCCCATGAAGACGGACGGCCGAGCGCTGGGGGCGCTCCTGGTATCCAATCGCGACTCCAGACCATTCGGGGAAAGCGATCGATGGCTGCTGTCGCGGCTGGCCCTGGTCGCCGCCATCGCCATCCAGAACAGCCGATTCCATGCCCTGGCCCGGCACGCTGCGGTGCTGGAGGAGCGAGAGCGGCTCAGCCGGGAGATCCACGATGGGGTTGCCCAGGCGCTGGGATGTCTGGCGATGAAGTCCCGTGCCGCCCAGGCCCGTCTGGAAAAGGGGCTGGAGGAACGGGCGAGACTGGATCTGCAGGAGATGGAGCGGACGGCCCACGAGGCATATCAGGACATCCGAGAGGCGATCCTGGGGCTTCGGGTCAGCAGCTACAGTCAGCCGGGGCTGGTGCATGCCCTGCGGCAGTACCTGGAACGCTTTGGCGAGCAGGGCGAACTGGAGACCCGTCTGGCGGTGAGCGATGGCTGGCCCTCCAACCTTCCCCTGGCCCAGGAGATCCAGATCATCCGGATCGTGCAGGAGGCACTCTCCAACGCCCGCAAGCACGCCGCGGGCCGCGGCGTCCAGGTCGAACTCACCACCCAGGACGGTTTCGCCCTGATCTCGGTGGTGGACGACGGGAAAGGCTTCGACCCCGATGAGGAGCGGCGGCGAGAGAGCAGCCACTTCGGACTGCGCACCATGCAGGAGAGGGCCGAGGCCATCGGAGGGCTCCTCGTGGTGCGAAGCGCCCCAGGCAAGGGCACGAGGATAGAGCTTCAGGTACACCTGGAGGAAGAAGACGAATGGAACGGCTGCGGCGCAACGACCATCCCTGGAGCCGCCCCCACGATGACCTCAGGAGGAGAGCGTGAGCCTTAATCGGCAACCTCTGACGGTGCTTCTTGTCGACGACCAGCTGCTGTTTCGCAAGGGCCTGGAGAGCGTCTTGGCGGACTGGCCCGACGTGCAGGTGGTCGGAGAGGCGGAGAACGGCCTGGAGGCCATCGCCAAGGCCCACACTCTGAGGCCGGACATCGTCCTCATGGACATCAACATGCCCCACCTGGATGGGCTCAAGGCAACAGAACTGATCCGGCACGAACTCCCCGATGTGAAGGTACTCGTGCTCACCGTCTCGGAGCAAGACGAGAACCTCTTCGAGGCCATCAAGGTGGGCGCTCACGGCTACCTCCTGAAGGATCTCAAGCCCGAGGTGCTGCACGAGATGCTGCTGGCAGTGGCTCGCGGGGAGGTGCCGATCTCGCCCCTGATGGCCAAGAAGATCATCAACGAGTTCGCCAGGCAGCTGCCGCTGGTTCCGGTCCCCAAGCCGGTGGAGGAGCTAACCCCTCGGGAGAAGGAGGTGCTGGCCCTGGTGGCGGCGGGAATGGATAACCAGGAGATCGCCGAGCGCCTCTTCCTTGCCGAGGGCACTGTCAAGCGGCACCTGCACAACATTCTAGCCAAGCTCCAGGCCCGCAGCCGCCGGGAGGCCGCTGCCTATGCCGTGCGCCACGGCATCATTCCCCCCGCGCCCTTGAGCTGAGCCCGTCATTCCCTATCCCTCACGATGTCCACCGCCTACCCCGCCCTTCTTCTCGCGAAGTGTATCTCAGGGACATGGTCAACCCCACCAATATGTATCCCAGGTACATCGACGCCCCAGAGCAGCCATCGTACATTAATGCACGATTAGAAGGGCTGGTCCCTCAGCGGGGGCCAAGGTCCCGGGGCGGAAGAGACCGGTACCCGCCATCGGTGTCGCGTTTGCGCCTCACGAGAGGGGAAAGTGGAACTCTGCCAGTTGGTCATTCTCTACCGCCACGAACTGTTTGCCAAAGGGCTCGCCAGCCTGCTGCGGTCCCACGGGTTCCAGGTGGTCCCCCTGGATGAGCGGTCAAAGGACGCCTTCCCACGTCTGCAGGCGATGAGACCGCGGGTGATCCTCGTGGAGGACAACGACACCGACAGGGCCTTCGCGACGAAGCTGAGAGAGATCCTCCGGCGAAACCCGGAGGTTGGGGTCATTCGCATCAACGTCGAGAACAACCGTCTCAGCATCTACTGCGCCAGCCAGGTGACGGCCACCGGCCCGCAGGATCTGTTCGACGCCGTGGAGCGGCTGGCCGGGCTGCCCTTCAAGGGCCGCCCGTCGGGGCAACAGCCTGCCTTCAGCTAGCTGGCAGAGGGGAGTTGCGCTTGGGAACGCATCAGGACCACCGGACGTTGCGACCTGTTGACGGCAATGGGGATCAGCTTCCTCCAAGAAGACCAGGGGTAGTGATCGCTGCCCTATCTTGCCTGCTGCTCCTGGCCGTGGGGTTGCTGGCCGCGGGCTGTATCGGCCAGAACAGCCAGTCGGTCAATGCCTCCCAGCACGCGGCAGAATGGGAGGCGGTCAGCACGCAGTTGACCCAGGAGCCGCTGGTAATGGTTTCCGTCCCCGAACCGCAGCCTCCGGTGGCCGTAGCGACCAAGGCGGTTCCCGATACGCAGGGCTCGGCGCCCAACATCCCCCACGCGGCCCAGGGTCGGGCCGATTGTCTGGCCTGCCACGGACAACTGGTGATGTGGCCGGTACCCGCCAGCCACCAGGGCCGCACGAACGAAAGCTGCCAGGCCTGCCACAAGCCGAACCCCGAGGGACCTCCTAAGATAGCCCACCCCATCGAGGGCAAAGGTGCCTGCGCCACCTGCCACGCCGACAAGGCCATGGCTCCCCTGCCCCCCGACCACGCCAAGCGTGGCGAGAAGACCTGCGCCATCTGCCATACCGAGACCGTCGCACCCACCAAGATCGCCCACACCCTGGACGGCAAGACCGCCTGCGCCTCCTGCCACGGCGAGGGCAAGCTGGTCGCCCTCCCCGCCACCCACAAGGGTCGCGCCGAGGCCACCTGCCAGGTCTGCCACACCGAGACCGTCACACCCACCAAGATAGCCCACACCCTGAAGGACAAGGC
>JAJZQR010000346.1 GCA_021806765.1 Chloroflexota bacterium | reverse complement strand
TCCGATCTGGAGCAGCGGGAGTTCGAGCTGCTGCTGAACGGCCCCTACGATAAGCGAAACGCGATACTGACCATCTATGCAGGGGCAGGCGGCGTGGACTCCCAGGACTGGGCCGAAATGCTACTCCGCATGTACTTGCGCTGGGCAGAGCGCCGGGGATTCAAGACCGAGGTGATGGACACATCCGAGGGCGAAGAGGCGGGCATCAAGGCCGCCACCATCGAGATAACCGGTCCCTACGCCTACGGTTATCTTCGAGCCGAGAAGGGTGTGCACCGGTTGGTACGGCTCTCCCCCTTCGATAGTGCCCACCGCAGGCACACTTCCTTCGCCTCCGTGGAGGTGATGCCCGAGGTGGATGACACGGTGGAGGTGCAGATCCCCGCCGATGACATCCGGATGGACGTCTATCGGGCAACAGGGGCGGGAGGCCAGAACGTCAACAAGACCAGTTGTGCCGTTCGACTCACCCATGTCCCCACCGGGATAGTCGCCACCTGCCAGAACGAGAGGTCACAGGTCCAGAATCGCGAGACCGCGATGAAGATCCTCACCGCTCGGCTTCTCGAGATGGAGCATCGCAAGATGGAGGAAGAGAAGGCGAAGCTGCGGGGAGAGCACGTCGAGGCCGAATGGGGGAACCAGATCAGGTCCTACGTGCTACATCCCTACACCATGGTAAAGGATCACCGCACCAACATCGAGACCAGCGACGTCAACGGCGTACTGAACGGCGAGATAGACGAATTCATCAGCGGCTACCTGTCGTCACAGATCGGCCAGGCAGCGTAATTCTCAGGACTGAGGACGAAGGACTGAGGGCCGAGAGGCCCCTCTCAGTCCTCAGTCCTCAGTCCTCAGTCCTCAGTCCCGGAGACAACGTGATCGCCATAGTAGACTACGGAGCAGGCAACCTCAGGAGCGTCGAGAAGGCGCTGGAGAGGTTGGGCCACGCCGCCCAGATCACCAGCGATGCAGGAGAGATCCTATCGGCCTCCGGGCTAATCCTGCCAGGCGTGGGAGCGGCCGCCGGTATCATGGGCGGGCTTCGCCGCGCCGGGCTGGTGGAACCGATCCTGGAGACGATCCGCAGAGGTGTTCCCTTCCTGGGAGTCTGCATGGGGCTTCAGGTGCTCTTCACTGAAAGCGACGAGGGGGGCGGAGAGCGTTGTCTCGGCGTTCTCCCTGGACGTGTGCGGCGGCTGCCCGAGGGGCTGAAGGTGCCCCACATGGGTTGGAACGACGTGCGCCAGGCGAAGCCGCACCCCCTGTGGGAGGGGATACCGGACGGATCCTACTTCTACTTCGTCCACTCCTTCTACGTTGACCCGGAGGAGCGCTCCGTGGTGGCCGGCGAGACCCGGTACGGTCTTCCTTTCACCTCGGCAGTAGCCAGGAACAACGTCATGGGAACCCAGTTCCATCCAGAGAAGAGCGGCTCCCCGGGGATCCGCATCTACGACAACTTCGCGAAATTGGTGAGAAATGGACTTCCAGGTTATTCCGGCGGTTGACATCCGGGGTGGGCGATGCGTTCGGCTCTTCCAGGGCCAGTACGATCAGGAGACCGTGTTCTCCGAAGACCCCCTGGCTGTCGCCCTCCAGTGGCAGGAGGAAGGGGCCCAGCGAGTCCACGTGGTGGACCTGGACGGGGCTCTTGCTGGGACCCCCCAGAACATCGACATCGTCCGGCGCATGGTCGAGCGGCTTTCCATCCCCATCGCTTTCGGTGGTGGACTGAGGGACCTGCGATCGATCCAGCAGGTGTTGGAGACAGGCGTGGATCGAGCCATCCTGGGAACCGCGGCGGTAGAGAACCCCGACCTGGTGAAGCGCGCCTGCGGAGTGTACGGTGCCCGGATCGCTGTGGCGCTGGACGCCCGCAACGGCATCGTGATGATCCACGGATGGACCGAAGCCTCGGGCGAATCCGCCCTGGACGTAGCGACCAAGATGGTGAACCTGGGGGCCCTCCGTCTGATCTACACCGACATCTCTCGGGATGGAACCCTGACAGAGCCTAACTTCGAGTCGATCGCCCAACTGGCAGGCTCCGTTGGGGTGCCCGTAGTTGCTTCGGGTGGCGTCTCCAGGGCAGAGCATCTGGTGCGGCTTCGCAACGTCGGGGTAGAGGGAGCCGTGGTCGGCCGAGCCCTCTACACCGGCGACATCAAGATGGAGGATCTTCGCCGATTGGGACTGCTGCAGGGCGGCCATGCTGACTAAACGGATCATCCCCTGCTTCGACGTTAACCAGGGTCGGGTGGTCAAGGGCGTCAACTTCGTCAACCTGCGAGACGCAGGCGACCCGGTGGAGTTGGCCGTTCGCTACGAGCAGGAGGGGGCCGACGAGGTGGTCTTCCTGGACATCACCGCCTCCAGCGATGGTCGGGATACCATGGTAGAAGTGGTGCGCAAGACCGCCGAGGTGCTGTTCATTCCCCTCACCGTGGGGGGCGGAGTGAGGTCGGTAGAGGACGCCCGACGCCTGCTGAAGGCCGGTGCCGACAAGGTGTCGGCAAACACCGCAGCGGTCAACGATCCGTCGGTCATCAGCCGGGGAGCGGACCTCTTCGGCTCCCAGTGTATGGTCGTCTCCATCGACGCCAAACGCCGGGCCGGATCTCTGGATCCCCTGGCCTGGGAGGTCTACACCCACGGCGGCCGGACCCCTACCGGCCTCGACGCCATCGACTGGGCACGCCGGGTGGTGGAGTTGGGCGCCGGAGAGATCCTCCTTACCAGCATGGATAGGGACGGGACGCAAGGGGGCTACGACCTCGAACTGACTGCGGCCATCTCCCAGGCAGTGACCGTGCCGGTGATCGCCTCGGGTGGGGCAGGCAATCCTTCCCACCTCTACGATGCCCTGGCAGCCGGAGCCGACGCGGTTCTGGCCGCCTCCATCTTCCACTACGGCAGCTACACCGTCCGCGACGTCAAGGGCTACCTGGCCGAGCGGGGCCTACCGATCCGGCTGTAGCCACCTGCCACCCATCACCAGAATCTCCAGGGGCAGGCATTACTGCTTCGCCACAGTAGCGCCTGCCGCCTCGCTCTTCTCCAGGGTGTCCAGCCGCATGACCTCCTTCAGGGCGGCCATGCCCACCTCCAGTTGCGACTCGTCCGGTTCCCGGGTAGTCAGTCGTTGCAGAGTCAGGCCCGGCGCAGCCAGCCAGCGCACCACACGGTTCGAGTAGTGGGCTGCGGTGAACTTGATGAACTCGTAGGCCACCCCGGCGATAACCGGCACCAGCACCACCCGCGAGAGGATGCGCCACACCATGGGAGGCCTGCCCAGCAGGGCGAAGATCAGGATGGATATGGCCATCACCACCAGCAGGAAGCTGGTCCCACATCGGGGATGGGCCGTCGTGAAGGGGACCGCACTGGAAACCTCCAGCGGCTTTCCGGCTTCGTGGGCGTTGATGCACTTGTGTTCTGCACCGTGGAAGGCGTAGACCCTCTTGATGTCCGGCATCCGGCCTATGCCCCACAAGTAGACCAGGAAGACGACGAGCCGGATCACCCCTTCGATGACGTTGCTGACGAAGGATGATTGGATGTAGCGGTCCACCAGCCCCACCAACAGCAGGGGAGCGACGAAGAAGAGCCCGATGGCGAAGAGGATGGCAACAGCGACGGTGCCCCACATCATCGGCTTGCTGAACTCGGCCTTCTCCTCCCCCTCTTCCTGGAGGGCAACGTTGGCCGAGAACATCAGGGCCCGCATCCCCAGCACCAGGGTGTCCCATAGCATGGCGACACCCCGCACGAAGGGAACCTTGATGAACCAACCCTCGTACAGGGCCCGGGGTAGCCGTTCGGAGTGCAGGACGATCTCCGATGACGGGGTCCGCACGGCCACTGTGGCCCAGCGCCTGCCGCGCATCATGACCCCTTCCAGCACCGCCTGCCCGCCGTAGGGGAAACCGCTCTTCTTGTCTGAACTCATAGCCCGTTCCTTCCCGGGAAGGGTCTCCCCCCGTCTCTCTTGGAAAGAGGGCCAATCCCATCCATAAACAAAAGGGAGAGGCAGAGCGGCCGCCCTGTCTCTCCCATCAGATCATCCAGATTACTTGGTCTTCTTCTGGATCTTCTTCATGAACCTCTCGACACGCCCGCCGGTGTCCACGATGCGCTGCTCTCCCGTGTAGAAGGGATGGCACTGCGAGCAGACGTCGATCTTCAGACCCGTCTTGGTGGAGGCCGTCTTGAACTGCGCCCCGCAGGCGCAAATGACGGTGGACTCACCGTACTTGGGATGTATCCCCTTCTTCATGATCTAAACCCCTCCCCGATCAGCCACTACGCCGTCGGGGCCGCGTAGACGCTGACCTTCTTTTGATCCTTGCTGTAGTTTCCGAACTTTACTGCGCCATCGACCAGGGCGAACAGGGTGTGGTCCTTGCCCAGCCCCACGTTGTCCCCAGGTCGCATCCAGGTGCCCCGCTGGCGTACCAGGATGGAGCCGGCGCGAACGTTCTGGCCGTCACCGACCTTCAACCCAAGCCGCTGGCTCGCGCTGTCGCGGCCATTACGCGAACTGCCTACGCCTTTCTTGTGTGCCATCTAGGTCTTCTCCCTACTCCAGCGCGATGCTCTCGACCGCGACCCGTGTATACGACTGCCGGTGGCCGGTCTTCTTCCGATACCGCGTCTTCGGCTTGTATCGGAAAACGATGATCTTCTTCCCTCGGCCCTGATCCACGACGCTGCCCGTGACCTTAGCCCCAGCGACGACGGGGTTCCCGAGGCGAAGGCCCTCGTCGGTGGACACTGCCAGGACCCGTCCCAACTCGACGGTGTCCCCAATCTCGGCCTGAATGTGCTCCACATCAACGGTCTGGCCGACCTCGACCTTGTACTGTTTCCCACCAGTCTCAACTACCGCGTACATTCAACACCTTCCCTGGTCCCCGAGCGCGCCAAGACGAACCCGGCACAGTCTATCCTCTGGTATCGGGGCCTTGCTAGACCGTTCTCGAAAGCGAGCCCGTACAACAAAACGCGGTGCTTTCCGCCCCGCAATCAAGGAGTATACCCAGGCCGCCGCAACCATGTCAAGCCGAACAGTCCCTGGTCCAGGGCCGACGCATCTTATTGCGGGGTGTAGAGAGGGCTGGTAGGATTGCGGCCAGGTTCTGAGATTGCACCATACGGGGAAGCGGGCTTGATAAGGGTGAAGGGATGTGTCAGCAACTTGGGGACGGCTGCCTGGAAACCGTCATTCCCGCGGAAGCGGGAATCCAGCCTCCCGGCGTGGTTAATGGATTCCCGCTTTCGCG
>JAJZQR010000029.1 GCA_021806765.1 Chloroflexota bacterium | reverse complement strand
GGGGGGGGGGGGGAGACGTACCCACGGAAGATCTGTAGGACGATGACGCTCCATGGACCGGCTGTGGAATCCGCCGACAGCAACCCGTAACGCTCCATAAGGAGGCTGCAGGTGCCACAACAATCCGGCTGTTTCCCCTTCATGCCCATCCCATCGCGCCCGCTCAAGCCCCGGGAGAGCGGCATCACCATCATGACCGACAGGGGGCTCTCCTGTCGGACCGTCGAGGACATCCTTGAGGTGGCCGGCGATATCGTGGACAGGGCTAAGCTTAACGACCACACCGGCGTCCTCTCCCGCTACTCCGAGGAGTGGTTCGCCCGGAAGTTCCAGACCTACCGCCAGCACGGGATCCGCACTATGCCGGGCGGCATCCCCTTCGAGCTGGCCGTGCTCCAGGGGCAGGTGGAGCCCCTCTTCCACCGGCTAAAGCAGTTGGGATTCGACGGCGTCGAGATCAGCGAAGACGTTATTCCGGCACTGCCCAAGCAACAGCGCGACGCGACCATCCGCAAAGCCATGGCCGCTGGCCTGGAAGTGATCACCGAGCTGGGGCGCAAGGTGCCTGACAAGCCCATCGACGTGGATCTGGCCGTCGAGCTGGCAACCAACGACCTGGAACTGGGCGTCAAGAAGGTCACCCTGGAGCACAGCGAACTGCGCTTGTTCCACGACACCGGCGCGGATCCTCTCTTCGAGCTGGTAAAGAGAGTCGGCCTCGAGCACCTCACCTTCGAGCCCAACCCCGGGGGATGGCCTTGGCTCCACGTGTGGTTGATCCAGAAACTGGGTCCGGAGGTCAACCTGGGGAACATCTATCCAGAGGAACTGGTGATCGTCGAGGCCATGCGTCGTGGCATGACCCGAGCAGTGAACTACACCTTCCTCACTGAGAAAGGGGGAAAGCTCGACCCCAGGTGATCCAGTACGCGGCGGGAGAGGGTCGGGCACTCCACCCCGCCGTCCCGTGGCCCTCGCCCGGAGCCGTTCCCCTCCAAAGGTGGGCAGTCTCGGGCAGCAAGCCACAACCGAACCTCGCTCTCCATTCTCCGCGACCTGACTCTGCCATGTTGAACCTTGCCCCGCGGTCGAGAGTCGCGCCCCGGGCCAGCCCTCGTGAGGAGCTGTACAGCGCACTCAGGCAGCAGGCAAACACTTGGAGGAAGGAAATAGAGATGCGTCGTGCGGAGATGATCGTGTGCGTTGTCTTCGTTCTGCTGGGTGCCCACGTGGTCCAGCAGGCTACTCTGCTCCCCTATTCTGAAAAGTACGGGCCAGGGCCGGGCTTCATGCCCTTCTGGCTGGGCTGGGCATTCATCGCCTTCGCAGTCCTGCGCGAGTCGCAGCTTCATGCCTGGAAGGGGCTATCGCCGATACCATCTGAGAACCAACCAGGGACTATCGACAACGAGTAAGGAGGACACGCGTGCAAGTCGATCAAATGCTGTGTACAGCGTGCGAGGAGTGCGTCCCCTGGTGTCCTGTCGGCGCCATCAAGAGTGCGAACGGCGGGGTGGAGATCGACTTCGACGAGTGCGTGGAGTGCGGCACCTGCATCCGTTACGCCCCCTGCCCGGTGAACGCGATAGAGGAATCGCCGGAGGCCAAGGAGTGGCCACGGGTGCTGCGCAAGGAGTTCAGCGATCCGGGCATACCGCACTCCACCACCAAGGGTTTTGGACGAGGCACCGAGGAGTCCAAGACCAACGACGTGACCGGTAGAGTCAAACGGGGGAGGATAGGCATAGGTCTGGAGTTCGGCCGGCCCGGAATAGCGACCCGTTTGGGGGAACTGGAGAAGATGACCACCGCCCTCGCGAAGGTGGGGGTGCACTGGGAAGAGAAGAATCCGGTCAGCTTCCTGCTGGCCGATCGAGCCACCGGGGCGATGAGGGAGGACGTCAAGAAGGAGAGGGTGCTCTCGGCGATCCTGGAGTTCGAGGCCGAAATCGGGCAACTGCCGGCGATCGTGCCGGTGGTCGAGGGAGTGGCCGAGACGCTGGACACGGTCTTCTCCTGGTGCATATTCACCCGTCTGGAGGACGACGGCACCATCCCGGTCATGCCGGTGCTTCAGGAACTGGGGATCCAGGTGCGCCCCAACGCCAAGGTCAACATGGGGCTGGGCAGGCCCCTCGTCACCGATTAGCAGCACTCAGGACTCAGGACTCAGCACTCAGAACCCAGAACCTAGAACTCAGAACTCAGAACTCACTACCGGGGGGTCGAGATGACTCATTCGTTGCACCGCCAGGGCTCGGTCGAGTCCTTGAAGAACGATTTCGTCATGTACGCCCGCTGCTCCCGAGGGGTCAACCTGGATGGGGCCGAGCCCAAGGTGAGGAGGATCGTCGACATCGTCTTCGACGAGGGCCCCAACAACGCTGGGGATAGCCCTCACCGCGCCAGCATAGCCGCCGGGAACCTGGACCGGGAAGCCGCGCTGGAGTTCCAGAAGAACACCAGAGGCTTCATTTGCTCTTTCGACGACCGGGAAAAAATGAAGCGGGTGCTGGAGCGGCTGAAGGAGGATGACCTGGGGATCTCCATCGTCGTCAGCGGGCTGATCGACGACGTGATGGAGATGGCCCGAGAGGTAGGTCTGAAGCCTCACACCATCAACCTTTCCCTGGGGATCAGAGGTAAGAAGGAGCTGCTGCCGGGGCCGGACGTGATGGAGTTCACCACCATGTGCGGACACGGCCTGGTCCCTGCCAAACTCGTGGAGAAGGCGGTGGCCGAGGTGAGGGCTGGGACCCGCACCGTCGAGGACGCGGCCCGAATGGTGGGGAAGCCGTGCATCTGCGGCATCGTCAACCTCACACGAGCAGCGCAGCTCCTTCAACGATAAGGGGGAACAGATTAGACCAGTCAGGAACGGGTTGGCCTACACGCACGCGCTAGCGGCTCTGCGACTCATCGGGGGCGTAGTAGCCTCAGAGCGCCGCTCAACTCGTCTGCCTCGCGGACGTTCCACCATCGATCGAGAGCCTGGGCAGCCCGAGCCTCCAGGGCATGGTTCACAGGGAGAGTGACAGTCTAACGAAGGCAGGCTACCCGGATCGTCGTGCCCGACCTGATCGGGCATCCAGGGTCCCCCCGTTGGCGTGAAGGAGCAGCCTCACGAGGAGAGGGGACGTCTGGACCCCCGCGCAAGCGGGGTGACGTTGGCATCAGACTGTAACTCTATCTACCCGCCCTCGTGAACCATGCCACATAGGGTGACGTTAGAAGGCATAGGGGCCGGAGGTGACCAGCCGATGGCCGGCGTACAGTTGGACGCCCTGGCTGGTGGATAGGTAGTACATCGCCTCTACTGCCCGCTCGCTCGGCGTTCTGTCAAGAAGCGCACTATCCCCTTCGCGATCCCCGAGGCCACCAGGTCCTGCTGCTCCAGCAGCAGCTTCCGGTCGGAGGGGGTGGTGAGGAACCCCATCTCCAGGATCACCGACGGTGTCGTCGGCGCCACGGCGTGCTGCATCTCCGGCCAGTCGAAGGCGAAATACTGCCGCATGTTCTCGGAGATGGTCTGCGGATTGTCGGGCAGCCCCGTCGCCGCATGATACTCCTCTGAGATGTCGGCCAGCAGGGCATCGTCAGTAGACGGGATCCGGCTCCATCGGGCGCGGGCGAGCTTGTAGCCCGTGAGGGTGGTGTTGGTGCTGCCATCCCCGTGGAGCGCTACGAAAGCATCGGCCGCGTAGTGCACCGGCACAGTCGCGGGAAGGACGTCCACCGTCAGGCCCAGCCCTCGCAGGATCGCCGCGACCCGGTTGGCCACTGCCAGGTTCACGTCCACCTCTCGCCAACCGGAGCCGGCGGTCCCGTTGTTCGGCCGAAGCCAGGCCAGCTCCGCCGGCAGCTCGTTCTCCTTCCAGTGGCCCGCCTGTATCCCGACCCGCCCCTGCAGCACAGTGGCCGGCGTAGGGGTCGGCGCAGGAGCCGCTGTTGGAGCAGGCGCGGTCGTCGGCTTGGGGGGTGGCGGTGCCGGTGTAGGGGTGGGAACGGCCGTCGGCGCAGGAGGTGCCGTAGGGCTTGGGGGGATCGTCGGTGTGGGCGGCACCGTCGGGCTTGGAATGGCCGTGGGTGTCGCGGCCGGCAGGGGCGTCGCCGTCGGCGTTGGGCTAGGGATCGAGAGCGCCGCGGCGCCGGCGCGAGCCCGCCGGAAGTCTCGACCCAGGGCAGCAGCGCCGCCGCGGGCCGATCACCCCGGCTGGATAGGGTAGTACTACTACACGACCAAGATGTTTCTGGGCGGGCGCCCTGGCGCTGATCTGGCTGCTGGTCCGGCACCGGCAGCGCATCGCCCAGGCTCCCCGCCCGGCAATGGGGTCCCTTCTGCGGGCAGCCATGGCGGTAGGCGCCGATCCGTCATGTTCCCTGCCTAACCGTGCTAACCGCCCCTTTCCTCCTCCCCTTCCGGTACTCCAGCACCATCGGAGAGAAGAGCGTCAACAGTATCAGCACTATCAAGATCACGCTGATGGGGCTACTCAAGAAGAAGGGGATCAGCGCTCCCCTGGACAGCACCAGGGACTGTCTGTAGGCGTTTTCCGCCATAGGGCCCAGAACTAGCCCCAGGACCATGGCTGCTGGTTGGAACCCGTGGTTCTTCATGAAGTATCCGAGCAGTCCAAAAACCAGCATGATCCAGACGTCGTAGATGTTGTTCCCCAGGGCGTAGGAACCGATCACCGTGAGGGTTACGATAAGCGGCGCCAGCACCCCCGTGCTGAGACTGGTGAGCCTGGCGACGTAGCGGGAGACCAGGAGTCCGACGAAGCCCATCAGGAAGTTGGCGACTGCGAAGCCCACGATGACCGTATAGGTGATCTGCGCGTACTGGGTGAAGAGCTGTCGACCGGGGACCAGACCGTGGATCATCAGGGCACCGAGGAGAATGGCTGCCGTGGAGGAGCCGGGGATGCCCAGGGTGAGAAGCGGGATCAGAGAGCCGCCGGTGTCGCAGCTCTTGGCAACCTCGGCCGAGGCGATGCCATCGAAGGCCCCCTTGCCGAACATCTCTGGGTTCTTGGAGAAGCGCTTGGCCTCGTTGTAACTCACCCAGGCAGATACGTCCGCGCCAGCGCCGGGCAGGATTCCAATCAGCATGCCGATGGTAAAGGAACGGGGTATTGATCCCCACACCTGTTTCAGCTCGTCGAGGGTCAAGAAGAAGCGCCAGTCTCGCTTGTCGAAGGTGACAGTGGTCTTCTCGATCTCCTTGGCCGACTCCTCGATCATAACCAGAACCTGGGACATGGCGAACAGACCGATGACCGCCGGGACGAAGGGTATCCCGCCGTCCAAGTCCGTGAGGCCGAAGGTGAAGCGTGGATACCCCGAATCCAGGTCTAGCCCTACGGTGCTGAGCAGGAAACCCAGCGCGCCGGCGATAAGACCCTTAGTCAGGAGGGAGCCGGAAGCGATGGTGGCGATCGCTGATAGTCCAAAAATCGCCAGCATCAAGTACTCGCCTGGTCCAAACCGGAGAGAGATCAAGGAAAGTGGAGGCGAGATCACCAGGAGACTGAGGGCACCGGCCACTCCCCCGATAGCCGAGCACCAGGTGGCTATCCGAAGGGCGGTGCCGGGCTTTCCTTGCTTGGTGAGCGCGTACCCTTCGATGGCGGTAGCCGCGGAGGCAGTGGTGCCGGGCGTGCTAAAGAGAATGGCGGTAATGCTCCCGCCATAGATGGCAGCAGCATAGATGGATACCAGCAGAAGCAATCCGGTATCAGCGGGCAAGCCATAGGTGAAAGGTAGCAGCAGGGCGACCCCCATGTTGGCTTGAAACCCTGGCAGGGCGCCCACCAGCAGCCCCACCAGGATGCCGGCCATCATCACCAGCAGGTTATTGACAGTCAGGACATCACTGACAACCGAGAATAGCGTCGCATCCAATGCTCCGCACCTTTCTCGTCCCCTGTCGAGAACCCCTAGAAGAGCAGCCCTGCTGGGAGGGGGACGTGCAGAAATCTGATAAAGAGCACATAGTAGAACACGAGAATAGAAGACGCGGCGAGGGCGTAGGTCGCCGGCTTGCGTTCACCCAGGTAGAACATCATGGCGATCACGAAGACGCCAGAAGCGACGAAGAAGCCGATGATCTGGATAGCCAGTACGTACAGGGCTATGGCAGCGAAGGCCACGTAGGGCCCCATGCGCAGCGGCTTCCTCGTCCCGCCAGCAGTTGGGCTTGAGCGAAGCCTCCTCAGACTCACAGCAAGTTGGACCAGGCACAGAAGATCGATGACAATCACCAACAGATGGGGAAATACTCCTGCCGCACCGGGAAACGCGTTGGCCTCTACGTATAGAAAGGGGCTAACTGCGATCAGGAAGAGAGAAACGATCACATCGGTACGCATGCTGCCACCATACCTTGTCGCCGGGAGGCGGTCTCCCGCCTCCCGGCCAGCTGTTTTCGGTACCGAATCTGCACTACAACATCGAAGCTCACGTTGCCCCGGCCTGGCCTACCAGCCCATTAGCTCCTTGTTCTTCTGCTCCTCGCCTTTCAGGAACGTGAGATACTGGTCTCCCGTCATGATGTCCAGCGACAGGGACAACTCCTTGGCTTTCTGCTTGTGGCTGTCGCTAGAAATAGCCTTCTGAAGTCCATCCGAGAGCACCTTCACTATGTCGCTCGGGGTCTTGGCTGGAGCGGCGATACCGCGGGACACGGACATGGTAACGTCGATACCCTGCTCCTTGAAGGTGGGGACATCGGGCAGGTACTCGGAGTGCTTGTCGCCCATCACCCCCAGGACCCGCACCTCCTTGTTCTTGTACTGGTTGACCACTTCGCTGACGTTGCACCCCACCACGTCCACGTGGCCGCCCAGCAGTTGAGTCATGCTCTTGGCAGTCGAGTCGTTGTTGATCTGGCTGGGCTGCGCGCCGGTCAGCTTCTTGATCTGCCTGAGCGCCAGATCATCGTCCCCTCCGGCCCCATGGGTCGCCATGCTGACCTTCTCCGGCTGCGCCTTCATCTCTGCGATGGTCGATTGCAGATCCTTGAACTTGCTGTCGGCTTTGACGATCCAAACGCCGGGGTCGGTCACGTGGTTCATGATCGGGATGAAGCTGGAGAGGTTCTCCGGCCTCTTGATCTTGGGATCCAGATAGCCGGCGAACATGTTGGGGACGTTGATGTAGCCTATGGTGTAGCCGTCCGGGGTCGCGTGCGCCAGTTGGCCCCACCCCGTCCAGCCGCCGCCTCCTTCGACGTTCGTCACCGTGACGGGCTGGCCGAGTACCTTCTCAAGGTCCGAGGCCAGGAGTCGGGCGGTCACGTCGGTGCCACCGCCGGCCCCGTAGGCCACGATCAAGTTGATCGCCTTCTCGGGGAACTTGGTGGTCGCCTGGGGCTGAGCCTGAGACGCGGCCGCCGGTTGAGGTGCCGCCGTCGCCTGGGGAGCGGCGGCCTTCTCCGACTTGGGGGGTGGCGCCTGGGTTGGTGCGGGCCCTGCCCCGCCACTGCACGCTACCAGGAGCGAGGTCGCCACGAGGATCGCCAGGAGCACGCCGGAAAGCCTGATGGTTCGCATCTTCTCTCCCTCCCATCGGGGCGGGTCTGAACCCGCCCCATAACGAGTGCACTCCGCACGACGAACAAGAGGCAATCGCTACAGTCGCTTCCAATCGTAGGACTGGTCGTGGATCACGTACTTCTCGTGGCCCGGACGCCTGTCTACGTAGACTCGTCCCTCCTTCATCACCAGGCGGATCTTCGCCTTCTCCTGCAGGACCCTTATGTCCAGCAGGGGATCGCCGTCCACGGCGATGATGTCCGCGAACTTGCCGGCCTCGATGGTGCCGACATCCCTGGAAATCTGGAGCGCTTCGGCGGCGTTCCCGGTGGCCGTCTGGATCGCCTCCATCGGGGTCATGCCGTACTCCACGTACACCTCCAGCTCGATGGCCTGGGAGCCCATCTCCGGGTCCAGCTGAGTGTCGGTGCCCATCGCCATCTTGACTCCGGCCTGGTGCATCCGCTGGAAGGTCTCTTTGGTGTAGGGCTGCAGCCGCCTCATCTTGTTCAGGGTGAACTCCGAGGTACCCGCGCGCCGCCGAACCTCGATGGCGCGATCGGTCCGGTGCGCCAGGGTCGGGATCACCGGCTTGCCCTCGCCCACGATCATGGCCAGGGCCTCGTCGTCGGTGAAAACTGCGTGCTCCAGGGTGTCCACGCCCGCCCGCACGGCCATCTTCTGCGCCTCCGGGGTGAAGCAGTGGCAGGTGACAGGCTTGTGGTGGTAGTGCGACTCCTCGACGATGGCGTTCAGCTCCTCCTGGCTCATGTTCCGAACGCCGGGCTCCTCCTTGTCGGTCCCGCCGCCCCCCGAGGCTGAGGTCTTCGTCCAGTCTACCCCCATCCGAATGTTCGTGCGCACCTGCTTCCGCAGTTCCCATGGTCCATCGGCGGTCGTCCCGGCAGGGCGAGGCGCGTTGCCGATCAGGATGAGGTCCAGGTGCGACCCCGTGACGGTCGCCCAGCCGGACACCTTGATGCGCGGTCCCGCCACGAAGCCCCGCTCGATGGCATCCCTCACGGCTAGAGCCTCTGCCGTGAGCTGCCCTGTGTAGCCGATCCAGCCCTGGGAGCGGATGGTCGTCAGCCCCATCTCGAAGCAGAGCTGCGCGTTCAGCAGCGCCTGCAGCATCTGGAGCTGGGGGGTGACCTCGAAGGTGGCCACCCGATAGTTCTCGGTGGTGAGAATGTTGAAGGCTTCCATGTGCATGTGGCAGTCGATCAGTCCCGGCATCAGGGTGCAACTGCCCATGTCCACGATCTCGGCGTCGGGCGGCGCCGCGGCGGCGACCTCGGCGGCCCGCCCCGTCTGCTTGGTCCGCTTCCCATCGACCAGCACAGCAGCGTCGCGGATCACCCCGCCGTTCCCATCGATCAACTGACTACCCTTGAGAACCAGCATTTCGAGCCATCCTCCTCATTGTGGAAGACAAGAGTAGATCATGAGTTCTCCATCTGCCGGTACAGGGACTCGAACTCCCCATCGCTCAGCGCCCGCCCCAGTCTGACCGACTCGGCCTTCACCATCTCCAGCAACTGCTCGGTTCCGGCTTCCCCGGGTCCCTCCAGCCCCAGCTCCTCCAGCTTGAACTCGACGTTGGCCCGCCCAGCCTTCTTCCCCAGGATTATGTCGTGCTTCCGACCGAAGATCTCGGGCTGGAAAGGCTCCACGGTATGGGGGTTCTTGCGGAGCGCGGCGGTGGGGATGCCCGCCTCCCAGGTGAAGAGATTCCTGCCCACCACAGGCTTGTTGGGCGGGAAGGACCACCCCGACCACTCCTGGACCTTCAGCGCCACCTCGTACACCCTTGCGAAGTCGAGCCCCGTCGGGATGCCGTAGAGGGCCTGGACCGCCCAGGCGACCTCTTCGATGGGGGCGTTGCCGGCCCGCTGGCCGAGCCCGCTGATCACGCCGGACACGCTGCGGGCGCCGGCCTCTACGCCGGCGATGGAGTTGGCCACGCCCATGCCGAAGTCGTTGTGGCAGTGGACCTCGATCCGCCTGTCCGTCCATCCGCGCGCCTGGCTCACCAGATAGTACATGCCCCTCGGAGTGATGCAGCCGGAGGTGTCCACCAGGGTCACGCACTCGATCCCCGCCTCCCGGTCCACGGTGGTGATCAGCCGCTCCAGGAAGGACAGCTCGGCCCGCGGAGAATCCATGATGAAGATGTTGGGGGCGATCCCCTTCTCCTTCGCCAGGACCACAGCGGCGGTGGTCATCTTGATCACCTGGTCCTCGCTCCACCCGAACTGATACTTCAGCCTCGGCACGCTGCCAGGCACCTCCAGGATCGCCCCCCACACCCCGCAGTCGGCCGCCATCTGGATGTCCTCAGCCCGGGCGCGGGAGAGGCAGGTGATCTTCGCCTTCAGCCCCAGGCTGGTGATCTGGGAGATCGCGTCCCGATCGGCCTTGGAGACGGGCGGGAATCCGGCCTCGATGTACTGGAAACCCGCCGCGTCCAGCATCTTCGCGATCTCCACCTTCTGCTCGACGGAGAACACCACACCCGGGGACTGCTCGCCGTCCCTCAATGTGGAGTCATGGAACTCGACCCGGGGAGGAAGCTGCAACTGCTCCCGCACCTCTGGAAGGAAGTGGTAGTGGCTCACCCAGTACTCTTCGGTCTTCCACGGACCATGCTCGAGATCCATGGCTGCTCCTTTCTCAGTTGGTGACTCCCTGTCTCCTGACCTCGTCGACGTATTCCCGGCAGCCCCTCCGGATGTCGAAGGAGGGGCGCCAGTCGAGCACCCGAGCCGCGGTCTCGATAGCCATGGTCGCCTCGGCGGGATGGCCCGGCACCAGCCCCGGCCCGATCTCGAACTGCGCACCGGGGACTATCTCCGAGGAGATCAGGTCGGCGATCTCGCGAGGCGTGTGCCGAACCCCCTCGCAGACGTTGAAGAAGCGTTCCTCCAGCTTCTCCGCAAGGCACGCCGCCACCGTCGCCGTGGCGCAGTCCTTCACGTAGCTCCAGTTCAGCCAGTGGTCGCCGCCGCTGGGCAGCACGTACTTCTCGCCCCTGGCAGGGTACTCGAAGAGATCCTTCCATACCGCGGTCCCCTTCAGCCTGCCCGGACCGTAAACGTGGGCGAAGCGCACGACGGCAAAGTCGAGGCCGTAGAGCCGACGGTACTCCTTGAGGAAGGTCTCGCCGAGTACCTTGGTCGCCCCATACATGTCGCTGGGGTTGGTCGGGTGGTCCTCCGACACCGGCTCCCCGTCCGTCTGCCCATAGACGACGACGGAGCTCCCGTACACCACCCGCTGAACACCGGCGAGCCTCGCCGCCTCCAGCACGTTGACGGTCCCCTCGCAATTGACCTTCTGCAGCAGCCTGGGATTGCGCTGGCTGTCGCCCTTCAGGATCGCCGCCAGGTGGATAACTCGGGTGACGCTGTGCCTGGTAATGGCTTCAAGAAGACCGGGGAAGTCCAGGATGTCCCCCTGGACCATCGACACCGAGGGCAACCCCTTGAGGCGCCAGGCCTCACACACCAGGTCGAATGTCACCACCTCCTGGCCCCTCGCTGCCAGCTCCCAGGCAACGTAGGAGCCGATCCAGCCGGTACCACCCGTAACCAGCACCGCCATCCTTCACCCCCTATCCACGCTGTGAGGCTACCGATGTGACCCGGAGAACTATCGCCGGGTCACAATCCGCGGGACGACCTGGAGTGACGCTACTGCGCCACGGACGACCTATCCACCCGTGTTCTTATGAGGACAAGCTGCGGAGCAGATTCCGATTGACTGCCGGCCCCCGGCAGTGTATCTTGGCAAGGTCAATCTATCACCGCCTTGCCCGCATTTCCAACTATGGTTTGATATTGGAGCCATAACCCGCGGTTATCTACTGCCCTGAGAGGTGACCGCCCATGCGCTCTGAGGTCGACCAGTTGCTCGTGTTCTGCCGTGTGGTGAGGCTGGGCAGCTTCACCAGAGCCGCTGAGGAGTTGTGTCTCACTCAGCCGGCGGTGAGCGCGCAGGTAGCCAGACTGGAACAGCGGCTAAGAGCCAGGTTGCTGGATCGTCTCGGCAGGTCCTTCTACCTGACCGAGGCAGGGCGGGTCCTCTACTCCTACGCCCAGCAGGTGGAAAGACTTTGCGGCCTGCTGGACGAGGCGGAGCAGGCAGTGTCCGAGCTTGACGCGGAGTTCAGCGGCAAGCTCAGCATCGGCGCCAGCACCACCATCTCCATCTACATGCTTCCCCCTCTCCTCGCCGAGTTCAGGCATCTCCACCCGAAGGTCAAGTTCGCCCTGGCCGCCGACACCAGCAGGGGGATCATGGCGGAGATGGTCAACAACGCGTACGACTTCGCCCTCCTGGAGGGGCCGGTTGACGCGCCTGGGGTCGACTTCGAGGGGTTCTGGTGCGACGAGCTGCACCTCATCGTCGCCCGGGGTCATCCGTGGGCCAGCAGGACGAAGGGGGGCGTGGACATCGAGGATCTCGCCCGGGAGCCCTTCATCTCGCACCGCGAGGGCTCGGGGGTACAGACGGCCATCCAGCGGGAGCTGACCCGCCACAAAGTGCACATCGTCCCCAGCATGGTCATCGACAACATCGAGGTGGTCAAGAAGTCGGTGGAGGTGGGGCTGGGCGTCTCCATCCTCTCGAAGCTGGTGATGCAGCGGGAGATAGAAGGGGGGGCGCTGGTGGTGGTGCCCGTGCGAGGCGCCAGCTTCACGCGTTCCTTCCGCATTGCCACCCTACGGGGAAAGCACCTCTCTCGCACCGTCCGCGCCTTCCTCTCGTTCTTCAAGGAGGAGATCGCCGCCCGGCATCCCGAGGGGGTGGGGCACGAGCCAGTGCTGACGGCGCCCCTGAGCGCCTCCCAGCGTCCCGAGCACCAGAATGGGGCATCAGATCAGATCGTGTAGGCCGCCTCGCCGTGCTGCGTCGTGTCGAGGCCCGTTATCTCCTCACCCTCCTCGACTCGAAGACCAACGGTCAGATCGACGAACTTCAGGATGAGCCAGGTCATCGTGGAGGCATACAGCGCCGTGACGGCAACAGCGATGACCTGTATCTGCAACTGATCGGGGTTGCCGTAGAGCAGTCCGTTCACGCCATTCGGGTTCACGGCCGTGGTTGCGAACACGCCGGTAGCGATGGCGCCCAGGGCGCCGCCAACGCCGTGCACACCGAAAACGTCGAGGGCATCGTCGATCTTGAGGCGCGCCTTCAGAAGCTGCACGGTCCAGTAGCAGACCACCGCCGCGGACATCCCAATCAGGATCGCAGCCAGGACGTTCACGTAGCCGGCCGCCGGAGTGATGGTGGCCAACCCCGCCACGGCGCCGACACCCACACCGAGCACGCTGGGCTGCTGCTGGTGGGCCCAACTCACCGTCATCCAGGTCAACGCGCCCATGGCCGCGGCGGTGTTGGTCACGACGAAGGCGTTCACCGCGACTCCGTTCGCCCCGAGGGCACTACCCGCATTGAAGCCGAACCACCCGAACCACAGCAGACCAGCGCCGAGAATCGTCATCGTCGCGTCGTGCGGATCCATGGGCTCCTGGCCGAAGCCCAGGCGACGGCCCAGCATCAGGGCCGCCACCAGCGCGGAGGCACCCGAGGTGACGTGCACGACAATCCCCCCGGCGAAATCCACCGCGCCCAGTTGCCGCAGGATGCCGCCATATCCCCAGACCCAATGGGTCACCGGATCGTAGACGACCGTCGCCCAGATCAGGCTGAAGAGGACAAACGCTTTGAACCGCTTCCGCTCGGCAAACGCCCCCGTGATCAGGGCCGGGGTGATTACCGCAAACATCGCCTGGTAGATCATGAACGCCTGGTGGGGGATCGTGGGCGCATAGATCGGATTCGGCTCGAAGCCGACGCCGTTCAGTCCCACCCAGTCGAGGCGGCCGATCAAACCGTGCCAATCGGGACCAAAGGCCAGGCTGTATCCCCAGAGCACCCACTGCACGGTGACCAGTGCCAGGATAAAGAAGCTGTGCATCAGGGTAGAGAGGACGTTCTTTCGACGCACCAAGCCCCCGTAGAAAAACCCGAGGGCCGGCGTCATCAACATGACCAGCGCGGCTGAAATCAAGACCCAGGCGGTGTCCCCAGCACTGATTTTGTCCATGACACATTTCTCCATGACAGACAGTGCTGGTCATCATGCGGCTCGTCCGGGCAGGTCGGCAACTGCCAGATTACACGTAGTTGGGACCTTCGCTCTTGTGCATTTATGCCAATGGCAGAGCGAAGTGGGGATGGTTCACGGACAGAGTGACAGACTCCCTGGACCGTCGTGCCCGACCTGATCGGGCATCCAGGGTCCCCCCGTTGGCGTGCAGGAGCAGCCTCACGAGGAGATGGGATGCCTGGACCCCCGCGCAAAGCGGGGGTGACGTTGGCAATAGACTGTAACTCTATCTACCCGCCCTCGTGAACCATGGCGCTTTGTTGCTGCTCGTGGAACGGTTCTGGCTGTGCAATGCCGAAACCGGGTCGAAGAACCCGAACGGGCGGTGGGGAAGAAACGTAGCAACAGGTCAGTTTAGTGGTCCTTGTAGAAGGAGTATAGAGCCTCAGCGGATCACGCGAACCTCGACATCCAATTCCAATCGCCCCCAGGCCCGATCAGCCGTAACTGCCGGGAGTCTGACTTGCCCCGCAAGTGCCAGGCAGGCGCGATCACCAAGAGACAGGCCAGCCGCCCTGGTGAGACCCAACAGCGCGGCAGCCCGATACGCCAGTTCGACATCGAACTGGAAAACCTCGAGGCCAAGAGGATCGAGAGATTCCCGAATCAGCGATTCCGGCATGCCAACCAGGCTGAGCTTGGACACGACCTCGGACAGGTTTACGGCGCTGATTACGGCGCCGGCTGCCACCAACTCGGCTACCAGCTCGCTGCCCTCTTCCTGGTTAAGCAGGGCCAACAGAGCTGAGGCATCCAGTACGGCGCTACTCATGCTCAGTCTCGACCCGACGTTCGGCAATCAGCTCGTCGGCAAGCCTGTGCCCCTTCGGGACGTACCTGCGCACAAGCTCCTGCGCACGCTTTATGGCTTGCCGGGGTGTCAACACGGTGAGTTGGCCCTCCCCGAGATCGAGGATCACCTCGTCCCCCACATCGAGGCCGAGCGCCCTGCGGAACTCGGCCGGAATCACTATCCTGCCACCCTCGGCCACCCTGGTTCTGATTCTGGACATGTGACACTCCCAGTGCTGCCTGTCACATCATCGCGACAATGTCATTAGCGACAATTGTACCACGCCGCGCAAGTGAGGCAAGCGGAACGTATGTACAGGGGAACATTCCTCGGCAGAGACCCGAGACGCGTCCTCGGCAGGATCGGGGAATCAAGAGGCCCGGGGAGACGAGAGGCCGAAGAGGCCGAACAGATCCTCCGCGTTCAGCTTCTCCCGCAGGTCCAGCGACACGTCGTCCACCATCTCGTCGAACAGCAACTGCTTGTCCCGCAAGACCTCCGCTATCCTCTCCTCCACGGTCCCCTCGCAGATGTACCGGTACACGCTCACCGGCATCGTCTGTCCCAGCCGATGGCTCCGATCCTCGGCTTGTCGCTCCACCGCAGGGTTCCACCATCGGTCGAAGTGGAAGACGTACGAGGCGTCCTGAAGGTTGAGACCCTGTCCGCCGGCCCGCAGCGAGAGTACAAGCACCCTGTGCTCCGGGTTCTCCCTGAACTGCCGGACCACCGCATCCCTCTGCGTGGTCGACATCGCCCCCGTGTACAGCAACGGCCGGAAAGCTCGAAGCCGGTGAGCGATCGCTGCCGCGCCGAAGGACGAATCCGTGAACTGGGAGAACACCAGGGCTCGGGACCCTCCCTCCCGCAACTCGTGCAATCTCGCTACCAGCTCTTCCAGCTTGGCGGACTGCCCCGTGACAGGACAGAAGTTGCATATCTGCTTTAGCCGGATGATCAACTCCAGCACGCTTTCCACCGTCAGAGCCTCGCCCATACGGTAGAGTTCAACCACCCCCTCGCGCTCGGCCCGATCGTAGCTCTCCCGCTGCGCCCTTTCCAGAGCCACCGTGACGTCGCTCACCAGCTTGGGAGGGAGATCGCCCAGCACATCTCTCTTCCGCCGACGAAGCTGCAGCGCTCCCTGAATCCGAACGAGGTCGGTCCCCGGCCGGATCCGCACCGGTTCGAAGGGCGGAAGCAGGGGAGAGACGAACTCCAGCACGGAGGCCAGGTCGTCGGCGCTGTTCTCCAGAGGGGTGCCCGTCAAAGCCCAGGCCCGCCGTCGCGCCAGCCTCTTGCACCTTTCGCTGACGTCCGCCCAGCGGTTCTTGATCTTCTGCGCCTCGTCCAGCAGCACCAGGTCCCAGATGCGGCGTCTCGGGGGAGACTGGGCTCCGCCCGAGAAATCCACCCGCAGGGTCTCGTAGCTCACGAGGTAGATGTGGGCCGGGGTCGCCCACTGCCAGGCGCGCTCCTCCACCGACCCGCGAACGGTGGAGACCCGAAGCTCCGGCGCCCAGCGATCCAACTCTCGGCGCCACTGAGGCACTAACCCCGCAGGAACCACCACCAGGGCACGATCCAGCTGGCGGCGCAGGGCGAGGATCCGGACGGCCGCGATGGCCTGCACCGTCTTTCCCAACCCCATGTCGTCGGCCAGCAACAGGGCGTCGCTGGAGAGCAGCGCCTGGACGCCCTCCAGTTGGTACTGAAAAAGCTGTCCCGGCCACTCTACGGGCCCCGTAGCTGAGAGGATCAGCTCCACCGGCAGTTGGAGGATAAGGGCGAGCCTCCGGGCCAGAGCAACAGGCACGGAGTCATCGTTGGCCTCGCGCGAAGGCTCGGTATCCTCGCGCGCTTCGGCCGCGAAGTCCATCCACGGCGCCCAAGCGAGGAGCCCCTCCAGAGACACGCTGCCGCCCTCGCGCGTCCTGATCCCGAGCGCTTTTCGATAGCGTGTGGCCCTGCCGGCGGTGGCAGCACGCGGCAGCGACCTCGCCGCCATAGCGGGCCCAATGCCGGGCGGAGTCCGGTGTGCTCCCCGCCTCGCCATCGGGGACGGGATGACCAGCCGGCCCGCGGGGGGCACGACCACCGGAGTCGGAGTAGAGGGGCGCCGCCCCCAGCCCACAGGAGCAGATGCAGCAGCAACCAGGCGCCACCAGCCGGCGCTCACGGGGCGGGCTCCCGTCGGTCGAACGGGCCGTACACCTCCCGCAGACCGGCCATCGCCCGGTCAAAGGGCTCGAGCAGCAAACCACGACCTGCAAGCTCCTGGAAGAGCTGCGACTCCTGAGAGCCCTCGGGAGGCCGGTCTGGGAACCAGAAGAGGTGCACCGGTTCGGTCGCTTCCAGCAATTCCTGCCTCTCCTCAGCCATGTAAGCAGCGGTCTCCAGAACGCTCGCGACCCTGCAAACCGGCAGGGAGAGCCGAATCTCACGACTGAACAGCTCCCCGCTCACCTCGGAAGCGAGGCAGAGGAGCAGCCTGGGCACTCGCGGGCAGATGGAGAGCAGGGAGGCGATGAGGTTCCGCTCCATCTGCCGGCGGATGTCGGCCGCGCGCCACAGGGGAGAGGACGGAACGTCCGCCCGATTGAAGGTGAACTCCAGCGGCTCGCCGCGGGCGTTCACGAGGAAGAGAGCCGCGAACCACTCAGCGTCCTGGGGATCGCGCGCCAGCCTCAGGAAGGCGGCGGCGCCCAGTTCGCTCGTGTTGTCCAGATCACGAAAAGGGATCGGCATATCACCACCGTAGTCCGGCTACTCCACCCATCGAGGGCCCCCGTCCCCACCCTCATCCTCCTGGATCTGCGCCTCGGGCGGTACCTCCAGATCTCGATCCTCCTCGTAGCTGGGGCGGAGTTCGGCCACTACCGTCTTCGGTGAGTAGTCGGGGTAGGCCCGCCGCAGATCCCATTCGTTGATCCAGAAACGCACGTAGGTACGCATGGGGGTGCTGCCCAACCGCTCGGGAGAGCCGGCCTCCGGAGGAGACCAGCCATAGGCGGCAGCATGGGTGGTCTTGGTCTTCAGATAGGTCCGGAGAAGCTGCGCCTGGTCAGGAGGCCTCAGAGAAAGCCGCTCCTTGGAGATCAATCGCATTCCCCGCTCCGCCTGGCCGGCCAGGGCCAGTTGCGCCGGCAGGTTGGAAGCCCGGAGCTTGCCCGGGATCCGCTCCCGGTCGTTTCGCCCCTCAAGCACCGCCTCCTCAAAGTCCCCTGTGATGGCGAGGACGCTCGCCAGACACGGAATGGTCTCGCCCTGCAGCTTGTTGGACAGCCGCGCGATCTCAGCGTAGGAGCGAGCCCGCTGCATGAAGGAGTAGCGACCCGCCAGCTCCACTTCGTCCAGCAGCAACAACCATCCCGAATATCCCGCGGCTACGATGAGCCTGGAAGTGAAGCTGAAGCGCTGGATCGCCAGATCCCTGCCTAAGGGGGACCTGTCTATGGAGAACATGGAGCCCGCACCCACCGACTTCAGCGCCTTCTTCAACTCGCCGGCGTTTATTCGGTCGCCGCCCCAGAAGCCCAGGATTCGCTCCTGCATCTCGTGATCGCCGCGCATCTGCTCGTGCAGGTAGAGGCTGGCCGCAAAGCGGGAGTCCAGCCCTGAGTTGCCATTCACCCACTCTCGAAAAGCCGTGTACTCCGGCCGCGAAGGATCGAGTCTGGCCGCCAACTCCGACAGAGGCGCCCCCACCACCCCGGGCACCGCTGCCGCCGAGACTGCGGCACGGTATACCTTAGCGGGGTCGTACAGCGGCATCTCCTTGCTGACCACCAGCTTGCTGCAGACGAAGTTCTCGTCCAGAGCCTGGTGATGAAAGTGCTCCAACAGGTGGGACTTGCCGGAGCCAAAATCCCCGGCTATCAGCAGGCTTCCCCCTGCCTGACCGGCCGCAGCACTCTCCTTTGCGCCCGCCAGCAGTTGATGGAAGGGGACCTCGATCTCCGGCTGGGATGAACCGAGCAGCTGGACCGCATCCCTGTTGGGGATGCCTGACCTTAGCCCCTCGATTGCACGCCGCTGCCGAGTCCGCTCATCCATGGCGTTCCTCGCTCCTTTCGGAGAGGTAAGCAGGCAGCCGATCTGGAGCCGAGCCGGAAAGCCTCATCAGGGCAGCCATCGGGTTTGGGATCTCACGGTCGCGAACCTCATCCCAGATCCGGAGCTTCAGCGCCTCGTAGCTGCCCAGACCCTTGATGGGATCGGTGAGGAACAGGGGCGACGCGAGCACCACTATCAGACAGTTGGACAGCTCGTCGACGCCATCCACCAGCTGTCTCAGCAGTTCGTAGGCATCCATAGCGGCTGGCTTGCTGTAGTAGAGCGAACCCTCCGGAGTGCTTGCCCGGTCAGCCGCGCACTGGGTGATGTCCAGTCCCAGAACCAGCCCTGCGCGACCGCTCAGGCGGAGCCAGCGGACGAGGGAATACAGCATATAGCGGGCGTTGTGCCGGGCGATCTTCTGGTAGATCAGCGAAGGCTTGAGGGACGAGAGCAGTCGGAGCTCCCCGCACAGCCACTGCTTGATCGCGTCGCTCTCCGCAGGGGAGACGTCCGAGGGGTCCAGCCGAGCCTGACACAGCCGGAGCATGGCAACGCGAAACTCCCGGCTCATACCGGGCTCCTCGTAGATACGGGTCGCGAGCCACCTCCTCAGGTCACGCCGCAGTTCCGCCTCCTGGTACTGGTTCTGGGCTGCGATCTCATGAAGGTCCAGGTGGTCTCGATCCGGCTGGAGCCGGTAGTCGTGTTCTTCCAGAAGCCCCGTCACAAAGCGGAGGGCGAGACCGTCCCAGTCTATCTGGCGGGCGACCTCGTGGAACAGCCTGTCGACCATGTGGATCTTGGTGAGGGCCGAATCTACCCCGGCGAACTGATAGCCCGCTGCCGCTGCCGCAGCCTCGAGACCAGCCTGCGCTGCGGACCGCTCCGCATCCCCGGCAGGCACCGCGAACTTGACGGCAGCGCCACCATGAAGGACGAAATCGTCCAGGTACTCACCACGGATTACCTTCAGCCAGTCCTCCGGCCTCATCTGCATCGCGCACATAGGCTCAGCCTACTCGCTCGAACGATATGCCGAAGTACCGCTTCTCCTGTCCGCCCTGGGTCACGACCGTGATGGCTCCCGCGGCATTCTTGGTGCCGGTTGCGGCCGGGAAGGAGACCCGCTCACCGTTCCTGGTTTCGGTGATCCCGCTCTGGTCCAGCAGGTACACGTCCCTCGCGAACTCCTGGGGTGTGTAGTCGCGGGTATCCCCCGGTCGTGGTGTCAGCCAGTCGTATAGCTCCTTCAGCCGCACCACCGCCCCATGCTTCTTGCCGCGGTGGACAACTATCCGCTCGTAGACTCGGAAGAGGGACTCCAGGAACGCCTCCGACTTGAACCGCGGCCGCCGGCCCTGGATATCCTTGAGGTGCGCGGCCAACACGCTTGGACGAAGCCTCTTCTCCTTGACCCGGTCGATGGATACCGCCCGCTCGGAGGGCAGCACTCGAAGCAGGGACGGATAGGAGTAAACCTGCTCGTCCTGCCGGTAGAGTCTCAGCCCCTGCCGCTGCGCCGTCTGGATCAACTCTTCCAGATAGGCCCCGCTGGAGAGAAAGCCCTCCTCGTCGAAGTCCCAGCCCTCCGCCGTATTGGCGAACTGCTGATCCAGGACTGCGATGGCCTGACCTGCTGCATCCAGCCCCCGCCGAATCTCGCGAAGGTCGCCCGATCGGGCTGCGGCCCGCAGCCGCTTCAAGGAGGCGGCCACCCCGGACGCCGCCTTCAGCGACGCCTCGGCATCGCCCTCTGTTCTGGCCAGGGCCTCTTCCAGGCTCGCGTCTGGCATTGTCCATCTCCTTCTAGTGCGCGCAAGGCCCGCGCGAGCTTTACCTTACGGGAAGGTTATCGGCTACCCCGGGGCATGTCAAGACCGCCTCCTCTCTCCTTGGGGGCCGGCGTGGGGAAGCCGGCATAGCGGGCTGGAGGCGCCGTCCATCAGCCGCCCTTCGCCATCCGTTCGGCTCGCTCCTTGATGCCGAGCATCATCTTGCGCTCCATCAGGAGGTGCAGACCCGGTTCGTAGCCCAGGTAGTTCAGTATTAGATCCAGGACATGTACGATAGGGCCCCACGGACGGCCGGAACGACCCAGAAAGCCGGGATTCCGAGTTCGAACCACCAGTCTCGTGCGCTGCCCATCGATCGGCTTCAGCACGAAGGCCCAGCTGTTGCCGATGACGAGGTAACGCTCGGGCTGAATGGCGGTAACGGGAATGGCATTGAAACGGCTAAAGGGCACGAGGTCACCGGCCTTCAAGTCCTGCAGCTCCGGGTGGATGCGCACCGCGGAGCGACCTTCGACGTACTTGCCGGCCCCCATCAGCCACTCTATCCAATCGTAGCTGTACCAGCCGGCGCGCCCGTACCCCATCTGCACGATCCACGGCCACACGGCCGCCGGAGAAAACGGCTCATCTCAACCACACTCCGATCGGATTGCATTCCACTCGCCGCAGAGCCTCGGTCCTCTCGCGCATCCCCGCGTCGGCCCCCGCTGTGGCAACAGGCCGTAGCTTTACCGGGCACTGCGCAGGGTCACGGTTGTCTCGTGCATCGCCGCGCCGTTGCCGATGTCGGTGAGCAGGGTCTCACGCAACTGGTTTACGCCGCTGAGATCGCCCTTCCAGGCCGCTGGGTTGAAGAGAACGACGTCGGAGCGCACCCTTTCGTCGGCCAGCAGCCTCACCTTGACCTCACCGGCTCTGCTTACTACCCAGGCCCGCTGGCCATCATCCAGCCCCAACCTCGAGACCGTCGCCGGATTCACCCGCACCACCGGCTCCTCGGGCAGATCCTCAGGCAGTATCTGCGAGTTCAGCATTCGCCGCGTCTTGGTTGCGACCAGATGCAGGCCGTCGGGGCGGTTGCCGGCCGGCGAGAACTGGCTGATGAACTCGAACCTGCCCGACGGCGTCCGGAACCGGCGGTCGGCAAAGGGCACGGCCGGGGCCAGGGGATTGCGCAGCGGCCGTCGGAGCAGGCTCTCCAGCGTCACACCCTCGCGGGCCAATGGGGCAAGCAGCCGCCTGATCCACACGTCGGGCTCTCCAGCCAGGGCATCGCCAAAGCCCAGTCGCTGGGCCAGCGCCTGCATGATCTCGCCGTCGGGCTTCGTCTCCCCCAGGGGAGGGACCACCTGGCGGGACAAGCCCAGCCAGCTGTGGCCGTAGGAGGCGACCAGGTCGTCCATCTCCAGATAGGTCGTGCAGGGAAGGACCAGATCGGCCAGCTCCGCCGTGGCCGACATGAACTGCTCGACCACCACGAGGAACTCCAGAGAGCGCAATCCCTCCTTGACGCGGTTGCTGTTAGGCACGGCAGCGGCCGGATTGGCGCCCGCGATCCAGCCCATCTTGAGTGGTGGGTCGCCGGCAGCCAGGATGTCGTCACCCAGACGCGGCAGCAGCACCCGCCGCACTTCCCTCCTGGGAGCCTCGTCGAGCATCGACAGGTCGAAGGGCGGTGGCCCGCCGAAATTGGTGCTCGCTCCACCACCCGAGACGCCGACGTTGCCGCTGATGGCGGCGAGCGCATCGATCAGCCGCACCTTCGCGCCGCCATCGGTCCAGTAGCTCGGTCCGAGACCAATGATCGTCGCCAGCGGCCTCTTCGTGGCGTAAAGCTCCGCTATCTGGTCGATCTCCTCCACGGCCAGGTCGGTCGCAGCTGCCACCTCCTCCAAAGTGTGCGAGAAGACCAGTTGGCGGTAGGCCTCGAACCCGTTGGCATGATCGGCGATGAAAGCCTCGTCCACGGCGTTCCGCTCGAGCAGCCGGCGCGCGACGCCAATGGCCAGCAGACCATCGCTCCCCGGGCGAATCTGGTAGAAGCGGTCGGCCTTCTGCGCCGTCTGGGTGTGCACCGGATCGATGACGACCAGCGGCGCCCCCTTCTTACGCGCCCGATCGATGAAAGTGGTCCAGTGCAGGTGAGTGACATACACATTCTTACCCCAGAGGACGAAGGCGGAGCTGTTGGCCAGGTCCTCCGGATCGTGGGTGCCATCGGCACCGAAATCGAGCTGCTGCGCGGCGTCGAATGCCTCGGTGCTCAACCCGCCGGAGCTGAACGTCCCGCCGCCGAAGTGAGCCCAGAAGAGGCGAGTCATGATCCTGGCAAACCAGCCACGCATGCCTGAGTAGTTGACCACCAGGACCGAGAGCGGCCCGTAGTTGTCCCTGTAGCGGGCCAGCCTCTCCGCGGTGAGGTCGAGGGCCTCATCCCAGGAGAGACGCTGCCAGCCATGGGACGTGCGCCTCTGCGGATACTGGAGGCGGTTCGGGTCGTGGAAGCGCTTCAGGTAGTCGTTGCCCCGCGAGCAGAGGAAGCCGCGCGTGATGCCGTGCTCGGGGTCGCCCTTCTGCTTTGTGACGCGGCCGTTCTCCACCGTGGCGATGATGCCGCAGCTATCCGGGCAGTCGCGGGTGCAGGTGGTTCGGTAGTCCTGGCTGGCCATCTCCCCCTCCCTTCATGGAGCAGCCATCATTCTACTATATACAGGTGCCATTCCCCGACGGCTCAAGCTGCACCAACGGGCAACGGGATAACATGGCCATAATAGGTAGGAGCCGGCGTCTGGGACGGCGCCGGCTCCTGGATTGCTGAATCACTCCAGCGCGGTACTACGCTACGATCGTCATAGGCCGAAACCGCTTGGCGTCTGGCTCGGCGACGACGAGCCAGACTGGCTGACGGTGAAGCCCTGGCCGTCTGGGGTCAGGGCCGACGGTGCCGCGATGACGCTACCCCCGGAGCCGGCCAGGGTGATCGGCTGCGCGCCGGTCTGAGCGATGGTCACGGACTTCCCGTTCTCGACGGCCGTCCCGCCGCCGAACTGGATCGAACCGAAGTTGTCGATCGGCAATATCCTCCGGCCCGCGCTCGGGGCCTCCTCGATCCACTCCACCGACGACAGCGAGGATGCGTACCGCACGGTCGTCTGGTAGCTCTCGCCGGTCGTGTGGTTCTTGAAGCTGATCTGCCACTGGTTGGAGCCCTGGTTGCTGATGTCGACGGTAACCGAGTCGCCCGGGCTAACGCTGAAGGGCACCTGGCGGGAAGGACTCGGCAGCGTCTCGATCCATGCCTCGTAGCGAACCGTGCCAGAGCCGCTGGTTATCTCCTGGGTGCCGGCCTGGATCAGGTCTCGACCCTTTACGCCGCCGATCCCGACCCAGGTTGCCCCGCTGGACAGCCCCCCGTTGCTCTGCGACTGGGGCACCGTCCAGCTTCCGGTCACGCCGGTGAAGGTGCCGGAGGTCGCGGCATAGCCGGACCAGTTGCGCGAGACGTCCGTCGGACTCAGGATCGGGCTGGACGCCGGAGGAACGGGCGTGGAGGGCGACCCCGGCGTGTGCGGCCCGGAGGGGGCGGACACGGCGGATCCCGGCGGCAGGTTCGGGTTGCTATTCGGCTGGTCGTCGGACTGGATCTTCCAGCTGCCCTGCTGCAGGACCAGGGTGTAGTTGTTCTGCTGACGGCTCTGGTCAGTCGAACCGTCACTGTAGTGGGTCTGCCAGGTCTCGTAGGTCGTAGCCTGCGCGGTCGTCGGGTTGGTGAGGCTGATCTGGCCCCACTCGATCTTGACCAGCTTGAAGGAGGAGACGCCGCCGTTAGCCATGTCGCTGTTGTTCTGGACCATCTCGTTGTAGTAGCTGCTGGTGGACGTATCCTTCATGAGCGTCGCGTCCTTCTTAGCGAAGGCGTCCTGCTGCTCCTGGTTGCCTTTCTGGATGACCGCCTTGATCGCAGCGACGGTCGCGTCGTTCGGCGTAGCTGCCGTGGAGGGAGTAGCCGTGGGCGATGCTCCCGCCTTGGGAGTCGGCGTGCTCGCCGCAGTCGTCGGCGCGGGTGTAGCCTGCACCGCGGCCGGCGTGGAAGACGAACCCGAGCCACCAATTGACGGGAAAGAGGCGCCCGAAGCGGCCGAACAGCCGGTCACTGCGAGCGCAATCGATAGTACGAGCGTGTACATCGGTAATGCACGCATTTCACATGTTGCCTCCCCATGAGACTCCGCCCCTCCGGCATCGATGACCCCATCGTGCCCTTGGGGCATTTAGAATCGTAGCACCAGAATGTTAAAACAGTGTCAAGAAACCACTTAACGGTCTGTTAAATAAGAGCGGAGGCAATCCTCATGGTCAACAACTTGCGGCAAGGCCACTTGAGGTCAAGCTGGTAGTTGGCCGTTCAGCAAACAAGAGGAGGCGCTGCGCAAGGGACTGATCCCCTACCTGCCAGGGGCGAAGTAAGGAGGTTTCGATGAGCGAGTACCAGTACTACGAGTTCCTGGCGATCGACCGGCCACTCACCAAAGAGCAGATGGCCGAACTGAGGGCCCTGTCCTCCCGAGCGACTATCACCTCGACCCGCTTCCAGAACGCCTACAACTGGGGCGACTTCCGTGGCAACCCAGAAGTGCTGATGGAAAAGTATTTCGACGCCCACGTGGAAGAGCCGTAGACTGGCTTGCACCTGTTCCCCACTGACAAGGGACTCCGTGTGATACTGAATGCGGGGCAGGCGCCGAAAAAGAAGAAGCCCACCGGCATCGCACCGGAGGGCTTGGTCGGGGCGAGTGGATTCGAACCACCCGCCTCAGCGTCCCGAACGACCGAATAGAGCATCAAACCATGAACGCGACGGGGCCGACGGCCGTCTTGCCAAAGCTCGGCGGCTCAGCACCAACTGCTACAACAGGGCTGGGGGGTGGAGGTAGCGAACTCCCAGGCATACTGCGAGGGCAATCGCCAGGGCCACCGTCATCACGTAGTCGGCCGGCCGGTATGCGATCGTGCGGAGATAGGTGCGGTGCGGACGAAATCCGTAACCTCTCAGTTCCATCGCCAGCGCGACCTCGTTGGCCCGACGCAACGTTCGCAGGCAGAGAGGAACGATAATCGGAGCCAGGGCGAGACCCTTGCGCAGGGGGCCTCGGAACTCCATTCCGCGCGCCTCCTGCGCCTCGAATACGCTTCCCAACTCCTCCTCCAGGACCGGAAAGAAGCGAAGGGCCAGCCCTATCAACATGGCGTACCGATAGGGCAGTCCCGCCTTCTGCAGCGCCTGGGCCAGATCGGTGGGGTGGGTCCACATCGTAAACTGCAGCAGAAGCAGGACCGTGGAGTACAGCTTCAGTGTCCCTCGAACCGCGAGGGATAATCCCTCGCGGTGAAGATCCACTGGACCCACCCGGAAGAAGACCTCTCCCTGGGCGTGGAAAACGGTCTGGACCAGTATCATCCCAACGGCCAGCATGCAAAAGACCCCGGTAATGGCCCGAAACCTCCCGAGATCGAGCCTCGCGGCCCAGGACGATCCCATCACGAGTGCTATCAGCGCCAGATCGACGAGGATCAGGTCGAGGGCAAAGCAGGCCACCAGTGCCACACCCAGCCAGACCAGCTTGGTGCGAGGGTCGAGCCTGTGGAAGAAGCTCTCCTGAGATGAGTAGGAAGCCAGCAATGACATGGTGCCCTCCCCGCGTCAGTCCAGCACGCCGGACCTCGCCACGGCTGCTGCGACGAGCCGGGTCAGGATCGTCCCATCGAGGATGCTAAAGACCGCAGTGACCCCGGTGGAAGCCAGTATGACGCTAACGGGGAGCTCCAGGATGTAGTAGAGGCCGGCAGCCACCAGCGCGTCTCCGACCAGGTTCCCGGCGACCTGGGCAAGAAAACAGTGGCTCCATCGGTTCATTGGGAGCCTCCAGGCGACCAGGGAGAAGGCCAACGATCCGGCAGCGTTGACGACGGGAAAGATGGGGGCCAGGGGCGACGCACCCGTGGCGATGTCCATGAAGCCTTGAATGAGGCCCGCTATCACCCCCCCCGGTTGCCCGAGGAGAAGGGTCGATATGCCCATCATGGTTGCCCAACTTACCCCGCCGAGGATGGGGAACGCGCCTCCCGTGAGCGCCGTGTCTGCCCGGTCGCCTAAACCCACCAGGAGCACCATGACCAGACCCAGGAAGACCCCCCCTACGATCGCCTTCAGGTCGAATCGCCAGAAGCCCTGAACTCTCTGTGGATCCTTAGCTCCAAGTCCCTTCTCAGTGCTTGCCGCCACAGCATCTCTCCTTTTCGAAACGTAATTATCCATTCGGGTAGAGCCTCAACTTTCGACCACGCCACATCGGCCGACGCATCATCCCACGAGGTCGAAAGACCCAGGCTGCCGGCTCGGTGGTGTAAACCCGGGAGTCGGATCGACGCCTGCGCCAGGGTCTCGATGTGCCGCGGCAGTTCCGCGGTTGCCACGTCGAGCAGCACCCTGCCGCCGGCCATCAGAACCGACCGCTGCGCGTAGCGAAGAACCAACTCCACGTCGTGGGTGATCATTACCACAGTTCCTCCTTCCCGCCGAAAATCGGCCAGCAGTGCCATCATCTGGAGGGTTTCCCGGTAGTCGAGCCCCGTCGTGGGCTCGTCTACCACCAGCACCCTGGGCTGGCGAACCAGGATCGAAGCCAGGGCAAGGCGTTGCCTTTGCCCCCGGCTAAGCGTGTAAGGGTGGCGGTCTCTCACAGAGAACAGCCCCAGCTTCTCGAGCGAAGCATCGACCAGTTCTGCGATCCGCCTCGGCGGCATCTTCCTGATCTTCAGACCGTAGGCGACCTCATCGAAAACGGAGTTGCAGAAGAGTTGGTAGTCGGGATCCTGGAAAAGGTATCCCACGGTGTCGGAGAGGCGAGCCAGGGACACTCGGCTGATGTCCCGGCCGTCGACCAGCACCCTGCCCTCGGTCGGCCTGAGAAGCCCCCCCAACTGCTTGGCCAGGGTGGTCTTCCCTGCGCCGTTCCCGCCGACGACAGCCGCAAACTCGCCCCTCCTGAAGCCGAGGCTCGCCCCCTTCAGAGCCCAGCGGTCCGACTTCGGGTAGCGGAAGCCGAGTTCCTGGGCCTCCACGGCACACGAGGTGTGGTCTTCAGAGGACTGAGGGCCCAGGACTGAGGACTGAGCAGGTGCGAACACCTCAGTCCTCAGTCCCCGGTTCTCAGTCCTGCTTGCGGTGTTGGGCACCCGTATGCCGTAGGAGGACAGCGCGTCGTCGGCGAAGAACTCTTCCGGCGGGGCATCCTTGACGATGCGTCCTTCAAGCATGAGGACCACACGAGTGAGGAAGGGCAGCACATCGTCCAGGCGATCCTCGACCAGTACGATGGTTCTGCCCCGCTCCCGGTTCAGGCGGCAGAGATTCGCATACACCAGTTCGCGCCCGGCGGGATCCAACTCGGCGGCCGGCTGGTCCAGAACGAGCAGCTCGGGGCCCATCGCCAGGATGCTGCTCAGGACGACCCGCTGGGCCTCGCCGCCCGAAAGGCTGTCGGGAGTTCGCTTCGAGAAGCCCTTCATCCCCACGAAGGCCAGGCTCTCGTCGACCCGATCCCGGATCTCGCCGGGATCCAGGCACAGGTTCTCCGGACCAAAAGCCACGTCTTCCTCGACTGTGAGATTGAAGAGCTGGTTTTCGGGGCGCCGCTGCACGAAGCCCACCAGCGGGGCGATTTCCGGCAGCCGCAACTCGGATAGGCTCTGGCCTACAACCTCGACGATGCCCTGGTAGGTGCCCCTGACGAAGTGGGGAATGACACCCGCCAGGCAGTAGCAGAGGGTGGTCTTGCCGGCGCCCGCTGGGCCGACTATGGCGACGAAGTCTTGCCGGCACACCGAGAAGTCGATGGAACGGATCGCCGGGCCTGTCCCGCGCGGATAGCTGAATTCGTCTATGTGGGCTTCGAGGGTAAAACCCAAGTTGCACCTCGCCTGAGTGGGATATCGGCCAGAGTTGACGTCGGCTCCGGGGCGGTCGGTCTCCTGGACCGGGCGCGAGGGAAAAGAAAGCCCCCCGACCAGCATTTTCGCTAGCCGAGGGGCTCTTGATGGCGCCAATATGCTGCCCACGCTGGCCTCGAGCGTGCGGTCGAGGATATCTAGGCAGGTCTCCTGGCTTGTGGATCTTCGCTCTCCCGCGCCTTCCCACCTTGCGGCAGTGGCATCTCGCGGGATCGCTCCCCACTTACAGTGGCGGGCCCGCGCCGGATTCGCACCGGCTTCCCTATTCTCCCCTTGCGGGGCACCTAGATCCTATTCCTGTTTCCAGACGGCATTATACGCCCACCACAGGGATGAGACAACACCGCCCTCGTCCTACCACAAATGTCGTATGTCCCCACGATTTCGTGGAGACGCGCACCGGTAGAAAGCCGTCCTTTTCTCGTATGGACGGGCCGTCTTCCGGATGATGCGGGGAAGGCCCTCGACCGGTATCCTATCCCGGAGGACCAACGGGACACACAGAAGCGTTCCTCCGCGGATAGGAGGCGTGACATGGCAATCGGCGCGTACTCGAGTCGATGGGAATACCCGTTGCTGGCCCGGGCCTATGCCGGGCGAAGTTCGGACGAGGGTGATGCCTGCGTAGCTCTTCGAGACAGGCAGGCGCTGGAGCGCGCCTACGCGCACTGCGATGCCATGACCCACGCCAACAGCCGGTCCTTCTACCTTGCCAGCAGCTTGGTGCCTGCCGAGAAGCGCCGGGCCCTCAGGGCGCTCTACAGCTTCTGCAGGGTCACCGACGACATCGTCGACCGGCCGGTCGACGAGGTCGAGACTGCGCTGGCAGGGTGGCGCCGGAGAGCGATGTCGCCAGATCCAGGCCTCGACGACCCGGTCGCCGTGGCCTGGACGGATACTAGGCTGAGCTACC
>JAJZQR010000345.1 GCA_021806765.1 Chloroflexota bacterium | reverse complement strand
ACCCGCTGCGCCCTGCGCCACGTCGGGGAGGAGGCCGCTCTCCTCGGCAACGTTCAGCATCAGGAGTGCGTCCAGAGAGTAGGGCTCCGGCGCAGCGAAGAAGTCGATCCACTTCATCATCTCGTACTGCCGGCATCGTTCCTCTGCGGCCCGGTCCACTGTCCCAGGCGTCGATCTCACGAACCAACCCGGAAGGATGCGATGAGCAACCTGCCGCGCAATCTGCGCGAGGATGGCCCGGCGAATGCCCCGGCGGGAAGAGGGGTAGGGGCTACCCAACAGGGCCAGCGCCCGGAGGAGATACTCCTGGGCCTGTTCGTGCTCCCCACGCCGGAACAGTGCCTCCCCGATCCTTCGTTCCAGCACGGCCCGTTGGACGGGATCCCATCGCTCCCCGAATGCTTTGGCGTAGGCCGCCAGCGCCTGCCGGTAGTGGGCCAGGGCCTCGGCGTCGGCCGCCACCCTGCTGGCCTGGTCCCCGGCCTTCAGCAGGTACTCCTGTGCCTTCTCCCACTCTTCGGCCCGGCTGTAGTGGTAGGCCAGCAGGCCGTAGAACTCCTCCAGACGATCGGCGAAGAGGCTCTCGATCTGCTCGCCTACCCGTCGGTGCAGCGCCCGCCGCCGTTGTAGGAGGATGCTTTCGTAGACCGTCTCCTGCACCAGCGCGTGCTTGAATATGTACTCCAGGTCGGGGAGGCGGCGCTTCTCTCGCACCAACTCGAGGCGCTCGAGTTCCGACAGATGCCGGTCCAACTCCCGCTCCGCCTCGGCCAGGCTCTCCAGCACACGGTAGAAGAAGCTGCGGCCCACCACGGCGGCCAGCTTGAGGGTCTCCCTGGCGTCCTCGTCCAGGCGGTCGATGCGAGCCATGATGACGGCCTGGAGGCTGTCCGGGATCGTGATCTGCTCCACCTGCTTGGTGACCTGCCATCGGCCGGTGAGCCGGTCCCTGGTCAATCCCCCGAGGTCGACGAGGGCCCGAATCACCTCCTCGATGAAGAAGGGGTTCCCTTCGGTCTTCTGAAGGATGCTCTCCTGCAGGTGGACCGGTAGCTCTCCCCTGTCCATCAGGTTCCGAACCAGTCGCATCCGCTGCTCCGGAGACAGAGGAGCGAGATCGATCTCGGTGTAGCGGTCGGAGTACTCCGCGGGGGCGATCTCGGGCAAGCGGGTGAGCAGCGTCTCCGGATCGCGACGGCCCACTCCACAGATCAGCAGGGGCACCTCCCTCACCAGAGGAAACAGGTGCTCCGCCAGGGCAGCCGAGGACTGGTCCAGCCAGTGGATGTCCTCGAAGACGAGGACCAGGGGGCGTTCCTGGGCCAGCCTGGAGAAGTAGCGGCGCGCCGTGCGGAACAGCTGCCTGCCCATGCCCTCGCTGTCCAGGTACTTGACCCTCTCCGCCAGTTCGCCCTGCACCTCCAGCGAAAGCAGGGTAGCCAGGTAGGGCAACACCTCCACTGCGTCCTCTGGAAAGAGGGCTCTTACCCTCCGCTCCAGCTTCACCCACCGTTCCGTGTCGTGATCCTCGATGGTGATCCCCGCATCGGCTTGGAGGATCTCCAGGAAGGGCAGGTAGCTGAGATTCTGGCTGAAGGAGAGGGCGCGCCCCTCCAGCCACGCGACCCCGCGCCCGGTCGATTGCCGTCGAACCTCCGCCACCAGCCGGGATTTCCCGAGGCCGGCCTCGGCGATGATGGAAACCAGCCCTCCCTGCCCGGCCAGCAACCGGTCGACGCAGCCCGTGAGCGTGGCAACCTCCCCATCGCGCCCGACCAGGGGCGAGCCGATACCGTGGGCCGATAGCCCTTGGCGGAGGGAGGCCGGGGAGCGGGCTCCGACCAGCCTGTATACTGGAACATCCTCGGCCTTACCCTTGAATTGATGGGGGCCCAGGGGCTGAAAGTCGAAGAGGGTGTTGGTGAGGCGGTGGGTGTCGGGCCCCACGAGGATCTCGCCCGTGGTTGCCAGATCTGCCAGGCGAGAGGCCAGGTTAACGGGGTCGCCCAGGACCGAATAACCCTGGCGGTCACGCACCCCGACGCCGCCTGCCAGGACCAGCCCGGTGTTGATCCCGAAGTGGATCCCCAGTTGCGTAGCCCGTCGGGCGTTGAAGGCCGCCAGGGCCTCCATCATCTCCAGGGCAGCCCGCAAGGCCCGCTCGGGGTCGTCTTCGTGGGCCACGGGTGCCCCGAACAGGGCCATGACCTCGTCCCCGATGAACTTGTCGATGGTGCCCCCGTACCTCTCGACGACCGGCACCAGGGCCTCGAAGCAGTCCGCCATCAGGTCGCGCAACTCCTCGGGGTCCATGGACTCGGCTAGGGCCGTGAACCCCGAGAGGTCGGCGAACATGGTGGTCACCAGCCTGCGATCGGCCGGCAGTTCATCAGGAACCCGCAAACGGAAGTTCCTCATCAACTATAAGTTTGAACGGGAACACGATACGGCTGCACCTGCAGCCTGTCAATACGCTTCCGGACCCTGAACCACTTGCCGTGAACCACGCCCAACGATCCCACCAATCGGCACAGGGATTGCGGGAGGTGACTGTTGCGCGCAATCGTGATGAGGTGCTGGACGTTGTCCGCGAGAGACTGGGATCCTCGGCGTTCTGGCGACCCGCTGCTGCGTGCGACCATCGCCATTGCCGTCGGTCTGGCCGTCCTCTACGGGATCCTCTTCGTCCTCTGGGGCCGGGGCCAGGTCAGCGTGGCCCTCATCTGGTATTCACCGATGATGGACAGCTTAGCGGCGCTGGCGGGCCTCAGCATCGCCTTCCTCAGCTTCGGGCGATATCGGGTGCTACGGGAGCCAGCGCCCTTCTGGATAGGCGTGGCCTTCATCGGCTTCACCATCTTCGCTGTGTTCTACGTTCTGTCCATCCCGGGCCTTCTTCCGAGCGGGCGAGGTGTCATTTCCGGACTCCACAACACCCCGAGTTGGTTCTGGCACCTCCAGTTCAGCGCCCTGGTCCTGTCCCTGCTGGCAGCGCTCTTTGTCTCCTGGCCGGCGGCCGGGGCGGCTGGCGAGCGCTGGTCGCTCTGGCTGGTGGTAGCTGCGGGGGCGATCCTTGTCCTGGTAGCCTGGCTGTTGACGGTCTACGAGCAGTCCCTGCCGTTGCTCGTGGTCGATGGGGCCTGGACTCCTCTCAACGTTGGTTGGGACTCCGTCCTCGTGTTCGGGTTCGCGGTAGGCACCGTGCTCTCGGCTCGCCGCTACCGGCAAACCGGCGATTCGCTCTTCGGCTACCTGGCCGTCAGTCAGTTGATCCTCGCCTTCGCCATCCTCACCGTCATCATCGGTCTCCAGTTCTACGATCAGTGGTGGTACTTTCAGCGGATTCTCTGGGTCGCTGCCTTCTCCGTGCTTCTGTTCGGTCTGCTTTCCGAGTACGTAGGGCTCTATCGGCGGGAGCGAGAGAGGACCCGGGAGTTGCAAGCGCTGCAGCGGGTGACGGACCCTGCCCTCGCCCGGCAGGGGCTGGAACCGTTGCTCCAGGGCGTCCTGGAGCGTACGGTGTCCAACATGCGGGCGAGCGCCGGGGCCATCTTCCTTGTGGACCCGGCCGGTCAGGAACTGGTGCTCAGGAAGACGGTTGGGATCCCGAAGGAGTATGCCGGTTTCCGAGTGAGGATGGGAGAGAGCCTCGCCGGACGAGTGGCGGCCCGCAACGCGGTCTTGCGGGTGCGAGATGCTCAGGCCGATACGACGACCACCTGGAGCCCCTACGTCAGGCAAAGCCGTATCAGGGGGATGCTGGGGGCACCCATGCGGATTGGGGAGGAGGTCATCGGGGTGGTTGAGATGAACTTCCTGGCGCCGAGGGAGTTCACTCCACCCGAGGGGGAGCTGCTGGCGGTGGTGGCCGAGCGGGCTGCGCTGGCCGTCTACCAGGCGAGGCTGCTGGAGGCGGCACAGGAGGAGCGCAACCGGCTGCAGGTGCTCATCGACACTGCTCCCGTCGGCATAATCGTCTACTCCGCGCAGGAGGGCCCCCGCCTAGTGCTCTTCAACCGGGCGGCTGAGGCTATCCTGGGCCGGCCCCTGGTGCCGGAGGTAGGCATCGCCGAGACAACCGCCTACTATGGGATCCGACAGCCCACCGGTGAGCCCTTACCCACCGAGGAGCTTCCGTCTAGCCGCGCCCTGCGCGGAGAAACCTGTGCCGGTGTGGAGCTGCTGATCCGTCAGCCCTCAGGCCGTGAGGTGCATGCCCTGACCAACTCGAACCCGCTACGCGATAGCGAGGGGCAGATCGTCGGAGCCGTGCTAGCTTTCCAGGACATCACCTTCATCAAAGAGCAGGAGCGGCTGCGGGATGAGTTCATCTCCGCTGCCGCCCACGAGCTGAAGACCCCCGTCACCACCATCAAGGGCTATGCTCAACTGATGCGCCAGTGGGCGCCGGAGGGGCACGAGCCTCGGGAGGGCAAGGCCATCCAGGTAATCAACTCTCAGGCCGACCGGATCAGCCGCAGGGTCCAGGAGATGCTGGAGGTCGTCCGATTGCGGGTCGCCCCACCGGAGATCCGTCGGGTGCGCTTCGATCTGGGCGAACTCGCCGCGGAGGTGGTCCAGCGGGTGCAGGTCACCACCCAGATCCACCGGCTGGTTCTGGAGCGGGGGGCGCCGGCCCCGGTTGATGCCGACCGTGAGCGGATCGAGGAGGTGTTGGTGAGTCTGGTGGACAACGCGATCAAGTATTCTCCGAAGGGTGGGGAGATCGAGGTGCGGGTGCGGGCTCAGGAGGGGGAGGCAGTGGTATCGGTGACGGACCATGGGGTGGGCATCCCCAGGGATCGGCAGCCCCACATCTTCGAGCCCTTCTACGAAGCCGTGCCCGCCGGCGCCCCCGGCTACCGGGGCACAGTGGCCCTCAGCCTCTACTTGAGCAAGCTCACCGTCGAGCAGCACAAGGGCCGCATCTGGTTCGACAGCGAGGAGGGAAAGGGATCGACCTTCTACTTCAGTTTGCCGCTCGCGAAGGGGAACGATGACAGGCAGGGCTAGATCGGTGCTGGTGGTGGACGACGACGTGGAGTTGCTCGGGATGGTGCAGATGCTGTTGGACGAGGCAGGCTATCGGGTGATCACGGCCATCGATGGCCAGGATGGGCTGGAGAAGGTGGCGCAAGAGATGCCGGCCGTCATCCTCCTGGATATGAAGATGCCTGGCACGAACGGCTGGCAGTTCGCCCGGGAGTTTCGGGCCAGGTACGACCGCCAGGCCCCGATTGTGGTGCTGACCGCTGCCGAGGATGCCAGGAAGAGGGCGGAGGAGATAGGGGCCGAGGGGTACCTTGGTAAGCCCTTCGAGATCGACATGCTCCTGCAGGTTATAGCGAGTCAAATAG
>JAJZQR010000344.1 GCA_021806765.1 Chloroflexota bacterium | reverse complement strand
TCAGTCAGCCCAGATCGTGAGGCCCGATTTCGCGTTCCTGAGGGCTGTCGAGAAGCGCAGCGGACAGCCGGTTCGGAGTTGCTTCCGCTGCCTCAAGTGCAGCGCCGGCTGTCCGGTGGCCGAGGGGATGGACTATACCCCGGATCGAGCGGTTCGTATGGTCCAACTGGGGCTCAAGGAGCAGTTGCTGCAGAGTCGGGCGATCTGGCTCTGCACCTCGTGCCTGACCTGCTCGGACCGCTGCCCCAACGAGATAGACGTGGCGGCGGTGATGGACTCCCTCCGGCAGATGGCCCAGGCAGAGGGATACGCGCCCGGAGAGCGAAGGGTAGCGTCCTTCCACCGGAGCTTCATCGACGTGGTCAGGCGGTACGGCAGGCTTCACGAGGCGACCCTGATCGGGCTGCTGAAGCTGCGAAGTCACGACTGGCTGGGGGATCTGGGGGCAGGGCTCGGGCTGTTCGTGCGGGGGAAGATCCCCATCCTGCCTCGACGGGTTCGAGGAGCCCAACAGGTGCAGGGGCTATTCAACGAAAGCAAGCGTCCGGGCCTGCCTTCGAACAGGGGGGAGACAGGGTGACCTACAGCTACTACCCCGGCTGCACGCTCCACTCCACCGGGGCCGAGTACGGCGCATCGGCGCTGGCGGTCTTCGACTCCCTGGGGATCGATCTGGTGGAGCTGCCCGACTGGAACTGCTGTGGGGCCTCCTCCGCACACGCGGTGGACCGGGACCTCGCGGTCCTGCTGCCCGGCCGCAATCTGCTGCTGGGGCAGCAGTTGGGGGTGGACATGGTGGTCCCCTGCGCCGCTTGCTACGGGCGTCTGCGCCACGCCCGGCAGGTGGTGGAGGAGAGTCCGCGGCTACAGGATCGGCTGTCCTCAGCGGTCGGAATACCCTGGGAGGGTGGCGTGGCCGTGGAGTCGGCCCTATCGGTGATCGCCCGATTGGAAGCCGGCGAGATCGGCAGCCGGGTGAAGCACTCGTTGCAGACCCTGAAGGTGGCGCCCTACTACGGTTGCCTGCTGGCGAGGCCCAGGAGCCTGACCGGGGAGCGCAATCCGGACAACCCCACATCGTTGGATCGGATCCTATCTCTCCTGGGGACCGAGGTGGTCGATTGGTCCTACAAGACCGACTGCTGCGGGGGGAGCCTGTCGCTGAGCCGGAGGGATCTCGCCGGGCGCCTGGTGGACAGGCTGACGGAGAAGGCTCGAGAGGCCGGCGCCGAGGCCATCGTCACGGCCTGTCCCATGTGCCAGGCCAACCTGGAGATGCGGCAGTCCGGCCACGACAAGCTGCCGGTGTTCTACTTCACCGAGTTGATGGGGCTGGCCTTTTGCCTGGGAGGGATCGGGGCCTGGTGGATCATGCATTTGATCAATCCTATGCCCCTCTTCCAGTCGATCGGGTTGAGCGAAGTGTGCGGGGCACAGGGTTGACAGTGAAGATGCCGGCCGTGGCCGGCAGGGGCGGCGGGGGACAGGTGGAGCGAGGGTCAGCGGCCAACAATTCGGTGCTGGTGGTGGGCGGTGGCCCGGCCGGCATGCAGGCAGCGTTGCTGCTGGCAGCAAGCGGCGTGCAGGTGCAGCTGGTGGACCGAGCACCCGCCATCGGCGGGCACATGCCCTTGCTGGACAAGACCTTCCCCACCGACTCGTGCGGGCTCTGCTTCATGTCTCCCAGGCCGGCCGCCTACTGCCCCTTCGTCGAGTGTGAGCGGAGCGAACGGGTCGAGGTGCTCCCCTCCACGGAACTGGTGGGGCTATCCGGCGAACCGGGCGCCTTCTCGGCCCGGCTGCTGGAAAGGGCGCGAGGGGTCGACACCGAGCGGTGCACCGGCTGCGGCCGTTGTGCCGAGGCATGCCCCGTCACGGTACCAAGGGAGCTAGGGGATGGGTTGGAGACTCGGCAGGCCATATACCGCCCCTTCCCTCAGGCGGTGCCGGACAGCTACCTGATCGATTGGGATGGCTGCACACGGTGTGGAGAGTGCGGGAAGGCGTGCCCGAGGGATGCGATAGATCTGGAGGCTCGGGACACCGAGCGGGTGCTGGGAGTGGGAGCGGTGATCCTGGCGACTGGGTTCAGACCCGTCGATGCCGCGATCAAGACCGAGTATGGCTACGGACGCTACCCCAACGTGGTGACGAGCATCCAGCTGGAACGGATGCTCAGCCGGGGAGGCCCATCGCGGGGACTGGTGCTGCGGCCGTCCGATGGCGAGAAGCCGCGAAAGATCGCCTTCCTGCAGTGCGTGGGGTCGCGCGATCCCTCCAGCGGCCACGGCTACTGCTCCTCGGTGTGCTGCATGTATGCAGCCAAGCAGACGGCGCTGCTAAGGGAACGGAGCCCGGAGGCCACGGTGGTGGTGTTCCAGATGGATCGGCGCTCCTTCGGCAAAGGCCACGACGGATACGTCGATCACATAGATCGGACGGAGGGCGTGGAGTACCGGCGGAGCGCCGTGTCCACCGTGAAGCAGGTCCCCGGCAGCCTCGACCTGCTGGTGAGCTTCGTGGACAGCGGGGGAGGGCGACGGGAGGAGAGCTTCAACCTGGTGGTGCTGTCGGTAGGGATGGAGCCCTCCCAGGGGGTGGCGGGACTGGCCAAGAGGCTGGGGCTGCCCCTGAACCGCCACGGCTTCCCGGAGTCCGACGGTCTTAGGCGGACCGAGAGCCCGGTTCCCGGGGTTCTCGTGGCTGGTGGTGGGCGGGAGCCGATGGACGTGGCCGACGCCGTGGCCGAAGGGGCGGCAGCCGCTGCGCAGGCGATGAGGTGGGTACAAGCTCCTGCCGATGGTGTCAGCCTTCACCCTCACCCTGACCCTCTCCCAGTGGGAGAGGGAATTGCGAGACCTCCTCTCCCTTTGGAAGAGGGTGGGGGTGAGGGCTCCACCGTTCTTCACAACGCGGCCCCCCAGGCCGCCGTGCTGCTGTGCAACTGCGAGGGCGAGATCGGCGGCCGCATCGACCTGGCGGCTCTGGCGAAAAGGTTGGAGGGCTATCCAGGGGTGTGCCGCGCGGCGGTGGTGGACGGGTTGTGCAGGGATGGCGGGGAGGCAGTTTTCCGGGAGGCCGCCGGCGGTGCCGATCGGGTGGTAGTGGCAGCCTGCGCGCGGCGGAAGGTGGAGGGTCGACTGGATCGGCTGGCCCGGGAGGCTGGACTGCCTCGAGGGTTGCTGGAGGTGGTGAACCTCCGGGAGCAGTGCGCCTGGGTTCATCCGGAGGGCGGCCCGGAGGTGGAGGCCAAGGCCGAGGCGCTGGTGGCCATGGGGGTGACCGGGCTGCTTCGGGCGGACCCCGTTGCGGACAGGGCGGCACCGCTGGAGTCGACGGCCCTGGTGGTGGGCGGCGGTGTGGCGGGGATGGTAGCGGCCGCAACCCTGGCCGAGCGGGGTGTCGAGGTGTGGCTGGCGGAACGAGAGTCCGAATTGGGGGGCGGCCTGCGGGTGTCGGACGGTGGGCTGGGGAGCCTGCAAGGCAGGGAGGCGCTGCAGCAGTTGAGGCAACGGGTGGAGGGCTCGGGCCGGGTCCACCTGCTGACCGGAGCGGAGGTCCGACGAGTCGATGGGCATCTGGGCGCCTTCAGAAGCTCGATCATGGCAGAGGACGGGGAGCGACAGCTGGAGCACAGCATCGTGCTGCTGGCCACCGGCGTGGAGGAAGCGGAACCGGAGGAGTACCTGCTGGGGAGGCATCCGGCCGCGATGACCCACTCCCAAGTGGGACGGCAACTGGACGCGGATCCAGGGTGGGCGGAGCGGCACCCCCGAATTGCGATGATCCTCTGCGCCGGGTCCCTGGAGGAGGGACGGAACTACTGCAGCCGGACCTGCTGCCTCGACGCCCTGGAGAGCGCCCTGAGGATCAAGGGGTTGAATCCCGAGGCGGAGGTGTACCTGCTTCACAGGGAGATGAGAAGCTACGGCTTCCAGGAGGAGCGCTACGAGGCGGCGCGGCGAGCAGGCGTTCTCTTCCTCAGGTACGAGGTGGGGGCCAAGCCCGAGGTGGCCGACGGGGGCGAGACTCTGGTGGTGACGGTGCGGGAGCCTCACCTGGGGCTACCGTTGGCGATGGAGGTGGATGCCCTGGTCCTGGCGGTGGGTGTTCGGCCCAGGCGGGTCGATGGGCTGGCCCGATCGCTGGGGGTGGAGGTGGACGAAAACGGCTTCTTCGTCGAGGCCAACGTGAAGACCCGGTCCACCGAGGCTCGGCGGCCGGGGGTATTCCTGGCCGGGACCTGCCAGGGGCCCCGTTCCGTTGCGGATACGGTGATCCACGCCCAGGCTGCGGCCATCAGGGCTTCGGCGTTGCTGCTCTCCGGCGAGGTTCCTTTGCCGGTCACCCGGGTAACAGTCAACGAGAGGATCTGCAGCGGTTGCGGGCTTTGTGTGGAGGCCTGCGCTTACGGCGCGCGGGTCCTGGACCCCGAGAGGAACGTGTCCACCCTGCTGGAGGTGCTGTGCCAGGGGTGCGGCGCCTGTGCCGCCGCCTGTCCCAATGGGGCTACCCAGCAGCAGGGCTTTGCCGGCCGGCAGATGGTGGCGGTTCTGGACGAGGCGCTGGAATGAAGTGCTGGGTGCTGAGTGCTGAGTGCTGAGTGCTGGGTTTGGGGTGTCCCCAGAAACCCCAGATTCTCCCTCTCCCTCCGGGAGAGGGTCGGGGTGAGGGGTGAAGATGCAGAACTACGAGCCTAAGATCATCGCTTTCCTCTGCAACTGGTGCTCCTATACCGGCGCCGACCTGGCCGGGACGGCCCGAGTGCAGTACCCGGCCAACGTTCGGATCGTCCGGATCATGTGTACAGGCGCCCTGGATCCCATCTACGTCGTAAAGCCATTGCTGGAGGGGGCAGACGGGGTGCTGGTCAGCGGCTGCTACCCTGGAGACTGCCATTACCTGAACGGGAACCTGAAGGCGCGGCGCCGGATGGGCACCCTGAAGACCATCCTCTCCGAGTTCGGGATGGAAGAGGAGAGGGTGTGGGTGCGATGGATCTCCGCCAGTGAGGGGAAGCGGTTCGCCGAGACTGTGACGGAGATGACCGACCGGCTGAAGGCGCTAGGGCCAAACCCGCTGGCCGCGCAGTGGAGCATCTGACGTGTCGTTTCAGGTGTAGGGCAGAGGCTTGTCCCTTGCTGCCCGGACGGCGGGCGGCGGGGTACAAGACCCCGCCCTACGAAACCGCATCTATGGAACGTCGCACTTAGGGGGTCCGGGATGAGTGTGGAGGCTTTGCTGCCGAGATCCAGGGAAGGGCTGCTGGCGACCATAAACCGTTTCCTGGCATCGCTGCTGGAGAACGGCGTGGTGGACGCCCTGCTGGTGCCCGTCGAACTGCCTTCAGGGCGGAACGTC
>JAJZQR010000343.1 GCA_021806765.1 Chloroflexota bacterium | reverse complement strand
GGATCGATGATCTGGACACCCGCTGCCTGGACGCTGCCGCTTACCAGAATGAAGATCAGCTCGCCCAGCAGGATGGCCGCCAGGACGGCGGGCCCAACCCACACTCCCGGGCTGAGAAACCATAGCTCCTCCTCGGCGATGGATTGAGGGGTCAGCCCCAGCATCATGACGGCGAAGACGAACAGTACCATGATGGCGCCCGCGTATATGATTACCTCCAGGGCTGCCACGAACTGGGCTCCCAGGACGTAGAAGATCACCGCCACGGCCAGCAGCGACACGATCAGGTACAGGAGCGCGTGGACCGCGTTCAGGCGGGTGATGGCCATCAGGGTGGCCGCGATGGCTATTGCGGCCGAGGCGTAAAAGACGGCGTTCATGGCATCAGGCTCCGTACGTCCACCGGTGGCAACTCCTCTATGCCCTCCCCCTTGCCCTTGCCCCCGATGGCCAGGCCTGCCACCCGATAGAAGTTGTAGCCGGGCTGCTTCCCCTCCCCGCTGATCAGCAGGTCCTCCTTCTCGTAGACCATGTTCTGTCGGCGGTACTCGCTCATCTCGAAGTCCGGGGTGAGCTGAATGGCGTAGGTGGGGCAGGCATCCTCGCAGTAGCCGCAGAAGATGCAGCGGGAGAAGTTGATCCGGAAGAACTTGGGATAGCGTCTGCCTGTCTCGTCCTCTGCCATCTGGAGGGCGATGCAGTTGACCGGGCAGGCTGCCGAACAGAGGTAACAGGCGACGCAGCGCTCGGCACCGTCTGGGTCTCGGGACAGGATGATCCGTCCTTTGTACCGGGGTGCCAGGTATGCCTTCTGTTCCGGATACTGGATGGTCTCCCGCCGATGGAACATGTGCAGGAAGACCCACCACAGGGTTTGCAGTACGCTCAGCATCCTTCCATGCTCCTACGTATGCCCATGTGGCCGCAGGCTTCAGCCTGCGCGTATCTCATAGTGCGGTATCCTCTTCCCTGGCGAGGCTCCGCGCACCCATAAAGGGTGCGGCTACATTCGCATTGCGTTCTGGCTCCTCCCTACTCATCGCAGCTCTTTATCCCTGAACCGCCAGCACTACTGCCCCCGTGACCGCCAGGTTCAGCAGGGATACCGGGAGCATTATCTTCCACCCCAGCGACATCAGCTGGTCGTACCGGGGGCGCGGCAGTGCCGACCGGATCAGAATGAAGATAGTGACGAAAAAGAAGGTCTTGATGGCGAACCAGAGCGGTGCGGGGAGCAAGGGCCCCATCCATCCCCCAAGGAACAGGGTGGTAAGCATCGCCGAGATCAAGGCGAGGCCTATGTATTCCCCGACGTAGAACATGCCGAACTTCATGCCGGAGTATTCCGTGTGGAATCCGGCGATCAACTCGCTCTCGGCCTCCGGGAGGTCGAAGGGCGTTCGGCGGATTTCCGCGGCGCCGGCGATCATGAAGATCAGGAAGCCGAAGAACTGAGAGCCGATGAACCAGTAGGGCTGCTGGGCGTTCACGATGTCTATCAGGTCGAAGGATCCTGCCTGGATGACCACGCCCATGAGGGAGAGTCCCATAAACACCTCGTAGCCCAGCATTTGGGCGGAGCCCCGAAGGGCGCCCAGCAACGAGTACTTGCTGTTGGAGGCCCAGCCTCCCAGCACCACGCTGTAGACCCCCAATGAGGACATGCCCAGGAAGAAGAGCAGCCCGATGTTCAGATTCGCCACCTGGATGTAGGGGGCGAAGGGGATCACCGCGAAGGTCATCAGCACGGCGACCATCACTATGGTGGGCGCCACCACGAATACCGGCTTGTCGGCGAAGGGCGGGATCCAGTCCTCCTTGGTGAAGATCTTGATCATGTCGGCCACCACCTGGAGGGAGCCGAAGGGCCCGACCCGATTGGGGCCGTAGCGGTCCTGCCACAGGGCCAGCAGGCGCCGCTCATACCAGATCAGCCCGGCCGCGACGGTGACCACCACGACCAGGACCCCGAACACCACGACCAGCGCATACCCGACCTCGTTCAATCTAGCCCCCAAAGTGATGAGTGATGAGTAATGAGTCATGAGTACTAAGGGAACTGCTCATCACTCATCACTCATTACTCATTACTCGCCTCGATCCACGCTGGCAGCGTGATCCCCAGCATCCCCGGCAGACCCGCCGGCAGTCCGACGATCCCGGCCGGCAGGCTGGGAAGGATCTTCACGACGAGCCGCCTGGACTTGCCACCCAGGGTCAGTTTCACCTCCTTGCCTTCCTGCAGCCCCCGGGCTGCCGCCTCCTCGGCGTTCAAGGCCAGATAGGGCTTCGGCGCCCTCTCGGCCACCCCGGGCGTCAGGAGGCTCAACTCCTCCGACCCGAAGATGTGGTAGAGGGGCACCGCCAGCCAGCGGCCCGGTTGGGGCTCGAAGGCCGGGGGCACCTCCGAGAAGAGGGTCGCGTTCTCGGCTGCCGCCTCTATCAGTCGCCGGCCCGGGTCTCCCCCCGCCAGCGGCCCCCCTACCTCGCTCTGGAACTTGTTCAGCGACTGGATCGAGTTCCAGCCCGGTGACCAGAATCGCGGGATCAGGGCCGGTGGGGGCTGCCCCTGGAAACCCTCCATGGAGAAGGCCAGGGCCGAGTCCGGGTCGTCCGGAGGCTTCGGCTCGCTGACGTCGATGTTGGCGGTCATGGCGGTGCGGCCGCTGAAGCGCTGATGCTGTCTGGCGATCTTCTGCCCGGCGATCCGGAAGGTGGCCGGAGGCGCGACGTCCGCCACGGGTGCAAAGGCGGGCATCGCCTGGATCATGGCGGCCGTGACGCCGTCCAGGTTGTGCCAGCCCTCTGCCTCTCGCCGGCCGGTGGCCAGCATCACGTCGCGCAGCCAGCGCCAGCTTTCTCGAACGTTGCCATGGGGCACGAAGAGCTGGAAGAAGCGCTGGGCGCGACCCTCGTTGTTCACCAGGGTGCCGTCGGCTTCGGCGAAGGTGGCAGCCGGGAGCACCACCTCGGCCCGCTCCACGGTCCCGTTGGCCAGGTGGTCAAGCACGATCAGGTGCTCAGCCGACGCCAGGAAGCGATCCACCCGTGAGGCGTCGGCCCGGCGGTAGAGGTCGTTCTCCAGGATCACGACGGTATCGGCCCTTCCCTCCTGCACTTCCCTGAAGGCCTCCTCCAGGCTTGCACCGTCCATCATCCCCAACCCCAGGCTGTTGCACTCGGGCAGCGTGAGGGAGAGGGTCGCCGGGCGTCCCTGGGCCCTCAGGGCCCAGGCGACGTTGGCGGCCGCCTGCAGGATTGTCTCGCTGCCGTTGCTGGTGCCGGAGACCACCAGCGGTCTATCGGCCTCCAGAAGGGCTCGCGAGATGGCGCCGGCCAGGTCCCGAGCCTCAGGGGGCAACCTCGGCGGCTTCGGTTGACCCCCGAGGGCCGCGGCCACCGCGAATCCGAGGCGGGCCAGGTCGTCGGGGGCCCCGTAGTAACTCTGGGTGGCGATCTCGTCCAGCTTGGTGCTGCAGGTGGTGGCCAGGAAGAGGGGACCCTTCGACTGCTGGATGGCTTCCCGCACGGCCGCATCGTGCCAGAGGGCTATCCCCAGCCTCTGGGGGATCTTCATCGGCTGCTGCCGCACCGACTGGCGGAGGGCCAGGGCAGCCACCGGGGCCACGTTGGTGACGTCTTCTCCCAGCACCAGCACGGCGTCGGAACTCCTTACCTGTTCCAGGGAAGGCGAGGGAGCCGGTCCCTTCCGCAGTACCTCGATAAGGGTGGAGACGAGTCGAGAGCCGGCCTCCGACGTGCCCGCGTAGAAGTTCTCCGGACCCACCAGGGTGCGGAGAGCGAAGTTCGCCTCCAGGGAGGCGCGAGGAGACCCGATCCCGATCACCCTTCGGCTGCCGGAGAGGATCGTCGCGACCCGCCGCAGCGCATCTTCAGGACTGAGGACTGAGGACTGAGGACTGAGCGACCCAGTCTCGGTCTTCAGTCCTCGACCCTCAATCCTGACGAGGGCTTGGCGGATCCGGAGATCGCTGTTCACGAACTCGTAGCCGTAGCGGCCCCGGTCGCACAGGAAGTAGCCGTTGACCTGCCCGTTGAAGCGGTTTCGGATCCGCCGCAACTCCCTGTAGCGCTCGCCGGGGATGGTGTTGCAGCCCAGACCGCAGTTCACGCAGACCGATGGGGCCGTCTGGAGATCCCACTTCCGGCTGTAGTGGCCCTTGAAGGTCTTGTCGGTGAACACCCCGGTGGGGCACACCTCCACCAGGTTCCCGCTGAACTCGTTCTCCAGGGTGCCGTCCTCGTAGCGGCCGAAGTAGACCCAGTTGTGGGAGGCGAAGACGCCGAAATCCCGTCCCCCGGCGTAGTCCAGGTAGAAGCGGACGCACCGGTAGCACTGGATGCAGCGGTTCATCTCGTGGTTCACGAAGGGTCCCAGGTACTGGTTGCGATAGGTGCGCTTCTTGAAGCGGTACCGGCGCTGGACGTGGCCCGTCATCACCGTCATGTCCTGAAGGTGGCACTCGCTGCCCTCGTCGCAGACGGGGCAGTCGTGGGGGTGGTTCTCCATCAGCCACTCGATGACGCTGGCCCGGAAGGCCACGGCGTCGGGATCGTCGATGGAGATCCGGGTACCGTCGGCGGCGGGCGTCATACAGGCCATCACGATCCGGCCTCGGGTGTCGTTTTCGTCTCGGAACTGCTTGACGGCGCACTGGCGGCAGGCACCCACGGAGTGAATGGCGGGATGCCAGCAGAAGTAGGGCAGGTTGAATCCCAGAGATAGGCAGGCCTGGAGCAGGTTCTGCCCGTCCTTGACCTGGTACGGTTTGTTGTCCACGTAGATCGTGGCCATTACCGGGAGCCCCTAGTCGAATTCACCGCCGAGAGTACGGAGATCACGGAGGCATAGCAACTCGTAGTAACGACTTTAGTCGTTCGTCTTTCCAGGGAACGAACGACTGAAGTCGTTACTACAATGACCTTCTCCTCTGCGTGCTCCGCGGTCAGGGTCTTCAACTTCACCTCCAGAGGCATCGCTTCTCCGTGATGTGGCGCTCGAAGTCTTCGCGGAAGAGCTTCAGGGCGCTCTGGAGCGGCTCGACCGCGCCCGGGGCCAGGGCGCAGAAGGTGTTGCCGGGCCCCAGCCGCACGCACTGCTCGGCCAGCGTGTCCAGGTCCTCCGGTTCCCCCTCCCCGTCCTCGATGGCCCCCAGCAGGTTGACCACCCAGGGAAGCCCCTCCCGACAGGGGGTGCACCATCCGCAAGACTCCTGGGCGAAGAACTGCTCCAGGTTCAGCACCATCCCCACCGGGCAGGTCTGGTCGTCCAGGACGATCATGGTGCCGGTCCCCAGCCGGCTTCCTGCCGCCTGGACGGAGCCGTAGTCCATCTTCACGTC
>JAJZQR010000028.1 GCA_021806765.1 Chloroflexota bacterium | reverse complement strand
GGATCGGAGCGGCATTCCCTGCTACTACCAGCCTGACTTCCTGAACAGCGAATTCGTCATCTTCTTTGGCGCGAACCCATACGAGGTCAACTACGGCCCCACCAACCTGGCCGAGCGCCTCACCGAGGGGCTGGTGTCCGGCCGGCTGAAGTGGGCGGTGGTGGACCCCCGTATGACCAAGACCGCCTCTCGTGCATGGAAGTGGGTCCCCGTCAAGCCGGGCGCCGACGGGGCGCTCATCATGGGGATGATCCGCTGGATCGTCGACAACAAGCGCTTCGACGAGAGGTTCCTCCGCAACGCCAACAGGGCAGCAGCCCAGGCCGACAACGAGCCTGGCTGGAGCAACGCCGCGTGGCTGGTCAAGATCGACGAGGAGGGACCCGCCGCCCTCCTGCGGGGCGAGGAGATCGGCCAGGGCGATAAGAGCACCTTCGTGGCCGTGAAGGACGGTAAGCCGGTCCCCTTCAAGGCCTACGACGACAAGAACCCGGCCGATGGGGACCTATTCTTCGACGGGAACATCGGCGGATTCCGGGTGAAGACCGCCTTCCAGATCATATGGGAGGAGGTCTCCTCACGCAGCCTCGAGGAGTGGGCCCGCATAGCCGACGTCAAGCCCGAGGACATCGTGGAGCTGTCCCGGGAGTTCACTGCCCACGGCAAGAAAGGGGTAGCCGAGTCCCACCGGGGGCTGCTCCTGGGCACCAATGATTTCCACAACACCCTGGGGGTCATCACCCTGAACCTCCTCAACGGCAACTACCATTGGAAGGGCGGGATCATCAAAGGTGGGAAGTGGAGCGAGACGGGAGATGAGAAGGGCCAGCCCTACCCTGTGTTCGGGTTGCATCCTGGCAAGCTGACATCCTTCGGCATAGACATGGGGCGGCATGGCTACTGGGTCGTCTTCTACGACAACTCCACCCTGTTCGAAGGTTACCCCGCCAAGCGGCCCTGGTATCCCTTCCAGACCCTGGGCGGCTACTGGCAGGAGGTGCTGCCTTCCTGCGCGGCGAGGTACCCGTACCAGGCGAAGGCCCTCTGGATGTACATGGGCACTCCCATCCAATCGGTGCCGGCGGCCCAGACCCAGTTGGACGTCTACGCCGACCCGGAAAAGATGCCGTTGATCTGGGCGAGCGACCCGGTTCTGAGCGAGATGGCCTCGTACGCCGACTACCTCTTCCCCGACACCACCTACCTGGAGCGTTTCGACCCCTACCACCCTCCCGCCGCCCACATCCCCCAGGAGTACAACCCTGTCCGACAACCGGTGATCACCCCTCTCACAGATACCGTGAAGGTCTTCGGCGAGGAGCAACATCTCTCCATGGAGACGGTGGCGCTGGCTATCGCAGAGAAGCTGGGGATGCATGGGTACGGCAAGGACGGCTTCGGACCGGGCCTGGATTTCAACCGCGCTGAGGACATGTACCTGAAGATGGTGGCCAACATCGCCTGGGGCCACAACGACAAGAACAACGTGCCCGACGCCAGCCAGGAGGAGTTGCAGCTCTTCCAGTCGGCTCGCCGACACCTGGCACCGACGCTGTTCCAATACGACCGGTGGCGGAAGGCGGTGTCTCCGGAATTGTGGCCCAAGGTGACCTTCGTCCTGAACCGGGGCGGCCGCTGGGAGCACTTCGAGGAGGCGTGGAAGGGTGAGCACTACGCGCACCCCTGGCCCCACACCCTGCTGCTCTACAACGAGCCGATGCGAACGGCGACCCGCAACTCCATGACCGGGAAGCGCTTCCCCGCCTGGGCCATGTACCGTCCCCCTGAGGATGTCCTCGGCCGGGAGATCCAGGACCCGGAGTACCATTTCTACCTGATCACCTACAAGCTGGTGACTAGAACCAACTGGCGCCTGGATGAGCACTACTGGTCCCAGGGGATAAATGCCGAGAACACCGTCGACCTGAACCGAAGAGATGCCGAGAGGCTGGGGCTAAAGGATGGCGATCTGGTCAAGTTGGTGTCCGCCACCAACCCGGAAGGGGCCTGGAACCTCAGGAACGGCGAGAAACGTCTCTGCGCCGGACGGCTGCGGGTCATGGAGGGGATCCGGCCGGGTGTCGTGGGCGTAGCCGCCAGCTTCGGCCACTGGTTCTATGGTGCCCGGGACATCGAGGTGGACGGCCAACTCGTCAAGGGAGACTCCCGCCGGGGCACTGGCCTGAACCCCAACGTGGTGATGCGAACGGACCCGTACCTGAAAGACGTCTGCTCCACCGACCACATGATGGGGCAGGCTGCCTATCTGACCAAGGTGAACGTGGTCAAAGTCTGAAGGGTTTGGTAGCCGCTTCACATCCAGTGAGTCCGGAAGCCATGTGGAGCGGGGACCGGAGGGTCGCCGACCGACCGGCCGGCGGCCAAAGGGGCAGTGGGGAGAGGGGCATCGGCGTCGTGCCGATGCCCCTCTCCACCGGATAGGAGTGGTATGCCTCTGGTACCCTTCTGACACCAGGCCGACGGCATGCAGCATCCGCGCCTTACGAGGGCACGTTCCTTGCCCGTTTCCCTCCCAACAGCCTCTCGGAGCGACAATCGCCTTCTTGCGCGGGTGGTTCGGAGGCGGCGGATCGGCATCGAGGAGAAGGCATACTGAACACCATCACCGCAGCGAATGCGACAAGGGGCTAATCGGCACAGGGAGATCTCGACTATGCAGGGAAGGGATGTGGCAGTCCTCATCGGGGTAGTCGCCCTCATCGTCCTCGTCCTGGCCCTTTTCGGCGGGGGCATGCTGATGGGCCCTTGGATGATGGGCTGGGGATTCTACGGTTTCGGCGGCTTCTGGTGGTGGTGGATAGTGGTGGCGACGTTCTGGGTGCTGATCATCGCCGGGGTGGTGTGGCTCATCGTCTGGCTCACCCGGCAGGGTCGTGCGGCAGCCGGCGGCCCCGAACGGCCAACTCCCCTGGACATCCTTCGTGAGCGGTACGCGAGGGGAGAGATCACGCGCGAGGAGTACGAGCGAATGCGGCGTGACATCGAAGGGGGATAGGTCACCGTGGCAACAGTTGGCGCACGCGGGACCTCGAGGAGGGTGAGGCGCAACGTCCAACTGCGCGGGACTCAGTCCACTCGGCTCCGCTGCAGCCACAGCGCGTTCACCGTCACCAGGACGGAGCTGCCCGCCATGGTGAAGGCGGCGATCTCCGGCCGCAGCAGTAACCCGAAGGCGGGGTAGAAGACGCCGCCCGCGATGGGGAAGGCGATGACGTTGTAGCCCGCCGCATACCACAGGTTCTGGACCATCTTGCGCCGGGTGGCGCCGCTGATGGCGATCGCCCTGGCCACATCCATGGGGTCGCTGCGCATCAGCACCACGTCCGCCGACTCCAGCGCCACGTCGGTACCGGCCCCGATGGCGATCCCCACGTTGGCCTGCGCCAGGGCCGGCGCGTCGTTGATCCCGTCCCCAACCATCGCCACCAGCTTCCCCTCCCGCTGCACCTCCTTCACCTTGTCCACCTTCTGGGCAGGCAACACCTCGGCAAAGATCTTCTCGATACTGAGTTCCGAGGCGATGCGCCTGGCCGTCGCCCAGTTGTCGCCTGTGAGCATGATCACCTCGACGCCCCTCTCCCGGAGACGCCGGACCGCATCCCTGGAGGTTGGTCGCGGTGCATCGGCCACGGCAATCAGTCCTGCCATCCGGCCGTCACTGGCCACGTAGACGACGGTCCTCCCCTCGGCGGCCAGCCTCTCCGCCTGCTGCTGCATTCCGTCCATGGCCACCTGCCGGGTCTCCATCAGCCGGAGGTTCCCCACCAGGACGACTCGTCCATCCAGCTGTGCCCGAGCCCCGTGGCCGGGTATCGCCTCGAATCCGCCCACCGCCGGCACTGCCAGCTCCTCGGCCCGCTTTAGGATCGCTTTCGCGATTGGGTGCTCCGAGCCCCGCTCGACTGCCGCCCCCATCGCCACCAACTCCTCCTCGCGAATCCCATCGGCCGTAACCACCTCCACCACCTCGGGCTCCCCCTTGGTGAGGGTGCCCGTCTTATCCATGATCACCGCCTGCAGCCGCGAGGCATCCTCCAGGGCGGTGGCGCTCTTGAAGAGGATACCGCGCTGGGCGGCCATGGAGGTGGCCACCTGCACCGCCATGGGGGTGGCGAGGCCCAGGGCATCCGGGCAGGCGATCACCAGGACGGTGATCATCAGGGTGAAGCCGAAGATCGCGGGCTCGCCCACCAGATACCAGGCGGCGAAGGTGAGAGGAGCGATGACGATGGCCGCGATGGTGAGCCATTGGGCGGCCCGGTCGGCCAGCACCTGGGCCGGGGGGCGAGATGCCTGGGCCGCGGCAACCAGTTGGACGATCTGGGCCAGGGCGGTGTCGGCCCCCACCTTGGTGGCCCGAAATCGGAAGGAACCGGTCTGGTTGATGGTCCCGCCGATCACCTCATCCCCCGGACGCTTCTCCACCGGCAGGCTCTCCCCCGTGACCATCGCCTCGTTCACCGCGGACTCCCCCTCCACAACTGCTCCGTCCACCGGGATCTTGTCGCCGGGCCGGATCAAGACCAGATCTCCCACCTGCACCTCGGCCGTGGGGACCTCCACCGTTTGGCCGTCCCGAACGACCCTGGCCATGGGCGGGGCCAGCTCCAGCAGGGCTCGGATGGCATTGGATGCGCTGCTGCGGGCCCGCAGGTCCAGCCAGTGGCCGCCCAGGATGAACACCATCAGCACCGCGGCCGCCTCGTAGAAGGTCTCGGCCTGGAAGAAGAAGGTGGCGGCCACGCTGAATAGATAGGCCGAGAGGACGGATAGAGAGACCAGCACCGACAGGTTCAGGACCCGGTTTCTCAGGGCGTAGAAGGCGTCCACGTAGAACATCCATCCGCCCCACAGCACCACCGGCGTGGCCAGGATGAACATGACCACGTTGGGCGACAGGCCGAAGGGGGTCGGAAGGGCGAAGCCCGTGAGCTGCTGGAACAGGGGGGCGTAGGGGAGGATCAGGATGGTCAGCGGGATCGAGACCAGGGTGCGGCGCAGCATGTCCCGCGCCATGGCCTCGAGGTCCCCGCTCATCCCCCCGTGCTGCTCGTGGCCTGCCTGGCCAGCAGGTGACTCCGGTGATATGGCGGCTTCGGCAGAGCCCTCTCCCCCCGGCGGGACGTGGGCGGCGTGCCCTTCCTCCTGGGGCAGGGCAGAACCCCCTCTTATGGGGTGAGGGGGATCGGGTCGATGCCCACCCGGCGGATCCCTGCTCTCGCGGATCAGGTGACGGGGCCCTATGGTCCCCCGGCAGTGGAAGCCACACTCGGCCACGATCCGCTGGATCTCCTCAAGGGTGACGCGCTCCTCGTCGTACACCACCACCGCGAGCCCGCTTACCGGGCTCACCTCCGCCCGCTCGATGCCCGGGTGGGCGCGCAGCCGCTTCTCCACCGCCCGGGCATCCTCCGGCATCAACAGCCACTCGACCTCGACGATCTCCCGCCTCACCGTATGCTCCAGTGACGAGTGATGGGTGATGGGTGATGAGTGGAATTGACTCATCACTCATCACTCATTACCGCGCCCCCACCTGCTCAGGAGTGGGAGTGGGCTCGGCCGGCTCCTCCGCCCCCTTGAAGCCTTCCTCCATGAACTCCGCCTCGGCGGCGCTCAGGGCCTCCCCCATCGCCACGTGCACGGCCTCCTCGGGCACCGTTCGCGGCAGGAAGCTCTTGACGATCCCCAGGGCGCGGTTAGTCTTCTCGATGGACCTCATCCCATCCTTCTCGATCCCCGTCAAGGCCCGGATCGCGTCGACGTTCTCGGGGATGACGATCGCCTCGTTGTGGACCTGGAAGGTGAGGTACAGCTCCTCGCCGTCGGTCGCCAGGGCATCCTCCCAGATGGCCACCTCCCACATGTCGTTCCGGCTGCGGCCGAGGTCGCGCATCAGCTCAATGACGGAGTTGAGTGCCACCAGCCCATCGGTTCCCCGCACGAAGGCGATGCGGGGCTCCTCCCAGAGGGCGTGCCTCAGCTCGTCCAGGCTCACCGGACGGGTGGTCTCGACCATGGCGAAGTGGAGGTGGCTCAGGTTGTATGGTCCCGCTCCGGCCATGGTGGTGATGGTCAGCCCTTCGATGACGGTCTGGGCGTCCGGACCCTGGTGGCTGGGCACCTTGGTCTCGGGGATCGCCGTGTTGATCATCCCGTTCTTGTGAGACTCCCAGGGATCGGTCCCCCGACGCATCAGCACCGCTCGCGCCTCCTTGATCCACCCTCGCTCGTGGAGGGCGTGGAGCACCCGGCACAGGGCCGTGGTGTTGCAGGAGACGACCCTGGCGAACTGCCGGTTGAGGGCGCCGGCGTAGTTGACCTGGGCGGTGAAGGAGTAGCCGGCGAGCTCGTGCTTCTCCCCACCCTGGAAGATAGCCTTCACCCCGGCCTGCTCGTAGATCGGCTTGTTCCTTGCGCCGATACCCTTCGGCGTGCAGTCCACGACGACGTCCACCTGCTTGAGGAGATCCTCCAGCGTTCCAGCCACCGGGATACGCGCCTGCTCCATCTCCCCTCGCTTCTCGGGGGCCGATGCGTAGATTGGGTACTCTCGCTCCGCCGCCACACGCATACGATAGTCGTAGGTGACGTCGGAAATGCCTGCCAGCTCCATGTCCTCCTGGAGGGCCACGGCGTCGGCCACCCGCTTGCCGATGACGCCGTACCCGTTGACCCCCACGCGAACCTTTCTGCTCTTTGCCATGCCCAGTGTGGATCCTCCGCTCATCGATTCTTCAAGCCAACGGCCACGAGAACACCCCGACGGGGGGTTCACGGGCCAGTGGCACGTGCCGTACCATCCATCGAAGGCTCGCCCTCACGACGCGAGAGAGATGGGGAGCATACGGTCCGAACCCTAGAGGCGGTGGCCAACAGGGTGGCTAGAGGGAACCGGACCGAGCAGCCCCAGCCTCGCCCAGTCCCATGCCAGCCGCATCGGACTCGTGTGCGTGACCGATTTAGACTCATCAAGACCAGATCACCCAACAGCACAAATAGACTCACAACCTCTCAGCGTAGCGAAGCATCTCCCGGGGCGCAAAGAGGAGACCCTTCGCTTCGCTCAGGGTGGCAATGAAAAGGCCCTAGAACATCCCTCGCGGTGGCGCGTCCGCCTGATGGGCAGAGTTCGCGCGAGGTTGCACGGTTGGGGGAACATCGAGCGGCGCCGCCGCCACGGGGTAGGTATCAAGCCGGACGAGGATGGTTCTGGTTGTAACGCTTTCCGGGCTGGACGTTGAATCTAAGGCGTGTGGCCAGCGGCGGGGGATAAACTGCCCTACGGAGGAGACGTTCGGGCAGCCGTGTGGGAGTCAGGTTCGGGGCAGCGCCCCGGCTTCGTCTGCGCTGGTGGCGCCATCTCTCCTCGTGAAGGGATGGGAAAAACCAGGGAAAGGAGTTGAAACCATGAGAACCGAACGATGGAAGACGCGAGTCTTTGGGCTTCTGGGCGGACTGGCAGCAGTGGCGGCGGTGGCTCTGGCGGGCAGCGCCCTGGCGCAGCCGGCCATAAGCGAGTGGAGCGTGCCGACGGCCAACAGCCAGCCCGGCAACATCGCGCTGGACCCCTCGGGCGACCTCTGGTTCACGGAGATCGCCGCCAACAAGATCGCCAGGATCAACCAGAACGGGGTGATCAAGGAGTTCGACGTCCCCACGCCCAACAGCCAGCCCTGGGGGATCGTGGTGGACGCCGGCGGCAGGGTGTGGTTCACCGAGGCCGCCGGCAACAAGATCGGCAACACGACGCCCGGCGGGCTGTTCGGGCAGGACAACATCCCCACGGCCGACAGCCAGCCGCGGGGCCTGGCCGTGGATAGCGCCGGCAACGTCTGGTTCGCCGAGTCGGCCGGCAACAAGATCGGCCGGCTCTCCGGGTCCGCCTTCAGCGAGTACTCCATCCCCACATCGGGTGGCCAGCCCTGGGCCGTGGTGGTGGACCCCTCCGGGAACATCTGGTTCACCGAACGGGCCGGCAACAAGATCGGCCGAATGAGCCCGACCGGCCAGTTCGCCGAGTACGGCATCCCCACCTCGGGTAGCGGGCCCACCGGGATCGCCGTCGATGCCGGGGGCAACGTCTGGTTCGCGGAATACGACGCCAACAAGATCGGGATGATGACGCCCGCGGGCGCCTTCACCGAGTACAACATCCCAACGGCCAACAGCAAGCCCACCTGGGTGGCCCTGGACCGGGCGGGTGGCCTCTGGTACGCGGGGTCCGGCTCCAACACCATCGGCCGGCTCTCCAGCGGCGCCTTCGCCGAGTACGGCATCCCCACCTCGGGTAGCGGCCCCTTTGGGATAGCCGTGGACGGGAGTGGCAACGTCTGGTTCACCGAGCAGGCGGCCAACAAGATAGGGAAGGCCGTGGGGCTGGCGCCGGCGCCAACGCCAACCCCGACAGCGGTCCCGATGCCCACCCCCGCGCTCGCGCCCCACGATGCCCGCTACTTCCGCGAGACGGGCTTCCGCATCGACAACGACGCCTTCTGGGATTACTTCAACAAGCGTGGGGGCATTCGCACCTTCGGGTACCCGGTGAGCCGGACCTTCACCTTTCTGGGCTTCACCACCCAGTTCTTCCAGCGGGAGATCATGCAGCTTGGACCCGACGGTGCCGCCCGCACCATGAACGTGCTGGACACGGGGCTGATGCCCTACACCCGCATCAACGGGAGCACCTTCCCTGCCCCCGATCCGGGATTGGCCGCCCTGGCGCCCGCCCCGGGCACCTCCGACTACGACGCGCGGGTCCAGGAGTTCGTTAGGAGCTATGCCCCCAACCAGTTCGAGGGGTTGCCGGTCAACTTCTACCAGACCTTCCAGAGCACGGTGACGCTGCAGGACGCCTTCCCGCAGGGTGGCGGCAACCCGGCCCTGCTGCCGCTGCTCAACCTGGAGATGTGGGGAGTTCCCACCAGCCTGCCCGCCTACGACCCCAACAACCACAACTTCGTCTACCTCCGCTTCCAGCGGGGGATCATGCACTACGATGCCACCAACCAGGTCACCCAGGGGCTGCTGCTGGCGGACTACTTGAAGTCGATCATGACGGGGAAGGATCTGCCGCCGGACCTGGACGCGCAGGCCAAGGACAGCCAGTTCTACCACCAGTACAACCCCTCCAAGCCCAACTGGGTGGATCGGCCGGACGTACTGCCGGCGACCAACCTGACCTTCGCCTTCGAGAGGCAGTGAGACGGGTGATGCGGCGAGCCCGCGGGCCCACGGCGAGCCCGCCGCATCGGGCGGTTTCCGCCCGGCGAGGTCGGACTGCTCATGGTGGGTAGGGTTCTGAGCGGCCGATACAGGCTATCCTCCCTCCTGGGGGAGGGGGGAATGGCGGTGGTGTACCGGGCGGAGGACCTGCTGCTGGGCCGAGAGGTCGCCGTCAAGGTGCCGCGGGAGCAGTATGCCTCCGATGCGGCCTTTCTGGCCCGACTGGAGGGCGAGGCCAGGGCGGCTGCGAGCCTCTCCCATCCCAACATCGCGGCGGTGTACGACGTCGGCTCCGACGGCGACACCCGCTACATCGTGATGGAGCTGGTGGCCGGGCGGACGCTGAAGGAGATCGTCCGCCAGGAGGCCCCGCTGGGCGCGGCGCGGACCATCGACCTGGGCTGCCAGATCTGCCGAGCGCTGGAGCACGCCCACCGGCACGGGATAATCCACAGGGACGTGAAGCCCCACAACGTCCTCGTGACGCCGGACGGGCAGGCCAAGGTGGTGGACTTCGGCATAGCCGTCGCCCCCGGAGCCTCCTCCCTGACGCAGCCAGGCTCCGTCATCGGCTCCGCCCACTACATCTCGCCCGAGCAGGCGAGGGGAGAGCCAGCCACCCCTCACTCCGATCTCTACTCCGTCGGGGTCGTCCTGTACGAGATGGCCACCGGCGATCTCCCTTTCGATGGAGAGACGGCGGTAGCGGTGGCGCTGCGGCAGCTGCGGGAGGATCCCGTCCCCCCGCGCCGACGGAACCCCCGAATTCCGGCTTCCCTCCAGTCGGTGATCATCCGGGCCATGGCCAAGGAGCCGGCCGAGCGCTTCGCCTCCTGTGCCGAGATGGCGGGGGCGCTCGAGGAGTACGCCCGCGCCGGCCAGGAGGCGACCCAGCCCCTTGGGTTGGTGTCGCCGGAACCCGCCCCGAGGGCCACGATGCCGCCATCGGGCCGGCGAGATCCTCCGCGCGAGGGTCCACGGGGCCTCGACCTGCGCCGGCCGGCAGCGCTGGCGATCCTGGCGCTGCTGGCGGCGGCCCTCCTCGCCCTTGGGGCCATCCCGTCGGGCCTCGGGTCGCGTCTCGGTGGCATTGCCCCGGGACATGGGCAAGACCCGGTGGCCTGGGTCCCTCCCTCCCCCGGCTCCATCCCCACGCCGGTACCGGTCCCCTCACCGACGCCGACGAGGGTGCCGCCGCCGACGGCGACCCCCACCACCGCGAAGGCGCCGCCCCTGGTGGGGCTGCCCCTCGAGACCGCCCGTCAAAGGGCCCGGGACAGTGGCCTGGAGCTGGTGGTGGCGGGAGAGGCGCGCAGCGCCGCCCAGCCGGCGGGCCACGTCCTCTCCCAGAAGCCCGAGGCCGGCTCGGCCATGGAGCGGGGCGGTCGGGTGGAAGTGGTGGTGAGCCTGGGGGTGGAAAGGGTGGAGGTGCCCCGGGTCGTGGGCGAACCGCTGCCGGTGGCGGCGGCTAGGCTACTGGCCGCGGGCCTTCGGTGGCGGCTGGCCGACGACGAAGGGGACGAGGAAGACGACCACAAGGTCCCGTCGATGGTGGTGATCTCTCAGAGCCCGGGCCCGGGCGCCGCTGTCGAGAGGGGTTCGGAGGTCGTTCTCACCCTGGCCAAGAGGAAAGGACCCCCACCCAAGTCCGATCGGTAAGCCGAAAGCGCGGCCGACCAGAGGGGCCTGACTGGGGGGCAGGGCAATGCGGACCGGCCCGCCGAGGGAGGGCTTCGTCCGAAGCCGGCCCCGGCACGTTGCTTGCAGCTCGAGCCTGCAGACAGCATCCTAAGTCGCCTCCGTAGGGCGGGGGTTTTATCCCCCGCCGCTGGCGGCACGCCTGGCACCGGGCGGCGGGGTACAAGACCCCGCCCTACGCCACGGACTTGTGGAACGGAGCACTTCCTGACGCTCGCTGCGGCGCTGTTCGAGCAGCGGGCGGTGCGCCTGCGCCTGTCGTCTCAGATCGGCCGCGATCTGGCCGATCCGATAGTGGAGCCCTAGCTCCTGGTGCCCTACTCGGGCAGTTGGTATCTGGTCGGCTGATGCTGCCAGAAGAAGCGGGTGATGGTGTTCTGCGAAGCAGCTCACCCGGCCGGGTTCAACACGCGACCCACGAAGAGCAGGGCGCCGGTCTCGACGTCGCGGATCAGGAAGACGAAGGGGCGGTCGACGGTGATCGTCACCGGCTGCGCGGCCGGAGCTGAGGTGAGCCCGATCACCGCCCCGGTGGCCGCCGCGGCTTCGGTGCCCTTCTCATCCACGACGACGAGAGCCTTATGGATCACGTCGCTGACGAAGAGGTCGCGACTGCCGTCTATGCCGGAGAAATCGGCCTGCCCCGGAGTCATCGCGCTGGGCATCCCCATGCCGGACAGCGTCTTCGCCAGGCTGAAGCTCGACTGGTAGGTGAACTTGGGCAGGGTGAGCGCCACCGGCCTGGGTTGGAGGCTTTTCAGGGCGGCCTCCACCCGGTCGCGGCTCAAGGAGCCCTCGAACCGCTTGAAGTCCCCGGAGTCGGGCAGCAGCAGCACCAGCGATAGCTCGCCACCGTCGTAGGGCAGCTCCACCGCCTGGTAGTCCTCGCCTCGAGCGTAGGGCATGGTCTTGGTTTGGGACATCATCGGGACATCCACCCGGCTGCCGTCCAGGAGGGTGAAGGGGCGCGGTTGGGTGTTCGCCTTCTCGAAGGGGTACTTCCAGGCGGCGTTGAAGTAGACCGCGTTGGCCAGCACCAGCCGTGTCAGAGGATCGATGACCCCCTGGGGCAACAGGTCCGGGATCTTGCCCTCCGTCTGATCCTCGACCCAATCGTTGATGGTGAGCCGCGCGGGCTCGGGGGACTTGGCGAAGTCCACCAGCCGGAGCCCAGCGCCGTAGTTCCCCGCCAGGGTCTCCAGGTACTGGGGCATGAACTGGTAGCCGCTCTGGCCCCACAGGGAGTTGGCCAGCTTCAGCCGGAAGCCGTTGCCGTCCTGCCCCTTGGCGCCGCTGCCCCGGCTCGCCAGCTGCTGGTCCAGGGCGTTGAAAGCGGGATGGAGGCGGTCCTGGGGCAGGGTGTAATGGAGGGTCTTCGCCATCTGCGCCTCGGTCTCCCCGCGGGCGCCCGCGTAGGCCATGGCGAGGGCGAGGGAGACGCTGTAGGGGGAGTAGAAGAGGTTGCCCTCCCGCCCGCGCAGTGCCCCGTAGAGGTCGAAGGCGAAGGCGGAGTTGCCGGGCGCCAGCGCCGCCAGGTCGCCCTCCGGCAGCTGGGGCCGGTCGATACGCGGTACCGCGGCCTGGGCGACGGGCGCCTTGCCGAGTTCCCCCGCGCAGCCTGCCGCCAGCATCGCCACGAGTCCCACGAGAAGCGCTAGCCCGAGCACCCCTTTGCCCTTCATCTCACATCCTCCTCACTGATGTCGGTCGACTTGAAGCCGCCTCACAGAGTAGTAACGCTGGGAGTGTCCAGGAGGTTCCATGGGTTGGCCCGGGTGCGGTTTCCCTCGCGCACAGCAGCCTGTCAGCCTTGTGATCGCCCTTGAGACCCGGAATCCACGACCCGTCCTCTTCCTTCTCCAGCTGCTCGTGGGCCACCACAGTGATGCAGATGGGTGCAGCTCACTTTTTCGGGTGGGCCTCGAATGTGGAGTGCGGCTGCTTTGGGACACCGCGGCTTGACGCCGCCCGCGAAAGCGGTGGCAAGCCATCGCACTCCACAGGCAGGTCCCCTGGGTCCCCGGAATCTTGCGCCGCACCCATGCAGATGGTGCACCACACAATTGTGAGCGGCCGCGCTCCCAGGCCAGCACCACAATCTAGTGGTGGACCCCCATGCAGATGGCGGAGTTGTCGCGCCGTAGGCAATGTGCTACACTGGGAACATGAGAACCATACCTCAGCGCGAACTGCGAAACCAGATCGCCCGCGTGCTGCGGCAGGTCGAGGCAGGAGAACGGCTGCGGGTCACCGTGGACGGCCGGCCGGTGGCCGACCTCGTGCCCGTAGGAGATACGCGGAGGAGCTTCGTGTCCCGGGAAGAGGTTGACCGGATCCTGGCCGATGCCCCCCTGGATCCGGCTTTCGCCAGCGATGTCGCCGCGGCGACCGGCGCCACGATAGAGGAGCTGTGAGCGAGACCGAGCGGTCACCGGTCAAGCGCGGCTTGCTCGACACATCGGTGTTCATCGCCCGAGAGGCTGGCCGTCCGATCGGTCCCCTGCCCGAAGCAGTAGCGATCTCTGTGGTGACCGTTGCCGAGCTCCATCTCGGCGTGCTGATGGCGGACGATCCGGCCATTCGCGCGCGGCGGCTTCGCACCCTGTCCTCGCTAATGGCTACCTTCGATCCGCTGCCCATCGACTCGGGGGTAGCCCGCACCTTCGCCGAACTGGTCGCTGAGGCTCGACGCCAGGGCAGGCGGCCGGGGATAATGGATAGCTGGATCGCTGCCACCGCTGTGGCCCACGGTCTCCCCCTCTACACTCAGGACGAGGATTTCGCGGGGATCCCGCGGGTTCAAGTCGTTCGAGTCTGAGGACGGTGGCTCCACCACCAGGGCGAAGTTGTTGCCCCTGGCGTTGAGGGCGACGGGCCAAGCGCTGGCCATGTCGCGCAGCACCACGGCGTCGCCCTGCAGCAGGTCGTAGATTCTAACGTACCTTCACCCATCGCCTCGGCCACTGCAGCCTGTGATCCGCCCCCGGCGCACCGGCGCGACTGCTCTTTGACAAATACATCGACTCGATATATACTGCCCAACGTATCGAGTCGATATATGTAGCCTTGCGATCCCCCTGGCGGGAGCGAAAACCATGGCGGACCCCGGAGCGACCGACCCCACCTACAAATGGCGCGGCCTGGCGGGCGTGCTGACATCGGTGGGCGGCCTGAACGCCGGGCGGGTGGAGGAGGTGGCCGTGGACATTGGGGATCAGGTGAGGCGCGACCAGGTGTTGGCTACCATTGGAATCCCCAGCTCGACGGGGCAGATCGGCTCAGGGACGCCGAAGATGGGCTATCGGGCGACCGACGACCAGAGGGTAGAGGTTCGCTCCCCCATCGACGGCGTGGTCATCGCCCGCCAGGCCAACCCCCACGACACGGTCGCGGCCGGGCAGCCGATCCTGACCGTCGTCGATCCCACTCGGCTGTGGGTCCAGGCCCAGATCGAGGAGACGAAGATCGGCCGGGTGCGGACCGGGCAGCCGGTCGAGGTGAGGGTGGACTACCTCGGGAGGACACTGCCCGGTCGCGTCGTCGCGGTGGACCGAGCCACAGCCTCGACCTTCTCGCTGATGCCCCAGGGAGGGGCGTCCGGCGGCTCCGGCAAGGTCACCCAGACGGTGCCCGTGAAGATCGCCGTGGACTACGACCAGTTGCCGCTCGTGGTCGGCAGCTCGGTGCAGGTCAGGATCGGAGTCAGGTGACGATCCCGGCACAGGGGCAGAAAGCGGGGATGCCCATGCTACAATGCATGTGTATCCAATCGATATATCGGAGGCTCCCGTGATCGAATTGCCCATCCTGGGGCTGCTCCAGGATGCGCCGCTGCACGGCTACGAACTGAAGCGCCGGTTGGAGACCCTGGTCGGTTACTTCGGCAGCGCCAGCTATGGGGTTCCCTCTACCCTATGCTGCGCGAGCTGGAGGGGCGCGGCAAGCTGCCTATGAGCGATTGATCGGGGTGGCCGAAGCTACGCTGAAACAAGCTCGGGCCGTCCGCGACCGGTTGATCCAGACGCCCCAGGGTGTCGCCGAAGGACTCGCTCGACAGATCGACCGCTTCCTGCCCTTGGTGGAGCAGGTGGTCAGCCAGACCCGACGGCGGGTGCTCTCTGGGGAGCCGGTGCCGGCTGGTGAGAAGCTGGTGAGCATCTTCGAGCCCCACACGGCCATCATCCGTCGAGGCAAGTTCGGCCGAGAGACGGAGTTCGGGCGCAAGGTGTGGCTGGACGAGGTGGACGGGGGCATCGTCAGCGGCTATCGGGTGCTTAAGGGCAATCCTCGGGATGACACCCAGGCGCTCCCCAGCTTGGAGCATCACCAACGGCTCTTCGGCCGTCCACCGGACCTGTTTGCTGGGGATCGCGGTGTCTACTCGTCTCAGGCAGAGCAGGCTGCCCGGGCGATGGAGGTGAGGCGAGTGGCCTTGCCCAAACCAGGAAGGAAGAGCCCCGAGCGCGAGGTCCACGAGGGGCAAGGCTGGTTCCGGCGTGCCAGGCGGTTCCGAGCAGGATCGGAAGGACGGATCAGCGTGCTCAAACGACGGGGATACCTGGGCCGATGTCGGGACCGCGGAGAGGAAGGCTTTGGCCGATGGGTGGGCTGGGGAGTGCTCACCGCCAACCTGTCCACCATTTCCCGGGCTATGGCCAACCGATGACGACATCAACAACACCATCGACCCGCCCTTGCCAAGCATCAACCAACCGAATGGGGGCCACTAGGTCAGGCTACTACTACTTGAGATTTCGCACCGGAAACTAGACTAGAGAAAAGCCCTTGAGCCAGGACTCAAGGGCTTTTCTCTAGTCTGTTTCTTCTCTTGATTGCCGAAGTCTACACGTAGCAGGGCCCAGCTATTCCCGGATACTTCTCGAAGACCGACTCATCGATCTCGATCTCGAAGGTGGAGCAGCTTCAGTTGGCTCGGCCACCTTCGTGGGCTGGGTAGCCTAGCTGGCGGTTGGAGCCGGCGCTGTAGGTTGCTGACCGCACGCAGCGAGCAGAAGACCTGACAAGGCGAGTACCGGAAGAATCTTGAGTCTCCCGTGTCTCATTGTGCTCTCTCGCAACCTTTCCAATGCTAATGCTTGATCGACTTTGTCAGTGACTTGGTCGCGGTGGAACGCTGCCCTATCGCGTGGTGCTACTTGTTCTCGGCCATCAGCTTGGAGACAACGTCTTCCTGCTCGGCCCAGAGCTTGGAAACCCCGTCAGGATCCATGTAGCGGACGCCGATGCCGGCTTCCTCCATCTTCTTCACGTGGGCGTCGCTCGTGATGACCTTCTTAGCCGCAGCCGCCAGAATGTCCACAATTGGCTTGGGCGTGTCGGAGCGTACGCTGAAGGCGCGCAGGCTAGAGAAGTTGACGTCGTATCCGGCGGACTTGATCGTCGGCACGCCCGGAAGGTACTTGTTCTCCTGGGTGTCGGCAATGGCCAGGGCGCGGAGCATGCCGGCCTTGATCTGGGGAACGAACACGCCGCTCAGGTCGAAGCCTACGTCGACGTGGCCCCCCAGCAGCGCCGTCGGCTGCTCGGAGCCACCGTTGAACTGCACGATGGCGAACTTGACTCCGGCAGCTTTCTGGAGTTGGAGGATCGTCATGTGATTGATGCTCATCACGCCGTTGGCTGCGACCTTGATCTTCTCCGGGTTCGCCTTCGCCGCATCGATGAGGTCTTTGAATGTCTTGTAGGGGCTGTCGGCCTTGACGGCGATGGTGATCGGATCCACCGACTGAAGGGCTATCGGCTGGAAGCTCTTCCGGTTGTAGGTCGCCTTGCGGTCGGCCTCCAGGTAGGTGGAGATGATGCTCGGCAGGGCGGTATTGACGATGGTGTAGCCATCGGGCTTGGCATTCGCCGCCTCCGTCATGCCTATTTGGCCGCCGGCGCCGGCCTTATTGACGACCGGAATGGAGGTGTTGAGCTCTTTCTCCATGCCCGCGGCCAATGCGCGGCTGACGATGTCGTTTGGTCCACCAGCAGCCCAGGGCACGATCATATTGATCGGCTTGCCGGCCGGGAAGTCCGTCTTTGCGGCGGGTGAGAGTTGGGCAGCGGCTTTCGCCTGCTCCGTGGGCTTTGCCTGCTCAGTTGCCTTGGTGGGGGATGCGGACGCCGAGGTCGGCGCTGGGGCTGACTGGCCACACCCCGCGATCAGCAGGCTCGCTGCCGCGAGGACGGCTACAGATAAGACTACCAGACGCTTCAACTGTCCCTCCTTCTTTTCGCGCACAAGCGCAACTATCGCTGAGAAGACGTTAACCTGGTGCCGACTGGACTAGACGATTGCGATCCGCTCCGGCAGATTGGGGTTGAACGGATATCGCTTCTCGGCGTCGGGGTCGATCTCCACGCCGAGGCCGGGTCCCTGTGGTATCTCCACATAGCCGTCCTTCTCCACCCTGACGGGCGTCGTCACGAGGTCGGTAAGGAGAAGGTTGTATGCCTGGCCGAACTCGAAGATCAGGCAGTTCGGCACGGCCGCGGCGAGCTGGAGGTTCGCCGCCCACAGGAGGGTGCTGCCCCAGGAGTGAGGTGCAAGCGAGAACTCGAACGCGTTGGCCAGGTTGGCGATGCGGAGCATCTCCGTCAGGCCGCCCACCATCGCCATGTCCGGCTGCCAGACATCAGCCGCACGAGCCAGGGCAAGATCGCGGAAGGCGAAGCGGGTATAGAGGTTCTCTCCTGTTGCCACCGGGATGGGAGTCGAGTGACGGACCTCGGCCAGCCCCTCGAAGTTGTGGAAGACGACCGGCTCCTCGTACCAGGTGATGTCGAACTGCTCGAGGGCACGGGCGATCTTGATCGCATCCCCCACGTTGGTGCTGCCGTGGGCGTCCAGCATGATCTCTACTTCGGGTCCAACGGCCTCCCGGGCCTCACGCACGCGGCGAACCGCTCCGTCCACCATCCGCGGGTGATCCCTACCGCCAACCCGCATCTTGACGGCCTTGAAGCCCTTCTCGACGTACCTGGCGACCTCTTCGCCGATTTCCCCCGCAGGTCCGTGGCCGCCGCTGGCATAGGCACGGATGCGGGTTCGCATGCCGCCGCCCATCAGCTTGTAGATAGGGACTCCAGCGGCCTTGCCGGCGATGTCCCAGAGGGCTACGTCGATGCCGCTGATCGCGCACATCAGTTCGCCGGGGGCCGTGGCTATCGGCTGGGAGCGGCCGTAGTAGAGGGAGAGGCCCAGGCGGAAGCCGTTGAACATTCGCTCCCACAGGTACTGCACCCTGGTGGGGTCCTGGCCGACAAGAATCGGCTTGAGCTCGTGCTCGATGATCGCCTTCATCACCTGGGGTGTGCCCTTGGCCTCGGCGTAGCCCGTGATCCCCTCGTCGGTCTCGATCACTACGATAGCCGCGTTGAAGGCCAGCGCGGTGCCGAAGTCGCTGGTCCACTGATGCTCCTTGGGGATGGGCGCGGTCAGCAGAATGGTTCGCACATCGCGGATCTTCAATAGTCTCCTCCCAATTCTTAGACCGTTGATAGAGATGCTCAAAGAATGATTGGGGGCGGCCACCTCGGCTGCGCTCCCGGCGAAGTGACCTGGACCTGCAGTGCTACTTGTCCAGGACCTGCAAGCAGAGCGGGGTCTTGGCTAGCGGGATGCCGCCCTTCGGGGCCACCAGGGTCGGCAACTCCAGACGCATGCCTCCGACGCCGGGCCAATAGATGTGCATGCCGGCAGCTACGACCATGTTGCCCAGGAACAGCTCCCCGCTCTTCTCGTTGATCAGGGGTGGGACACGGGAGTCGGTGCCGAGGCCGTGCCCGAAGGCGGGCCACAGGTACTCGCCGAGCCCGGCCTCGTCCACGAACCTGTGGGCCGCCGCGGCCGCGTCCGCCACTCGGCTGCCCGGGGTCATGCCACGCAGGAGTACCTGCACAGCCTCTTGCCAGACGTCCGCGATCTTCTGCTGCTGAGGAGTGGGCTTGCCGACTATAACGTTCGCTGTGAGGTCGCAGAAGTAGAGACGGTACATGGGATGGAAGTCGAGGATGACCATGTCTCCGAGCTGGATCAGCTTCTCGGTCGCAGGCTGGGTGATCCCCATGGGGTAGGAGGCACGGTATCCTGAACCCACCTCGTTGCCGGCCGTGACCGACCAACTCCAGTCGCTCCCAGCATCTCGCATCGCCAATTCGCCGACGCCGGCCAGGTGGTTCTCGGTGACGCCGATCTCGATCTCGCGGATAGCTGCTCGCAGCCCGACGTCGCCAATCGCCGCGGCCTGCCGGAGCAGTTCTATCTCCTCTTTCTCCTTGACGGCCATGACCTCGTCCACGGCATCCGTGCCGTCCACGACGGTGGCATCGGGCAGGGCAGCCAGCAGTTGCTGGTACTCGAAGGCGAGCATCAGCCCAGGCGCTACCCGCGGCCCGCCGCAGGTCAGTTCTGCTGCCACTCGCTTGCTGCCCAGCCCCATCTCCTTGATGACCTTGGCTATGGTCGTGATGAAACCGGGGTTCTGCTTGTCGCCCCACTCGACGATTCGGCTGTCGTCGAACCAGGTGTCCGTCTTCAGGCGGGCGGCATCGGCGTTCCACAGGACTGCCACCGCATCGCCTTCCCTCGGTACGACGACCGCGCTTCGCCAGGGAGCGAATGCGCCGAGGAGGTAGTGCAAGCTCGCCTGGCGGATCGAGATGTAGACGTCGATGTCGTGCTTGGCGAGGGATGTCTGCACCTTCTGGATGCGCCTGGGGTAGTTGATACTGATGTTCAACGGGACCCTCCCATGATGACTTGCGTGATGGTCTCGAGGGTGCTTGCTATGTGCTCTCTCATTGCGCGCTCGCTCCTGTCCTGGTTCCGGTCCTTCAAGGCAGCGAGGATCGCGAGGTGCTGGTGAAAGCTCTGCTCGATGCACCCTGGCGCCGTCACCGCCAGAGCCCTGAGGCGAGTTATCTGGCTAACGAGGCTGCCGACCGCCTCTCGCATCCGAGGTGAGCGGCTGTGCACCAGTATTGCGTCGTGTACTGAGCCTCCGGCGTCGTACATCGCCTGAAGGCGAGAAGCTTCGGGCATCGAGGCCGCGTAGGCGAGGGATTGCTGCAACCGGTCGATCTCTGTATCCGGAATGGCGGCAGCCGCCAGGCGAGCAGCCATGCCTTCCAGCGCCTCCCGCATTCGGAAGATCTCCACAGCATCCTCTATCGAGAATCGGGCGACGAAAGCACCCCGTCTGGGGATCATCTCCACGAGGCCATCCTTAGTCAGTCGCTGCAGGGCCTCTCTGACAGGAGTCCGGCTCACCTGATAGAGATCTGCCAGCTTCTGCTCCACGAGACCCTCGCCTGGGGTGAACTGGTTTGAGATGATCGCGGACCTCAGAGCCAGGTAGACCTTCGTGCCGCTGCAGCGGTCGTTATCCGGCAAGACAGCATCGCGGGACATCAAGAACCTCTTGTACATGGATTGTATACCGACAGTATACGATGACCTGCCAAGTGGTTGGGCTCCAGTGCTCCAGTTCCAAGAGAGTCTGATGAGCTTCCTGACTCACCATGCTCACGTGCTGCTTTTCCAGGGTGAGTCCCACAGATTCCGGGAGAGTCGTCAGCGACTCCAGGAGGTGCAACTCCGTCAGGACGGCGGAGCCTAACTGCTAAGCCAGGTGGTCAACTTTTCCCTTAGCTGAGAGCGCGAATCGCCAGAAACGAGGGTGAGCACTATCGGTCTTTCCCGGCTCGCTTCCGGAGCCAAGCGGTCTGAGCCTCCAAGAAGAGCCTTACTTCGCGCTTGTCTTTGCTCAGCGGGCTGATTCTGTTCTCGAACAGGTCCAAGAAGTGATCGCGAAACGCCCTGCACACGACGGGCTCCAGGATCTCCAGCCCCTGCTGCCTGTCCCCATCCTTCTCTTCCGAAGACCCGGGTTCCAGCAACACCCTGTGATCCCCTTTGACATCCCACTTCACCTGCCACCAGGTCGCCGACAGATAGCTTCTCTCCTCCGCCTCGCTGATCAGCGCCAGCCTGTAGTTGTCGAAGGAGTCCAGGAGCACGATCACGTTTTCCAGTTGCTCGAGGCGATCACCCAACGCGACCTGGTGGTACGAGTCGAATGGGTTGCCCTCGCCCTCCCGGACCAATCGGAGGATCGCCTTCTTCGGGCAGATCTGCCAGAACCGATACCGTTCAACCTGTTGGTAGAAGGCGTTGAGACGCCGCCTTTGCAGATCGATCATCAAGCCTGAGTCGATGTTTCGAGCCACGAGGCTTCTCGCCCAGTTGGAGTTGTCCCCGAGCCAGGAGTAAGGCTGAGTGTACGAGTCCAGCCCTGGCATGCAAGATAGGTCATCTCCCTCCTTTTCCTCAGCTCTTACGATAGCCTCCAAGTACTCGAGAGTGAACCTGCCGCCAGAGTATGTCACCAGCAGTGGTCTGGTCTGAGCCCTCAGCATTGCGAAATGGGAACGAACGACCTGCACTTGTTGGGGATCAGCCAGCACCAGCCCGGCGTCGATGGTATCGGGCCGCTTGGTGGCCAAGCCAATGAGTGCTCCTCTTCCCGGCACTACGAGTATTTCGTAAGGGTCGCGATGTACGCGGTACTCTGGGAAGTAGTGCGGCCGATGGCGGCCCACTGTTGCCAGTAGCTTTAGCATCCGTTCCGCGAAGATGGCGGACCGACGCGCATCCGAACCGAGCCGCACGAGGTGCGTTACGTCGTAGCCCTTCTCAAGCACTGCATGAAGAACCGCGGATGCTGATGCGGAATCGACAAATAACCCATGGAATGGATCCTCGCCTTGGCTCATCAAGAGAATCTCGCGATTGTGGCTGTCTGGTGGCGCCGGGGCCGCCGCGATCAGTTCTCTCGCCGCCCTGAGCAGATTGTGGCGTCCACGAATTCCCCTGAAGACCGGTTCCTGGACGGCTCGATCCAGAGCCGACGGACTACCAGCGGGTTGGGGGTGGTCAAGTTGCCACCCGGCGATCTCTGGCAGCCGGCAGAGCCCCCTCTGGTCGCGGGTTCTCACGATCTCCGCTCTTCCCTGGAGAGACTGCACCTGGGCGTCCCGCAAATGCTCTCGGTCCGCCTCACTCAACCCGAGCAGATCGGCTATCCTCTCCCAATAGCCCGAGTTCAGCTTGGGGGTTCTCTCATTGCGCAGCCAACGGCGCACTTGGGTAGGGTGAACGCCATGTTCCCCCAGAGCTTTGGCGAACTGCGGACGTTTCCATCCGTACTTATCGATAAGCTGAGCCAGGCAGTCGCCAAACCTCATCTCGAAACCAGCATCAAGGGCCAACTCCCCTATCCTATTTCTACCCTAAGTTGAATCTCGGCATGCGACTGGGTGGCCGCAGCCCTCTCGGCCCAGTGCAAGAGCCAGTTCTGGCCCCACAGCGAGTATCGACCTGAGCCACGACTGGCGCGCGAGACACTCTCTCCGCGCAGCCAGAGTCCGATATCGATTATATGGGCTAGGAGACTGGGGGCGCGGCTGCCGTTTCTCACGACCAAGTCTGCAGCTGTTCTGCAGCTGTCGCGCCCGGGGGACTGAAACCGTACCAGAGCGCAACTGATTGAGGGATTGCATGCCCTCCGCAGCCTACTGTTGAAGTCACAGGAGGCGGAAGTCAATTGTAGGCGAGCTGAGAATGCATTGAGAGTCATAGGTCCTGACAATGTCATGGAAAGCGACATCTGGAGCGACGACGGCTTGGCAGTTCTTCGCATGGCTTCAGAGTGCAAAGGCAATGCCTTTGGGTGCAGACGGGCAGAGGAGGCCCTACGGCAGAGCGAGGAACGATTCCAGGCGATATTCAGAAGCGCAGCCTTCGGGATTGCGCTGGTCAATCAGAAGGGGCGCATCGTGCAGGCCAACCCCGCGCTCCGGAGAATGCTGGGATACGAGGGGGAAGAGCTTCTCGGTATGAGTCACTCCGACCTGGCCCACCCGGAGGATTCACCTGGGGATGGCGACCTGCTATCCGAATTGATCGCGGGGAAACGCAACTCCTACGAGGTCGAACAACGCTACTGTCGGAAAGACGGATCGACGATGTGGGGGCGGCTCTCCGCATCGCTGATCCACACCCCAGGTGACCAATCTCCATCGGTCATGTGTATGGTGGAGGAGTTGAAGCAGCCCCAGGCGCTGCTGGTTCAGTGGGAGAAAATGGCCTCCATCGGGCAGTTGGCCGCAGGCGTAGCCCACGAGATCAACAATCCCATTGGGTTTATCAGCAGCAATTTGAACACGTTGGGAGAGTACTTTCGGGATGTGAAATCGTACCTCGTTAGGGTGGAGGGGATGCACCAGGCGCTGAGGACTCTCGAGGGTGGCCGGATCGCGCTTCTCTTGGAAGAAATCGACCAACTGAGGGAGAAGCTCGACCTCGGCTACATCCTGGACGACGTGGACGGACTGATTCAGGAGTCCGTGGAAGGGTCTCGGCGGGTCAGGAAGATTGTTCAGGATCTGAAGACCTTCGCCCGGGCGGATACCGGCGAGTTTCAGCAGGCCAACATCAACTCGATCCTGGACAGCGCCCTGAACATCGTGTGGAACCAGCTTAAGTACACCTGCACGGTGGTCAAGGAATACGGAGAAGTACCCCAAATCCAGTGTAATTCCAACCAGTTGGTCCAAGTATTCATAAATATGCTGGTCAATGCCGGGCAGGCCATTGAGAAGGGAAAGCAAGGCAGTATCCGCCTTCGAACCTATTCGACTCAAGATATGGCCTTCGTCGAGATCGCCGATAACGGCAGGGGAATTCCCCCGAGGGACCTCAACAGGATCTATGACCCCTTCTTCACCACCAAGCCCATCGGGCAAGGGACCGGGCTGGGGTTATCGATCAGCTACAGTCTGATCAAGAATCATGGAGGGAAGATACGGGTGGGCAGCGAAGTCGGTGTAGGCACTACCTTCACAGTGGAACTGCTCGTGGACCCGCCGTTGTACGAGAAGTCTGCTGATGGGGAGAACCGCCGATGAGTTCAGCAGACGTCGAACAGACTCGTCGCCGTGTAAAGGCCTGGCTTCGAGACTCCGAACAGTTGCCGCCGATGCCGGTCGCAATTCAGAAGGCGATGGGGCTCCTAGATGACAGAGCATCGAGCGCCTCCGATATCGCCAGGGTGATCTCCAGGGACGAAGCCATCACCGCCAGACTGCTCCGCGTCATTAACTCAGCTTTCTATGGGCTACCAAGGCGGATCAGCAGCGTAAGACACGCGGTCACGCTGCTCGGTTTTGAACAGGTTCGGCTTCTGCTCCTAGGCATCTCCCTTTTTGAAACGGGCTCCGTTCAGAAGCCGAGAGCGGCAGCTAATCGGGAGTTGGTCTGGCGCCATTCCTTCTCCTGCGCGATGTGGGCTCAAGCCATTGCCAGACACAGTCGATATGATCCCGTCGAAGAAGCGTTTATTGCGGGGTTGTTGCACGACGTCGGCAAGGTAGTGCTGGGAGTCTCCGTTCCTCAGGAGTTTGCCAACAGTGTCGAGTTTGCGAAGAAGAAAGGGATGGATTCCCGTGACGCCGAACAAGAGCTCTTGGGCATTGATCACACCCAAACCGGCACGGTTCTGTCCAAACGATGGAACTTTCCCCTGCCATTTCACTGCTGCATTGCGGAGCATCACAACAGCTGCCCAACGGTGGCCGGGGAATCAGAGGCAGAAGAGAAACGAATCAGGCGACTTCTCGCCATCGTCCGGGTGGCTGACTCAGCCAGCCGGCTACTCGGCGCGGAAGCAACTCCTAACGAATTGCTGAGTGAGGGCAAAGACAACCAGTTCGACCCTGAGACCATCTCCCAACTCATACAGCGAGTTGATGCTCTGCTAGGGGGTTCCACCGCCATACCCACGGCAACTCATTCGCAGGTATCAAGACATGCCGGAGAATGACCGCATCGCCGACGAAGCACCCATGGTTCTCTTGGTGGATGATGAGGAGAGCATACTCAGCGCCCTGAAGCGGGTGCTGCGCCGAGAAGACTACGGGGTCCTCACATGCAACTCGGGCACCGATGCCCTGGCGTTACTTGAGGAGAGCGAGAGTGCTATTGGGGTGGTTGTCAGTGACTTCCGGATGCCGAGCATGAACGGGATAGAGTTCCTGAGCCGCGTTCGAGCCCTCCATCCCGACACTGTTCGAATAGTCCTCAGCGGGTACGCCGACGCGGAGATGGTGCAGTCGGCAATCAACCAGGGAGAGGTATACAGGTTCATCTCCAAACCGTGGGATGAGGAGGAGTTGAAGACGACCATCCGCGCCTCCGTCCAGCAGTTCGAAGCCACCAGATTCGCTTTCTCGGTTCTGGACGAGGTCACCACTCTGCGCAAGGAGATGGGGCGGCTGGAGATGATTCCCGAAAGGCCAGACGGTGGAGTGGAACTGCACGAAGCCGCGACTAGCCCGTGTCTGGGTGAGGATTACGCCGAGATCGCGGTTATCCGAACCTTGCAGAACGTTCTAAACGCCGTACCCGCTGGGCTAATTGGCGTAGATTGCGATGAGATGGTCACCTTCGCCAACCCCCACGTCAACTGTGTGTTTGGCATAGATCGGCTGTCGATTTTGGGAAGCGCTGTCGACACTGTGCTCCCCAGAGAGGTAGTAGAGATCGCACGCACCGTGGCACACCGTGGCGCTGAGCGGAAGAACGCACTACTGATACTCGACGGGCAATCGGTGAAGGTCGACTGCGTTCCCTTGGGAGACACCGAAGATGGACAGAGGCGGGGGGTCTTGATCAGCGGTTTCGTCACCGGCGAGAGGGTTTCTCACTGACGTTTGGAGGCTTTCGTGGGAGAGGTCGGCAACGCCATACTGCTCGTGGACGACGAGGACAACGTCCTGTCCTCACTACGGCGTCTCTTCAGAACGGATGGTTATCGGGTCTATGCGGCATCTAGCGCTGCGGAGGGACTGGAAATCCTCCGCAACAACAGCGTGGGGCTTGTGATCTCCGACAATTCCATGCCCGAAGTAACCGGCGTCGAATTCCTCAACCAGGTACGGGAGAACTGGCCCGACACTGTGAGAATCATGCTGACGGGATACGCAGACCTGGATGCCGCGACCCAGGCCATCAATCAGGGAGAGGTCTACCGCTTCGTGGCCAAACCGTGGAACCCCGAGGATCTGCGGCTGCTGGTGAGGCAGGGGATCGATCAGTACCGGCTGATAATGGAGAACCGGCGAATGCAGGCTCTCATCCAGGAACAGAACGGCATGCTGAAGGGGTGGAACGAGAGCCTTCAACAGGCTGTCGAGCAGCGCACCGAGGAGATCCGGCAGAAGAGCGTCGAGTTGGAGCACCTTTACCAACGGCTGAAAGGGAGTTTTCTCAACACCATAAAGGTGTTTACCGGGTTCATCGAACTGCGTAACCCGACCTTTGGCCGGCACGCCAGGCGAGTCACGCTCCTGACCCTATCCATCTGCCGGCAAATGGGGTTGAGCGAAGAACTCACGACGAATGTAGAGATAGCGGCTCTCCTACACGACATCGGGAAAATCAGCCTGCCTGACGACATCCTCCGACGAGATGAGAAGTACCTGACCATGAAAGAGCGAGACCTGCTGAGGCAGCATCCGGTTGCAGGGCAGGCTGTCCTGGAGACTATCGATAACCTGGAAGGTCTTGGAGTAATGGTCCGGCATCACCACGAGCGATGGGACGGCAAGGGGTATCCCGACAAGCTGCGATGGGATGCTATCCCCATGGGGTCCAGGATCATCGCCGTGGCCGATGCCTTCGATCACTATCAGGAATCCAAGACCGGATCGCCAGCAGCTTTCGTGGAGACTCAACTGAGACTGGGGCCAGACGGCGCTTATGACCCAGCCATCGTTGCTGCCTTGGGAGAGTCCCTCCAGACCCCTGCCGACCCCAACGGCTCTAAGGAAATCGCCCTCAACGTGTTGGAGTTGAGGGAGGGAATGGTGGTGTCTCGAGATGTGACAGCGGCGACCGGGATGCTGATCGTTCCGAGAGGAGAGGCGCTGAGGCGGCCACTTCTGGACAAGTTGAGCTATCTCGTTCGTCAGGGAGTGGTGAGCCCGACCGTCTACGTCCACAGCTAAGGCAGAGCCAACAGACCAAGACCACACTCAACGAGCACATGCCATCCCATGTTACGACACCAACGAGGTCCGAGGGGGGAGCCGTGCCGGAGATGCAAGAAACCGTCATGGTGGTCGACGACGAAGCGGCTGTCCTTTCCGCTTTGTGTCGGCTTTTCCGCTCTGCAGGCTATCGCATCTTGACGGCCCGAAGTGCCGAGGAAGGGCTGAAGGCTTCAGAGATCCGGCGCAAGAACACCGAATTGCGGCAGCTGTGCGCGCAGCTAAAGGGCAGCTTCCTGGGTGCCATGGAGGCCATGGCAACGATGGCCGAAGTGCGCGATCCCTATACGGCAGGACACCAGCGCCGGGTCAGCAGACTGGCGTCCTTCATAGCAGAGGTGATGGGGTTGGCGACCGGCGATCCCCATGGATAGAGTGGCGCAAGAAATCCGGCAGAAGAGAGGCAGTCTCTACGATCCAGACGTCGTGGATGCCTGGCTGACGGTACTGGACAGGGAAGCCTTCCAGAAGTGGTGAGGCGAGACATTCGCATCTAACGCTGGCGGAGCTTGTGCCCCGGTGCTTCCCTGCGTGCCTCATCTGCAGATCCATCAATCCTGATCTTACTGAAGGTCCAGATGCATGACGATAAGACGGGCGGACAACTGGCCGAGGAGTTGTCCGCCGCTCAAGGAAAGTTGGAGGAGAGAGAAGCGGAGACCGGGCACCGCTGGCTGGAGGGCACGTTGCAGGAGACCAGCCCTCTGAGTCAGCTTCTCCTGGATGCCCTTCCCACTGTGGCCGTGCTGTTGCGCCCCAACCGTGAAATCGTGGCCTCCAACAAGGCCGGGGTGAAGGCCGGCGCCGTGCCCGGCACCCGATGCTTCGAGACGTGGGGGCACAGGAGGGAGCCGTGTCCCTGGTGTTTGGCGCCCGTTGCCCTCGCAACGGGCAAGGCGCAGCACCTGGAGGTGGAGGCTCTGGGAAAGGTGTGGGATGAGCACTGGATCCCCATGGGGTCGGATCTCTACCTGCACTTCGCCTTCGACATCACGGATCGAAGGCGGTCCTCGGAGGCGCTGCGGGAGAGCAACCAGGCCTTGCAGGCCCTGATTCAAGCCTCGCCGCTGGCCATCATTGCCACTGATCGGAATGATCACGTCAAGCTCTGGAACCCGGCGGCCACTCGCATCTTCGGTTGGTCGGAGGAGGAGGTGCTGGGGTTGTCGAATCCTATTGTCCCCGCTGACCAACTGCAGAATTACCGGGCTCTCCGGGAACGGCTGCTGAAGGGTGAGAGGCTCACAAACGCCGAAATGCGCCGGCAGCGAAAAGACGGCTTGCTGATCGACGTGAGCGTTTCCACTGCCGTCATGCAGGATGCGGCTGGCAACCCCAGCGACCTCGTGGCAGTGATCGCTGACATCACCGAACACAAGAGGGCGGAAGATGCTCTCCGGGAAAGCGAGCGAAGGTATAGGGAACTGGCAGACTCCCTGCCCGAGACGGTCTTCGAGATCGATGCAGAGGGGCGCCTAACCTTCGTCAACCGAGCCGCTTACGAGCACTTCGGCTATGAGCAAGAGGACTTCGAGAGGGGCATCAACGTTATCGATGCGATGGCCCCTGAGTTCCGAGAAAAGGCAATGGGCAACATCGAGAGGGTCCTGGCCGGGCAATCGCTGGAACCCCAAGAATACATGGCGGTGAGGAAAGACGGAAGCACCTTCCCCGTCGTCATCTGTTCCAGTCGCATCATGAGTGGGGGCATCCCCATCGGCCTGAGGGGCTTCGTTGTGGACATCACCAGGCGCAAGCAGTTGGAGGACCAGCTCCTGCGTGCCCAGCGGCTGGAGACGGCGGGGCGGATAGCGGGCCAGGTAGCACACGACTTCAACAACCTTCTGGGGCCCCTTGTTGGCTATCCTGACCTGATCAAGGAGCAGCTGCCCAAGGACCACCCCACCGTAACGCTCTGCGATCTCATGCAGGAAGCTGCCCAGCAGATGGCCGAGATCAATGAGGACATGATGGCCCTGGGCAGGAGAGGCGTCGTCGATCGGCAGCCGACGGACCTCAATCGAGTGATAGAGCTAGCCGTGGAGAGCATCGTGAACAAGCCCCGTAGCCTGGTCATTGACCTCGATCTTGCCCGCGATTTGCAGCCTGTCAGTGGGTCCCCTGCCCAATTCGAGCGACTGGTCCTCAACCTGGTTTTCAACGCCCGCGAGGCGATGCAGGATGCCGGCCACATCATCGTTAAGACCGAGACTGTCTACGTGGACGAGCCCTGCGGGCGCCACAATCCGCTGGAGGTCGGTGGATGCGTCAAGCTCAGTGTGAGCGACACCGGCCCTGGGATTCCGCCCGGGATCAGGGGCAAGATCTTCGATGCTTTCTTTACCACGAAGAGGAGCGGCACGAGGCGGGGCTCTGGTCTCGGACTCAGCATCGTGCAGGCGATTGTGGAAGACCATGGAGGCCACCTGGGTCTGGAGAGCGAAGTGGGGAAGGGAACCACGTTCAGCGTATACCTCCCGGTATGCGAGGATGAGCTGGAGGAGAAGGCAAGCGAGGAAGT